>CASFCK010000016.1 GCA_949293265.1 uncultured bacterium
AAGAATAATGTGTGGCCGTAGTCACTTCAACTTACTAAAAAGCAAAGTGATACGGCTAGAATTTATGACATAAATCAACTAACATCGGAAAGAACCATTCTTATTTTAGCGCCAACAATCAATTTTTAAAAAGTTAAAAATTCGCATATATATCATATTAACAACATATTAATAATGCCTCCTTTTCATATATTAAAGTATAAATATAACAATATTACTATTAAAATAATTGTGATAGTATAAAGTTTTGTAAAAATCTTCTCTAAAATTAAAAATATTAACTAAATTCCTAATACCAAAGACTTTAAAAAGCGTTTTCTAATCGAATGATAATATGAAATTAGTTGTAGGTCAAACAAGCTAATTATTAAGATTTTCTTGTTTGTAAAAGATTTGTTACTTATTAAATTTTAAAAAACGTCAAATCTAGGTAACCTAAATTTTGACGTCTTATTTTACTATATATATAATGAGCTTAAGAAATACTTTCTATTGCCAATTATTTTAATTTCAATAGTTTCATTTATAATTGTAATACCATATTCTTTAGCTAATTTAATAATTAAATCATTAATTAAAGTAATGCTTTTATTATCATTTGGTAATAATTCTATTTTAGCAGTAATCTTATTATTTTTAATAAATGTAAATAATTCTTCTATTACTTTTATTATGTTTTCTTTATTTAATAATATATTATCAGGACTTAGAGAAGATTCTACTTCTCCTAATGATAAGTAAATTTCTTCTAATTCTAAAGCATTAGTCATACTCTTTACTAAATCTTTAATTCCTATTAAATCTAGATTTCCTTTAGCAAAATTTATAACTTCATTATTAATTTTCAATTTATTTAATACATAATTGTATACCGGATAGAATTCCCCTTTTGAATATACAAGATTCATCATTTTATAACTTCCGAAAACACCAATTCTTTTTTTCATTGTTGCATCCTCCAATTTATAAGATTGTTACATCTAGTTTTCGATACTAGTTTACATCAATTGCATTGTGTTGTCAACTGTTTTTGAAATATGATTTGTAATTTTTAATATTTTATGTTAAAATATCTTAACGAGGAGTTGAATTTTATGTTTGATGTAAATGAAAGTCTTAAAAATTGGTTAAAAAAATTTGAAGAATTTAAATTAATTGATTATAACAAATTACCAGATATAGAACTATATATGGATCAAATACTAACCTTAATTCAACGACAATTGGGTATATTTACTTATAGTTCATTTGATAAATTACTAACTTCTTCAATGGTAAATAATTATGTTAAAGGTAATGTTATCCCGGCCCCAATATCTAAAAAATATAATCGTGAGCATTTAGCTTTATTAGAAGAAGTTTGTACATTAAAACAAGTTTTATCAATAGCCGAAATTAAGCAAATAATCGATTCTACATATAATAATGGTAATAATAGTGATGTGTTTACAGCTTTTCAAACTAAATTTGATAAAGCTAATAACGAGGCTATTAATATAGCTAAAGATAAATTAAATGATATCGATTCTAATAACACTAATACTTTAAATGAATTAGCTTTAGAATTAAGTTTAATTGCTAATGCATATATTTCAATAGCCAAACGAATTTTATATTATACTAAGCATTATGAAAATATACTTAATGAAGATGAAGAACATAAAGATAAGAAAAAGAAAAAGGATGAATAAATAAAATGGTACTAGAGGAGAGGACAGTAAGTTGACAGTAAAAACTCAACTTGCTGAGCACTTCTAGTACCATTTTTTATTATTGTGAAAGTAATACATATAAGATTTAATAGTGAAGAAATTGAAATATTAAAAAATTTATTCATCCTTTATTTTTTCGATTAATTCTTCAATTTTATAAGTTTTAGAATAGGCCTTACCAAATATATATTTAATGTTAGCCGCTTTTATCAAACTGATATCTTCTTTGTTATCTACATTCCCTAAATATATGCATACATCAAAATTTTTAAGGGCTTCATTTATTGTTTCTAAATTAGTAATATTTAATTTATTTAAATCTAAATATAAGTTTTTACATTTATTATTAAAAATATCATAAATGTTGCGAGTGATTATTTTTATTTTATTGTTTTGTAATAAGTCTAGGTTAGTTGAATAGCTATCAACAATTATACTTAACACCTCTGGTGGGATTTTAAAAAATTGCAGTTCCGTTAAAACAAAATCTGCAAATTTATCATCTATCACTTTGTTTGAAAATGCTGATATTACTTCAACATAGACCTTATCTGCAGCATATAGTTGTTTTAATTGTTGGCACAAGGCTGTAAGTTTATACTTGTGATATAATTCTAATTTATGATGTTTTGTTAAAGTTTGTTCTATTTCATCTTCATAAATATTTAAATTTGGAATATTTAATTTAACTATATAACCATAAACTTCCATATTAATGATATCTACTAATTGTTGATAATTAATTCTTATTTGATTATTCAAGATGTTTTCTCTTAAAGTAATATATTTTTCTCTTTCTTTAAAATGACTTTTATAGCTTTTAAAATTATGATAGGCGATTCGGTTATAACTATCTGTATCTAATAGTGCATTACTAGCATAATCAATTATGTTAAGAATCTCTTTATTTTCAGGTTTAGCTTTAAGATAAACACCCATCCTAAATATTGGATAAACACTATATTTTAAATCTATAAAACCATTATCTAAGAACTTTAAAATTCCTTTTAATAAGCTTTCTTCTTTTCGCTTATCATTAAAATCAATTAATAATAAAGAAAAGTTATAATCATCTAGCATATAATAACTAACATTGAGATAATGAGCTAAATAAGTTTTAAGATTTTTGTATAATAGTTTTAAGAAATCTGTATAAAATAAGTTACCATATAATTCTTTATATTCTTTTATTTCATCACTAGAAAAAACGGCTAAACTAAAGCGTTTATCTTTTGTTTTCTCCAAGTCTAAATAAAGCTTATTCACTGTATAAAAACCTGTATTTTGCCATATATAGGCTTTATCTAAATTCATATTTTCTCTATTTATATTATCAGTTTCATCTATTAATATCGATACTAGATTATAATTTGATTCATTAATATAAACATAATATATTTCTTTTAAATATCTAACTATATTATCTTTTACATATTTGTAACTGATTACTTGATTATTTTTCGGCTCATTATATAATTTTTTAATAAAGTCTTTATATTTATTAACTTCATTAGGTGCTAAATAATTATAAAATTCATCTAGCGTAATTTCATTATCAATCCTAAGTATTCTTCTAGCTTCACCAGATAAATATATATTTTGATCGATTATCTTTTTTAGGCCATAATAAAAATTACTTATTAAATAATTATTTAATGCATGTTGATCATTTAATTTTAAACGATATATTTCTTCTTTTATTTTAAGATTTAAAACTTCTCTAAATAAAGTAAATATTTCATAATTATTATTTTTAGCTAAAAAATCATTATCAGCTATAATTTCCATTACTCCTAATATTTCATTATTAGAAGTTATAATGAATTCAGCAACAAAATTATTAACAAAAATTTCATTTGTAAAAATATCTATTTTATCTATTAAAAGTTCTTTATCTAAAACAAAGTCTTCTTTTCTTTCATAGCTATATTTTATTAAACTGTCTGGAATTTCTTGATAGGTTCTATCATATAATTTATTGTTTTTATATGTATGTAAATAATATTCATTAGCTTTATATATCAAATTAAATTTAACGACATTATAGTTTTTCTCTAAAATATATCCAACATCTCTTAATATATCTCTTAGTCTATAATTTTCTTTATTAAAGGTATGTATTAGTTTACGTAAAACTTCATTATTTTCACTTATAACATATTGATTAAATTTATTGACTACTACTTCTTCTTTAATAATAATTTTATCATTATGTTTTTTATCTTCTTTTATGATTTCTGGTATTATATAAACTTCTTTTTTCTCTTTTGGCTTATCGGCTTGTTTAGTTAAAATATTTTTTATTATTTCTTCATAAAACTTAATTGAATAATTATTTTCTAATGCTTTGTATAGTTCTAGCGCGGTTTTGGCAAAATCTAAAGACTCATTCGTATAGTTATCTTTTAACAAGTCACTATATTCACTTTCGACTATACTAGCTTTACGATAGGATTTTTGCTTTATAAAAATTTTTATTTGAATTGTTGCAGCTTCAAGTTTGTAATTTGTTGGTAAACTTTCTTCTTGTAAATAATTTTGTAATAATTCTTGACACTTTTCTTCTAGATTCAAGTAATAATAGATTTTTATTGTTTTTAAATTTAAATTATTTAGGCCTACTGTATCTAAATTTTTTTCATAAATAGAAATCAATTTTGTTCTAACATCTAAAAACAAATCCGTATTTTTTAAATCATATGCTAGATTAAGTAATTCTGTTAAAGCATTAGTTTTACTTTTTAGATCTAAATCATAATCTAAATAGTTTTTTAGTTCAATGACAGCTTCATTATTATTTTGACAAGCTTTATAATACATATATTTATCATAATGTAATTCATTTAAAGCACTAGCTTTTAAATGATTACTTTTTATTTGTAAATATTTTTCGTATTCATCTAAGCGCTTAACTTTTAATGTTAAAGCCATAATTGTATTACAAATTAAAACTATTTCTTCATCATTTAAGGTATCAAAATCTATCACATAACTATAAATTTGTCTTAATGAATCGTTAATCTTTGGACTAATTAATAGTTTATGACTCAACAGTTTTAAATAATCTTGTGAATTTTTAGTTAATTTAGCTAAGGCTTTATCTATTTTTTTGATATTTTCCTTACTATAATCTAGATTTAATAATTCTTCTAATTCCATTTTCTAGCCAACTTTCTTAAAATTGGTTTTAAAGCTCTTAAAGCTTTAGCCCGGTGTGATATAGCGTTTTTTTCTGCCATAGTTAATTCTGCCATTGTTTTTTTAAATTTAGGAATATAAAAATACGGATCATAACCAAAACCATTATTTCCCCGACCTTCTAAAATTATTTTTCCCCAAACTTTACCACTTTTAGTATAAGTTTTACCATTTGGTAGAGCTATTGCAATTACAGCTTCGTAGTAAGCTTTTTTGTTTTTTACATTTTTTATATTAGCTATAAGTTTTTGATTATTAGCTTGATCATTATGATCTTTAGCATATCTTGCACTTCTTACTCCAGGTTCTTTATTTAAACCTATACAACACAATCCTGAGTCATCCGCAATGCTTATAACTTGATATTTTGAAGCGATGTATTGGGCTTTTTTTATCGCATTACCTTTAAATGTGTCTTTATCTTCAATTGCTTCATCTGCTATATTTAATTCTTTTAATGATTTAAAATTTAAATTATCATAAATAGCAGCAATTTCTTTGATTTTATTTTGATTGTTACTAGCTATTACAAAAACCATAATTACGTCGAGTAGCCTAAACTCGACTTTCACATCCTTCCTAATAAATTTATCGGCTAGCCTCTATTTAATCTTGCCATATTGATTTAAGATTAACTCTTGCTAGTAAGTCCTTATTATCTTTTTTATATCTATCGAGCATATAATTATTTTACTTTATATTACGACTTATATGATTCAATAATTTTCTACTTAGCTTAAAGACTATAGAATCACGTCTCTTAAGTTATGTGCACAAAACTAGCACACCATTAATTTATATTGTATCATATTTTTCATTTTTGTGTTATAATATATTAAAATGTGGTGATATTTTGCGAATTTTAAATAATAAGTATTTTAAATCACTTTTAGCAATAGCCATTTATGTTTTATTTATGTTTGTTTTAAGTGATTGTTTAGCTCAATTTACTAAATTTATTTTTAAATATGATTTTTATATGTCTATTTTAGATATAGCATCTAATGCCTCTTTATTTTATAAAGAAGCTAATAATTATTTAATATGTCTTAATGTGTTTAACCAATACTTTATCTATTTTATCGAATTCATTTTTTTGATTTTGATTTTATATTCTTTTTTTAAATCAGATATTTATGATTTTAAAATTAAAAAAAATAAATACACTAATTCCTTATTAATTGGCTTAGGTATTTATTTTGGAGTTAATTTTTGTGTAAATTTATTAACTATTTTTTTACAATTATTACTAAAAAAGGATTTAACATCCGTCAATCAAGCAAATATAGAATCTATGATTAGCCCTAATAATTTATATAGCTATCTATTAGTTATTCCCATTGTTATTATCGGACCTTTAGTAGAAGAATTAATCTTTAGAAAGTGTATTTTTAATATAATTCCAAACAAGATTCTAGCTTTAATCGTTTCTTGTTTAGTGTTTGGGCTATTACATACTATCTCTTATGATTATGATTTAATTAGTTTAATAATAATTACTCTTCCTTATTTTTTTGCTGGTGTAGCTTTTTCTTATTGTTATATAAAAACTGATAATGTTATTTGTAGTTACTTATTACATGCATTTTTAAATTTATTATCATTTATTCTTATTTTATTGTGAGGTTTAATATGAAAGTTTGTTATCCTGGTTCTTTTGATCCGATTAGTAATGGGCATTTAGATATAATTAAAAGATTAGCTGATGTTTATGACGAAGTAATAATTTTATTATCTAACAATGTTAATAAAAAATATAGTTTTACAAGCGATGAACGAAAAAAACTAATCTTATTAGCTACTAAAGATATTAAAAACATTAAGGTAGATATTTGGGATGGTTTAGTTGTAGATTATTGTAAAAATAATAATTTAAAAGTTATGGCTAGAGGCTTAAGAAACATATCAGATTATGAAAATGAATTTAATTTATTTCAATTTAATCGTGACTTAGCTCCTAGTATTGAAACAGTTTTATTGTTTCCTTCTAGTAAAAATCAATTTGTTTCTTCATCAGCTATTAAAGAATTAGTTTTATTTAATGCTGATATTTCTAAATATGTACCTAGCGCTATAATTCAATATGTTAAAGAAAGATTTAAAAGGTAGCACGCTACCTTTTTAAATCTAATAGTGTATTAATTCGGTTTGTACTTTTTGCAATACAAGAACCAACAATTACTGTATCACATAAATCTTTAACTTCACTAATAGTATCTAAATTAATACCACCATCTACAAATATTTTAAAATCATATTCCTTTTGTAATTCCTTTAAAGAGCGTAATTTATCAATAACAGTAGTCATAAATTTTTGACCACCAAAACCAGGTTCAACGCTCATTATTAAAACTAGGTCTAAATAAGATAAATATGGTTTTATAACATCAAGACTCGTATTAGGCTTAATCGATAAGCCAACTTGTTTATTTTTAGACTTAATAGCTTTAATTGTTTGTAAGACATCACTATTACTTTCATAATGAAAAGTGATTAAATCAGAACCAGCATTAGAAAAGTCATTAATAAAATCTTTCGGATTAGTAATCATTAAATGAGTATCAAATAATACTTTAGTTTGTTTGCGTAATGATTTAATTATTGGAACACCAAAACTTAAATTTGGAACAAAATTACCATCCATTACATCCATATGTAGATAATCTATATATGGATATAAAGGTTCTAGTTCACTTGCTAAATAGCTAAAATCAAAATCTAATATCGATAAACTTATTTTCATTTCTTCTCCTTAATAATAGTATTTAACATCCTAATATAATTATCATATCTACTTTGCTTAACATTTATACCAATTTCTTCAATAACCGCACAACCAAGCGTATTTTTAATATGTAAGCAATCTTTAAATTTACACTTATATTTGTTGAATTCAATAAAATAATCTTTTAGTTCGTCTTTATTTATACTTTGTAAATCCAATTTAGAAAAACCTGGCGTGTCACCTAAAAAACCATTCTTAAAATGGTATAAACTAGCAATACGCGTAGTATGTTTACCTCTTCCTAATGCTTTAGATATTTCAGCTGTTTTTAAGGTGAAGCCTGGTATGATTGCGTTAATTAAAGTTGATTTACCAGCACCAGTTTGACCTGCAACTATTGTTGTTTTTACACTTAATAAATTAACTAATTCATTAGGATAATCTTTTTTACTATTAACATAAAAAACTTTATAGTTTAGTTTTTCATAATATGATAGTTCTTCCTTTAAAGAAAATAATTCTTGATCTGTCATTTTATCAATTTTAGAAATTACGATAATTGGCTCAATATTTTGTTTTAAAATATTTACTAAAAATAAGTCTAATAAATAGAAAGAAAAATCAGGCTCTTTAGCCGCAAAAACTAATAGTATTTGATCTACATTTGCAACATCTGGTCTAATCAAACTATTTTTACGAGGATATAAGCTAGTTATTAGCTCATCTTCTATTTCACAATAATCACCTACTTTAGGTGATAATTTGACATTGCTTGTTTCAACTTTGTTTTTATATTTATTTTTTTGAATTTGAAAATCACTATCTTTATCTACACGGTAGTTTCTTAACCTACCTGCACAACGATAAAATTTTGTTAAGTTGTTTTCGGTATAAACTTCATATTGGCCACTATTGATTGATATTATTCTTCCCTTCATTGTAAATATTTACTCCTAAGTTGACCACATGCAGCAGCAATATCACTGCCTTGTTCTTTTCTTAAAGTTACGTTTATACCTTGTTTTTTTAAAGCGTCATAAAACAATCTTTGTCTTTCTATTGTTGATCTTTTAAAAGGATTTTCTAAGACTTCATTATAAGGAATTAAATTAACATAAGCGTTCATTCCCCTTAATAAGTTAGCTAATTCTTTAGCTTCTTTTAGATTGTCATTAACATTATTAATTAAAATGTATTCAATTGTAATCCTTCTATTAGTTTTATTATAATAATATCTTAAAGCTTTAAATAATTCTTCAATATTATATGATCTGTTAATAGGCATTAACTTATTTCTTAATTCATTGTTTGGAGCATGTAAGCTTATTGCTAAATTTATTTGTAAAGGGAAATCTGCAAACTCATAAATTTTTGGAACTAATCCACATGTTGAAACCGTTAAATGTCTTTGACCGATTTCTAAACCCAATGGATGATTAACGATGTTTAAGAACTTTAATAAGTTTAAATAATTATCAAATGGTTCACCTATTCCCATTACAACGATATGGGTAATTTTAATTCCTGTTAATTTTTCTACCGTTAATACTTGTAAAACCATTTCAGATACTTCTAAATTTCTAACTTTTTTCTTTAAACCAGATGCACAAAACATACATCCCATATTGCATCCAACTTGACTTGTAACGCATAGGGAATAGCCATATTCTTGATGCATTAAAACTGTTTCAATCAAGTTTTCGTCAGCTAATTTAAATAAAAATTTAGTTGTTCCATCGTGTGAAACATTCTTTGTTACACATTCTATACTAGGAATAATAAAATCTTGATTTAATTTTTCTTGCAGTGCTTTTTTTATATCGCTCATTAAATAAAAATCAGTAACTTTTTTACGATAAAGCCAATTTATTAGCTGTTTAGAGCGAAATGTTTTTTCATTAATGCTTAAAAAATAATTATTAAAATCTTCTTCTGTAAAATTATATATATCAAACATTTTAGACCTCCTAATCTACAGCTTTTAATGACTCAACCATTTCTACCTTTCTAACAAAAGTAGACATAATAACATTTACTATAGTTCCAAATACTGTCGTTAATAAGACAGTATATATATAAGATGAAGAATCAATTTTATAAATATATGATAATAAAGGGTTTTCATTTATAACTAAGACCGCATACATTAAAGGATATCCTAAAGCTAAGCCTATTAATGAAGCGAAAACAGTTAAAATGACTATTTCTAATAAGAAGGAAAAGGCAATTTCTTTTATAGTAAAGCCTAAAACTTTTAAAGTGGCAATATCCTTAATTCTTTCTTTAAAATTAAGTAATGCTAAATTATATAAAACTACTATAGCTAGTAAGATAGCAAATATTTTAACTGTATTTGTCATAACCCTAATTGAACTTAATCTATCTTCAGCCTGTAATTTTAAATTATCAATTGTCATACCATAATTAATTCCATCTAATTTTAAAGCCTTTTCTAAAACTAAATCTTGTTTCGTTTCATCATATAACCTAATCCAACAATTATTTGGTAATAAATCAATTATACCATTAGCGCTAGAAATAAATATACCTTGCGAAAAAGATATATCAATAACTTCTGTTATAATTATTTCATAAGCAACCTGATTATAAATAAAAGTGATTTGATCTCCTGCTTTTGCCCCAATTTCTTTAGCCACTTTACTAGATATTAAGCAACTTTCTTCATTATATTTAGGAACAAATATTTTACTGTTTTCTGGTAGAATATATAAATATGAAGAAATCATTTTTGACTTTAAAATATTGACTTGAGTCTTATTATATTCATCGACATCCTTAATTTCTTCGATTGCCATTAGTTCTACCAATTTAGATTCATTACTATTATAACTTAATCCTACATCATAAGGGATTAATCTTAATTCTGTGTTAATGCTGTTATCTAGAGTATCTTCGATACCAAAACCGCATAACAATAAAGCTGAACACCCCATAACACCAAAAACAACCATTAAGGTACGACTGATTTTTCTTTTCATGTTTCTTAAGGCCATTTTTAAAGTTAAAAAATGGTCTTTTTTAGTTGGTAATCTATCAAATAATGTTTTTTTCATATGATAGCTATTATCACCTCTAATACTAGAAGCCGGAACTTTCTTTAAAATATTATGAAGGGCTAAAATAGCTGTTAGATAAACTATTATTATTAATAGAATTACACTAATTAAATAAAATGGTCTAAAAAAAGGTGTAGATATTGTAGGTAATTGGTATAAAATATTATACTTTTGATTCATTATCGGAGGAATTATTAGTGGTCCTATAATCATTCCAACAATACTACCGATAATACATAAGATGATAAATATATTTGTATAATGGGCTAATATTTCTAAATTTGAATAACCTAATGCTTTTAATAGGCCTATATTTTTTTGTTCTTTATTAATTAATTCAGAAATAGAAGTCAATATTATTAATAAAGCTACTAAATAAAATATAACCGGGAAAATATATAATAATTTTTTTGCTTGATCAATATCTGATTCAATATTTAGATTAGAAGGTAAGTTTGGTCTTGTTAATGCAAAGAGATTATCATAATTAGAACTTATGTATTCAATTATATTTGTAATATTTGGGCTTTTAATTAAGATTTGATTATACAAACTAGGTAAGAGTGATAAAAATATATCTTCGCCGATTAAATTATTAGAATATTGACATAAACTTTTAGCGATAGCTTTTTCACCAATATAGATAAAACTTGATAGATATTCACTATTATCTAGTGCTTCAGGGTGAGTCATAGTACCTGAAATAACAAATTCTAAATTAACATCAGTAAAACTGTTGTTAAAAAGACTAATTTCCGGAATATTAAATATAAACGTCTCGCCTACTTCTAATTCATTACGAATTAAAAAGTTTTCATCAACTAAAACCATATCACTAGTTAATGTTTCAACTGACATATATGCAGGCTTAGAAATTGTAGAATTGTCATTAAATGTTGCGACTAAACCATTTTTTGAATTAATTATTCCGTTTAAATATAGTCTTTCTTCATAATCTACATTTTCTGTATCTAAATAATTAGTTATTTCTTTATTATTGCTATTTGTCAAAACTATTCCATCAGCCATATTACTTAATTCATAAATATGGTTAACTTTATATTTAAAATCTTGCCAATTTGCATAAATACCTGTAAATAAAGATACTGCTAAAATAGCTATGATAATTACTGTTATATATTGTTTAATATTTTCTTTAATTTCTCTTAGACCTTTTTTTAACAAGACATCTTTTACCATACTATTTCACTGACTTCCTTAATATCCTTATTTAATTCATCTTTAATAATTTTACCATCATTAATATGAATAATACGGTCAGCCACTTGAGCTATTTTAGCATTATGCGTAACCACTATTACAGCACTATCTTCTGTTTTAGCTAAATCTTTTAACAATTGAATTATATTTTTACCTGTTTTACTATCTAATGCCCCTGTAGGTTCATCACATAATAGTATTTCTGGTTTCTTCACTAAAGCACGAGCTATACTAACTCTTTGTTGTTCACCACCTGATAGAGTAGATGGGAAATTATTTATTCTATCTTTTAATCCAACTTTATTCAAAACATCTAATGGATCTAAAGTATTATTTAAATATTTAGTTGCTAAGATTACATTTTCTAAAGCTGTAAGGTTATTCATCAAATTATAAAACTGAAAAACAAAGCCTATTTTTTCTCTTCTAAAACGAGCTAATTCTTTGTTGTTATACTTACATACATCATTACCATTTATTAAATATGAACCACTAGTAGCAACATCCATTCCACCTAATATATTTAAAACTGTGGTTTTGCCTGCTCCACTTGGTCCTAATATTACTACAAATTCTTTTTTGTTTAAGTCTATATTAATATCATCAAGTGCTTTTACTAATGTTTCATTTTCACCATAATATTTACAAATATTATTTAAACTTATATATGACATACCTACCTCAATTTAGCTTTAAAGTAAAAATCTAAACGATTTAATAGTGAGTTTATAATTTTATCTACATCTTTAGTTTCTAAAGTTTTTTCTTTATCATTAAATAACATCTTTATAGCTAATGATTTCTTATTTTCACCTAAACTATCATCCTCATATAAATCAAAGACATCAAGATTAATTAGATACTTTTTAGTTACCATTTTAACTACATCTAAAACTTCTTTTGCGGTTACATTTTTATCTATAACTATTGCTAAATCGCGCTCTATTGAAGGATATTTAGAAATCACACTATATTTTATTTCGCTAGCATAATCTAACACTTTATCTAAGTTTAATTCAAATACATATGTTTCCTTTAGATCATGTTCTTTTCTGAATTTAGGATGAATTCCTGCAATAAAGCCAACATATAAATCATTTATATATATCTTAGCTGCTAAACCTGGGTGATAAGTGTTTTTTATATCTTTATATGCTTCATATCTAAATTCGATATTTAGCTTTGAAGCTAATAAATCTAATATGCCTTTAACAAAGAAGAAATCTATTTTTTGACTTTTACCTTGCCATAAGTTAGCACTAAATGTTCCACTAAAACCGCCTGCTAACATTAATTCTTCATTTGTTAAAGTATATCTCTTTCCTATTTCAAACAAGGCTAAATCGCTATTTTGTCTTGCTAAATTGTAATTAATAGCATTAATAATTCCATTTAATACGCTAATACGCATATATGCTCGGTCGTTAGTTAATGGCATTAAAACTTTAATTGGATTTTCTATTTCTTCAACATTATATAAGTTTAAAGTTTCTTGACTCACTAATGAATAAGAAACAGTTTCATTTAAGCCTAAATTAGCAAGTAGCGTTCTAATACTTCTAATATAATTTTGTTTTGTTGTTAAATGTCCTACTTCTTGGGATAAGGAATTTGTAGTTGGAATGTTTTCATAACCAATCATTCTAGCTATATCCTCACAAATGTCAGCAAAAAAGTTTTCTAAATCCATTCTTCGAGCTGGAATTTCGATATGGTAAGTTAAATTTTCTTTTTTATAGTCATATCTAAGACGATCAAAAATGGCTTCAATTTCTAGATCTGTTAAATTAGTTCCTAAAAAATTATTAATTTTATTAGTTGTAACATCAACATATTTAGCGGTATATGGTTTTCTTACTACTTTTATGATATTACCAACTACTACCCCACCTGCTAAATCTATTATTAATTGACTTGCCATATTTAAAGCTCTTTCTATTCTTGATTGACAAGCTGTTCTTTCAAATCTCATAGATGCTTCGCTTTTGAGATTTAGACGACTAGATGTTTTTCTAATAGCCATTGGATCAAACATTGCAGCTTCTAAAACAATACTTGTTGTTTCTGGTAATACTTCCGAATTTAGACCACCCATTATACCACCTAAACCGATTGGTTTTTTGCCATCAGTTATTAAAATATCATTAGGCTCTAATTCTCTTTTTACTTCATCTAAAGTTGTAAATTCTTTAATATCTTTAGCTTCTTTTATAACAATGTTATTGCCAACAAAATTATGATCGTAGGCATGCATCGGCTCACCTAAGGCAATCATAACGTAATTAGTTATATCAACGACGTTATTAATTGGTCTTATTCCTGATGCGATTAAACGCATTTTTAACCACATAGGTGATTCTTTTATCGTTATTCCTTCTATTAATCTAGCTTGATATTCATAACATAGATCTGTTTCAATTTGAACTTTAATAGGATTTAACATTTTAGTTTCCTTTACTTGATAAATAGGAATATATAAATCACGATCTAAAGCACTAGCTACATCATATGCTACACCTTCAATTGATAACAAATCAGAACGATTACTTGTAAGTTCTAAATCTATAATAGTATCATCTAATCCTAAGGCTTTAATTGCATCTTCTCCAACTTTTGCATCAGCTGGTAAAACATATATCCCTGCTTTATACTTTTCATCTATTAAACGTTCTTCAATACCAAGCTCACTAAGTGAACAAATCATACCACTAGATTCTACCCCTCTAACCTTGCTAACCTTAATAGTTCCGCCTGGTAATATAGCTCCTGGTAGTGCTACTATAACTTTTTGATTTGCTGCTACGTTAGGTGCACCGCAAACAATAGTTTTTATTTCTTGTCCAACATTAACTTCGCAGATATGTAAATGGTCGCTATTTGGGTGATTTTGGCAGGTTTTAACTTCACCAACAACTAAATTTGTGGCTGATGATAGTTTGCTCATTGTTTCAATTTCTGAAACATGTAGTGATATTTGATTATATAATTCTTCTTCACTTATATCAGCTAAATCAACATAGTCTTTTAACCAATTTAATGAAACTCTCATTATTTAACCCCCTTGAATTCTTTTAAGAAACGTAAATCATTATTATAGAAATTTCTAATGTCTTCTATTCCATATTTTAACATAGTTATTCTTTCTATTCCGACCCCAAAAGCAAAGCCTTGTATTTCATTTGGATCATAACCACACATTTCTAAAACATGATGATTTACCATCCCAGCTCCTAATATTTCTATCCAACCTGTATTTTTACACATTGAACAACCTTTTCCACCGCATTTATGACAAGAAACATCTACTTCAACAGATGGTTCAGTAAATGGAAAATAAGAAGGACGAAGTCTAATTTTTCGATCTTCACCTAACATTTTCTTAGCCATTTCTAATAATGCACCTTTCAAATCTGCTAAAGTAATATTATGTCCTAAGACTAAGCCTTCACATTGCATAAATTGATGAGAGTGAGTCGCATCATCGGCATCACGACGATAGGTTTTACCTGGGCAAATGATTTTAATCGGTTTACCCTTTTTTTCTAACATTGTTCTTACTTGAACTGGTGATGTTTGACTTCTTAATAATAATTCTGGATTAATATAAAACGTGTCTTGCATATCTCTAGCTGGATGACCCTTTGGTAAGTTTAATTTTTCAAAACAGTATTCGTCCGTTTCGATTTCTGGTCCTTCAGCTACTTCATAACCTAAACCTATATATAAATTTTCCAAATCGATAATTGTTTGATTAAGAGGATGAATAGTTCCTAAATTAAATTTATAACTTGGCATTGTTACATCTTTTGTTTCTTTAATTATTTCTTCATTAATTAAAGCTTCTTTTAATTCATTCTCTTTAGCTAATAATAATGACTCTATTTCTTTTTTTAAGATATTTATTTCTTGTCCTAATTGCTTTTTTTCTTCAGGAGAAAGACTTTTCATATCTTGCATTTTTTGGCTAATTAATCCTTTTTTGCCTAAATAATTAGTTTTTAATTGATTTAATTCTACTAAATTGTTGATTTGTTTTAATTCTTCTTTTAATTTTTCAATCATATTTATGCTCCTTTTTTCCAAAATAAAAAAGTCCTTAGAAAAATCTAAGGACGAAAAACCGTGGTACCACCTTAATTCTAGAATAAATTCTAGCCCTCTAAATGTTAACGCCACCAACGGGTATGATTAGTACCAATTCGAAAAACGAACTTTCAAATGCTGGTAATGAAATATCTCACCACTATTTCTCTCTGTAAATACCACTACATTTTACTCTTTTTTTCTAAAAATTAATATCCTCTTCTATTTCTTACTGCACCAGAAATTAAACGTGAAACTAACCAAATAATAAATGGAATTACAAATAAGCAAATACATTGGATCATTGTATCATTTTCAGCGATAAATTTTACACTTTGCATACTTTCATGACGCATAACAACTGTAGATACTTGAAGTGGTAATGCATATGCATAATGACAATATTTTTCCATCCATTCACCGGCATTAACCATCCATTCAGTTGTTCCAGCATAATTTGCAAAAATAAAGTAAACACCTGCCATAATAGTATACCATGCAAATGTTACTATTGCCCCGTGAATAAAATTAAACCTTCTTGCAGTGAAAGTACCAAAAAGTAATGGTAAAATAAAACAAATGCAGCAAATTAATGTAACCATAAATCCATCCTCCTATTTATTACCTATATTATATTATCATTTGCTATAACTTTATGTGAAAAAACTATGAATTGTTAAAAACATAAAATTATTTCTTTAAGGGTATTATACAACAATTATTTTTTAAAATCTATATATAAAATGATATATTTATAAAAAATCAAAAAAATAAAAGGCTTTTTGCCTTTTATTTAAATAGATTTTTAAATCCTTCTTTAAAATTGTCCCAAGCTGATTTTTTTTCTTTTTTCTCAACTTGATCTAAAGATTTAAACAATTCAATTTCTTCTTTAGATAAATTAGTAGGAGTAATTACCTTAACTGTAACATATTGATCTCCTCTACCAATTCCCTTAGGATTTTTTACGCCTTTGCCTCTAATTTTAAAGACCGTACCGCTTTGAGTACCTGCAGGTATTTTTACTTTTTCCGCTTCCCATAATGTAGGAACTTCGATTTGATCTCCTAAGGCAGCTTGCGTAAATGAAATTGGAACTTCTAGATATATATCATTGTTTTCCCTTTTAAATGTTTTATGTGGTAAAACATTAATTGTGATATATAAATCACCATTAGGACCACCATTTTGTCCGGCTCCCCCACAACCTTCAAGGCGAAGAGACATTCCTGATTGAATACCTTCTGGTATTTTTAATTCAATATCTTTAACTTTTCTTACATGACCTGTTCCGTTACATACATCGCACTTTTTAGTGATTTCTTTACCTGTACCATGGCATCTAGGGCAAACACTTTGGGTTTGTGTCATTCCAAATATTGTTTGTTGACGTCTTAAGATATAGCCTGTACCATGACAATCAGGACAAGTGTGTATATCATTTTTAGAATAAGCACCTGAACCACCACACGCCGTACATGGCTCATCTACAGAAACTCTTATTTTCTTAGTTGTTCCATAAACCGCTTCTTCGAATGTGATATTCATTTGCTTTTCTAAATCTTCACCTTGGCGAGCTTGATTTGTTTGTCTAGTTCTACCGCCGCCAAAGAAAGAGTTAAATATATCTTCAAAGCCACCAAAGCCACCACTAAAACCACCAAAGCCACCTGCAGAGCCAAATCCTTGTGGACCAGCAGAACCAAAACGATCATATTGAGCTCTTTTTTGCTCATCAGATAGAGTTTCATATGCTTCGTTTATTTCTTTAAATTTTTCTTCAGCACCTGGTTCTTTATTTATATCTGGATGATATTTTTTAGCTAAAGTACGATATGCTTTTTTTATTTCATCTTGTGATGCTGTTTTAGATACACCTAATATCGCATAATAATCTTTATTATCTGGCATATATATTCTCCTTCCATATCATTAAATAATTAAAGGGGCGTATAAACGCCTCTTAAATTATTGTACATCTGAGAAATCAGCATCTACAGAGCCGTCTTTAGTATTGCCATTATTTTCTTGGCCACCTTGACTTTGTTGAGCTTGTTGATAGGCTTTAACAGCAATATTTTGAGCGACCTTTTCTAATTCTTCTTTCTTAGATTTAATTAATGCTAAATCTTTAGAATCTAAAGCTTTTTGTAATTCTTCACATAATCTTTCTGCTTCAGCTTTTTCATTAGCATCAACATCTTTAAGTTCAGATAAAGCTTTTTTAGTTTGGAAGATTAGGTTATTAGCTTCATTTACTAAATCAGCTTCCTCTTTACGTCTCTTATCTGCCTCGGCATTTTCTTCTGCTTCTCTAACCATACGTTTAATTTCATCATCAGATAATGAACCTCCGCCTTGGATAGTGATATTTTGTGATTTACCAGTGCCTAAATCTTTAGCTGATACATTTAAGATACCATTAGCATCAATATCAAATTTAACTTCAATTTGTGGTACTCCACGTGGAGCAGCTGGAATATCAGTTAATTGGAAGTGACCTAAAGTTTTATTATCTGCAGCCATAGGTCTTTCACCTTGTAATACATGGATATCAACAGCAGGTTGATTATCAGCTGCCGTAGAGAATATTTGTGATTTTGAACATGGAATAGTTGTATTACGTTCAATTAATTTAGTGAATACGCCACCTAAAGTTTCAATACCTAATGAAAGTGGAGTAACATCTAATAATAATACATCTTTAACATCACCAGTTAAAACACCACCTTGAATTGCCGCACCCATTGCTACAACTTCATCAGGATTAACTGATTTATTTGGTTCTTTACCTAATTCACGTTTTACTAAATCTTGAACGGCAGGAATACGAGTTGAACCACCAACTAATAAAACTTGGTCAATATCTTTAGCAGTTAATTTAGAATCAGATAATGCACGTCTAACTGGTCCAACACAACGGTCTACTAAATGAGCAGTTAATTCATTAAATTTTGCTCTAGTTAATGTTTTATTTAAATGTAGAGGACCTGCAGCACCCATAGAAATAAATGGTAAACTGATTTCTACAGTAGTTACGCCAGATAAGTCTTTTTTAGCTTTTTCAGCTGCGTCTTTTAAACGTTGTAGTGCCATCTTATCTTGACTTAAATCAACACCATTTTCTTTCTTAAATTCTTGACATAAGAAGTCCATAATACACTTATCAAAATCATCACCACCAAGTACATTATCACCAGCAGTAGCTAGTACTTCAAATGTACCATCAGCTAAGCTTAAAATTGAAACATCAAATGTACCACCACCAAGGTCAAATACAAGTACAGTTTGTTCTTTATCCATTTTGTCAATACCATAAGCTAAAGCTGCAGCTGTAGGTTCATTTATGATACGCATTACTTCTAAACCAGCAATTTTGCCAGCATCTTTAGTAGCTTGACGTTGTGAATCATTAAAATAAGCTGGAACAGTAATTACCGCTTTATCTACACTTTCACCTAAATAAGATTCAGCTGTTTTCTTTAAATTTTGTAAAATCATTGCTGAAATTTCTTGTGGTGTATATTTTTTACCATTAATATCAACACGATAATTTGCATCACCCATATGACGCTTAATTGAACTTACAGTATTAGGATTAGTTATAGCTTGTCTTTTAGCTACTTCACCAACTAAAATTTCGTCGCCTTTAAAAGCTACTACAGATGGAGTAGTTCTAACACCTTCAGCATTAGGGATAACTTTAGCTTCCCCAGCTTCCATAACTGAAACACATGAATTTGTTGTACCTAAATCGATACCAATAATTTTATTACTTGCCATAATTTTATTCTCCTTTTTCTTCTTTATTTTCTTCTTCAATTAATTTTTCTTCTTGCTTTTTTGGAACTGCCACATTGACTAACACTGGCTTTAAAACTCTTTCCTTATAAGTATAACCTTTTTGCATAACTTTAGTTATTGTACTAACTTTTACATCAGCTTCTTCACTAGTTAAAGCTTGCATAAGCTTAGGATTAAACTCATCACCAACATTAGCCTCAATTAGTTTTAAACCTTCTTTATTTAAAATGCCCATCAATTGATCAGCAATCATTTTAAAGCCAATTTGATAATTTTTAATTTCTTCACTTGGAGCTTCGCTATTTACAACCATTTGTAACATATCTATAGGGCCAATAAGCTCTTCAACAACCCCCATAGCTGCGTATTTACGGTTTTCAATTTCAGCTTCCTTTAATCTTCTTTTTGTTGTTTGCATTTCCGCAATTTCTCTTAAATTTTTATCTTTTTCAGCTTTAAGTTCTTGTTCTAAACGAGCAATTTCTGCTTTTAATTTATCTTCTTTAGTTATCTTTTTTTCTTTCTTTTTTTCTTCAGCTTGAGGTTCTTTTTTAACCTCAGCTTCTTCATGTTTCATTTCTTCTTGCGCCACTTACATGACCTCCTATTTATATATTTTTGGTAAACTATTCGCCAAATATTCTAAAATAGGCACAACAGTTTTATAATTCATTCTTAAAGGCCCGACTGCAACAATAGTTCCGTATTCAAACATATCTAAGTAATATGGAATACTAATAACTGCACAATCTGGCAAACCTATGTTTTTATTATCTTGTCCAAGTTTAATTTGTAAACCTTTTTTATTGCTGTAAACTAGTTCATTAACTCTTGTATCATCTACTACACTAACAAACCTTTGCATAACCTGATAATCTTTAAATTCCGGTTGGCTAAATAATGGTGTCATGCTAGATTTATAGCATTCATTATTTAAAAAGCTTGCAAAACCTTTAATCATGAAATTTAATATGTCATCACGATAATCAACAATTTCTCTAATGCGTGGTTTATTAGCTTCTCTTTCTAAAATATTTCTAATTTCATAAATTTCTTGATCATACATAGCTACATCAAACATTGACATAATTCTTAGTAAATCATCCATTTTGAAATCTTTTGGGACATTAATTCTTTGACTTCTAACAACACCTTGACTTGTTACTATTAACAAAAGGGCATCGCGTTCATTTAATGGAATAATTTCCATCTTTTTAACTTTAGCATAACAAGCATTAGAACCAACAACTGCAATATAACAACCTGTTGTTTTAGCAACATAATTAATTATATCTTCAATTATAGTTTCCTTAGTTAAAAGTTTGTTAGATAAGATATTATTGATAACTTTATAAACATCTTTAACTTCATCATCACGAGTTAATAAATTATCAACATAAAATCTAAAGCCTTTTTCTGAGGGAACCCGTCCACTTGAAGTGTGGGTTTTTTCTAAATATCCCATTTCTTCTAAAGCTTGCATATCATATCTTAAGGTAGCTGAGCTAAAATTAAGATATGGTTTATTAGTCAAAAGTTTAGATCCTACAGGTTCACACGTCAAAACAAATTCTTCAACGATTGCTTTAAGGATCAATTTTTGCCTATCTGTAATCATTAATGTTCACCCACTTTGCACTCTTCTACCCGATGTGCGAACTTATTATATACTTTTGTCTTGGCACTGTCAATACATTAGTGCCAAAAATATAAAATAAAATACCGAGTTTTAAGCTCGGCATTAGTTTAATATTTAGATTATAGTTCAATATATAGATAATTTTTTAAATTGTTATACTTTAAATCATAATTGTTTAGTATTTCATTAGTGTAATCATATTTTTTCAATTTATTGGTTAAATAATCTAATTTATCTGTGCTTATATTGGCATTAACCTTAATATAAAATGGTAGAGTATTTTCAAAAACATCAAATTTTTGTTTAAAATCTTTATTATCTACATTAAAAGTATACATGCCGATATTAATTAAATTATCACCAGTATAGTAAGGGTCATTAACTAAAATAGAACCAATTTTTATAACGGGATAATTAGCATTATTACGCAAAACAAATATTGTCTCAATATGTTCTAAACAAGCTTTAATATTTTTATATTTAAAAAATGCTTGTCTAGCTTTTCGCAGTTCGAGTTTATCTTCTATAGCAAACAAATTAGCATTAGCAAATTTAGGTATAAATAAATGATAGGTATTTCTAACATTATAAGCATATAATACAATATATGACGTATTATCATCTTTATTTAAGTATAATAAAACTCTATCTGCTAGAGGACTATTAGTTCTATTATCTATATTACCATAAACCAATTTAGAATTAGTTAAATCAAGTTTAGAATTATCAAGAGGATTATATAGCGTAATATTACTTAAATCTTCTAAAATATAATTATTATCTTTTAAGATAAGATTGTATTGATTAATAAAGGCGAGAGGATCAAATCTATCGACTAAAATAGCTAAAATGTCATCACTTTGTTCTTTGATTTTTTCTAAATAATTCAAAGGCGGAGTAACTGATTCTGTTTTGCCGCTTTTATAGTCATTTAAAAAATTAATTAATTCCTCTATCTTAGACGTAATAATAGGATCATTTAGTTCTTTTTCACTATATTTTGTTAATTCTTGAAATAATTTTGTCACATAAGGATTTTTAATCTCTACTTTATTTACTTCTACATTAAGTAAATCAGACCAATTAACATTCTCTAACTTAGAAGATAAGTTGTCTGATAAATCTTTGAATTTATCAAGCATATCTTCAGGCATCTCGCTCATAAATTTATTTAATTCATCATATATTTCGTTAGCATCGCCATTAAGTTGGGGCCTTTTAACATTTTTAGGCTTTTTATCTTCAAATAAAGAATCATCTAAATTCTTAATTGCCATATAATTACTCCTTATTTAATTCTTTAACAAATTCTTCCAAAACTTTAGTATTCTTTTTAACTGGTTTTCTTATTGCATCTATTAAGCCAAATTCTAAAGCTTCATCAGAATTCATCCAAAAATCATAAGTAGCAATCTTCATTAATTCATCTTCTGACTTACCTGTTTTAGCACTTAATATTGCAAATAAACGTTTGTTTAATTTTTCATCAAACTCAATTGAATTCTTTAAAACTCTAAATTTTCCTTCAACACCTGTAGCTAATTCATGAATCATAAATTGCGCATTAACTGAGCCATAAGCATAGTCACATACTGAGCTAATTATCGTTGCCATTGAAGCACATAAACCAGTGTTAAAAGCAACGACTGGATTAGGAATTTCTCTTATTTTATCGACAATAGCGAAACCATCTAATACGCTACCACCACCAGAACAAATTTCTAATTTAATAACCGCATTAGGATCATCATTAGCTAAAACATCTAAAAAAGATGTTACTCTTTGAGCCATTTGTGTATTTATTTCTCCGTCAATTTTAATAATTCTTGATTGGAGTAATTGTTCTTCAATATTCCATACATTTAATTTAGTTTCTTCCATTTTTTTCATCCTCCTGTAATACTTTCTTTAAAACAGCCAATTTAACTACATGATCTAAATTACGAGCTCCAAAATCATGAATATTAGCTTCTTCTTTGATTTTTACTAAATCGGCTTTACTAAATTTACATGTTCTACCGGATAATTTTTCATATTTTTCTTTATAACGTTTAATTAAAGCATCCGTAACTTTATCATCTAGGCGATTAAATACAATAATTTTATCGATTCTACCTAAAAATTCTGGTGAAAAATGATTGTTAATTGCATCAATTGCCGATTCATTATCACCTTTACCAAGACTCATAAAGGCAGTTCCTTTTTTATTAGTAGTACCAAATCCTAAATTGGTTGTGAAAATAATTATCGCATTACGAAAGCTAACTCTATTCCCACCCTTATCAGCAGCGTAACCTTCATCTAGAATATTTAATAGGGCTTTAAAGACACTGCTATGTGCCTTTTCAATTTCATCAAACAATACAACACAATTAGGGTTTTGTTTAACTTTAGCTAAAAAGTCACTAGTTTGTTTAAATCCAACATAACCAGGATCACTTCCAAATAAGTAATTAACTGCCGTTTCTTGTTGTAGTTGTGAACCTTCAACGACGACTAAATTTTTGTCACTACCTGTGAAGTTTTTAGCTATTAATTTAGCAGTAAAAGTTTTACCGGTCCCACTTGGCCCAGCAAATAATAAACTACACTTTGGCTTTTCCGGGTCCACAATATTATATTCAATCATATTTAAATAATTTAATACGTCTTTTAAGGTTTCTTTTTGACCTAGAACGTTTTCTTCTAATTCCTTTTTAGTATCTAAAACTTTAGTATCAGACATATTAATATTAAATTGAACTTTTATAGAATCAATAACATCATCTATTTTAACTTCTTTATCATTTTCTTTACATACCTTAGAATAAGCAAACGCGCTTTCTAACATAGTTAAAGCTTTATCAGGGTTTGCTGAATGCATATTATATTGTAATGACAAATCATAGATTTTTTCAATTAATTCTTCATGCATAACTTTAGCAAAAAATTCTTCATTGATCGCTAAAGTTTCTCGCATTATAGTCATCGTTTCTTCTTTAGTTGGTTCTTCAACTAAAACTTTAACAAAACGTCTAGAAATAGCTTTATCTTTTTCTAAATATTCATTAAATTCATCATTAGTTGTAGCTCCAATAACTTGAATATCGCCTCTTGATAAATATGGTTTAATTATATTGGCCGCTGTTAAATCACCTTCATTACCTCCAGAACGAGTTAATGTGTGCATTTCATCAATAAATAAAATCACATTATCAAGTTTAGATACAGTGTCTAAAATATTTAAAATTCTTTGTTCAAATTGGCCTCTAAATTGGCTACCAGCCACTAAGGCATCAATATGCATTTCATAAATAACCTTATTCCTTAAATCAACAGCTAAATCCTTGCTTTGATTATTAATCGCTAAAGCCAACATATGAACCAAAGTTGTTTTACCTGTCCCGGCTGGGCCTACTAAAACAGCTGATTTTTTTGTTCTACCTGACAAAGCGATTTGTAAAGCTAAAAATTCTTGTTGCATACCAACTGGATGCATTTCCTTATGTTTAGAAACATATTTATTAATATTAGTTAAATATTTTTTTAACTTGTCATCTTCTAAACTTTTAATTTCTCTAATGCTATATTTAGCCATACTACTAGTAAAGTCATTATATAAAGCTAAAACATCAAAGCCATTAATTGGTAGTTTATTAGCTGGAGTATTATTTAATACAGCTTGTTCATAAACATGTTGCATGATAAGATTACATTTATCTAAAACATTAAATAATTCATAATCTTTGTTTATAAACAAACAAGTAATTAAATCAGTTACTTCCATTGTGTTTTCATCTTCGCTTGCTTTCTTTTTTAATTCATCAATAACATTTAACATATCATCCGCTAAAGTGGTATCAGTATCAAAAGGTAATTTTTCATTGTTATAATGAATAGTATTATAAGCATCATCTATTAAAACATAATTCAATTTATATTTTTCTAACAAGTTGAATAAATCAAATTTTAAATCAGCATATTTCTTATCTTTTATAGTAGAAACAAAATTGATAATCGCTAAAAATACAATAGCTGTATCAATAGTTGTTAATCCTTTATTTAAACTAATCATACTAGCTTCATCTAATATTTTATTAATATCGGCACTTAAAACTTTCATTTTATTTTTCCTCCTTAGTTGCTAATTATAGCAAAAAAAATAAAGTTTGGCTATAAATACGAAAAAGAAGTCTAAGACTTCTTTAAATACGGATTATTTTTCTTTTCATCTTTAATGGAAGTCAACTCATCATGGCCAGGATAAACCTTAATTTCGTTTGGTAATTTGGCTAATTTAAGTAAACTATTTTGCATATCAAATATATTACCTGTCGGAAAATCTGTTCTACCTATGCTATTTTTAAATAAAGTATCCCCACTAAATAAAACATCATTATATTTATAACAAACAGAGCCATTAGTATGACCTGGTGTCAAAATAACTTGAAAAACAAACTCACCTATTGTGATAATAGATTTATCTTCAACCAAGTTAGTATTTAAATCTCCTTTTTTATAAGGTGTTTTTAAACCTAACATTTTGTATAAACTTGTGTTTGAATCATATAATTTACTTTCATCTAAACCCGATATATAAATAGGTACATCTAAGAAATTTATTATCCCACCGATATGATCAACATGACCATGAGTTATTAAGATAGCTAAAACTTGATATTTTTGTTTTATTAACTCGCTAGCTATATCCATACCTGGGTCAACAATAATGCATTCATTGCCTTTAATAATTAAATATGTGTTAACCCCAAAGATTCCATTGACTATTTTTTTTATCATAATAAAGAAAAAAGCTTTCTAAAAAGCTTACTTCTTTTCTCTATGAACAGTATGTTTGCGGCAATGAGGACAATATTTTTTAAATTCTATACGTTCAGGAGTTGTCTTCTTGTTTTTATCTGTATAATAATTCTCATTCTTACATTCTGTACATACTAACTTTACTAAATCTCTCATAATATCCCTCCAGACATTAAATTGCTGTTTAATTATAGCAAAAACCCATATTTAATGCAAGCAAAAATTAAACTGAACTTAAATTTTTAGAGATGAGTTGACCCTTATACATACAATCAACTAAGATAAGTTCAAACTTAAATGGGTCTAGACTATGCATTTTAATAAAATTTAATTTAATCTTACTATTGAAAATACAATTTTTAAATAAAGCTTTAGGATATACTTTATATCTAGCACCACTAGGATACCAAGGCCTTCCTAAATAAATATCATAATTAGCTTGAACTTTAAATATGCAATCAAAGAATTTAAATCCATCTTCATAAATTTGATACGTATTAGGTGCAATAATATATCCATTGTTTAACGATTCAATTATACAATTGTGAAACTCACAATTTGCACTACCAAAAATATAGTCAACGTCACCACAAATATAGCAATTGTTAATTTTAATATTATTACCTAAATCAATATAGAGTGTGTCTTGTTCAGAATGAAATGAACAATTATTTAGCTCAATGTTTGAAGCTTCACTTTTGAAGGCTACTGCTTGTTGATTTTTTTTGCTTTTTTCTTTACGGTGAGCATTAATAAAAACTATACCTTGGGCTTTAAAGTTGTCTGCTCCTTCTTTTACTGTAAAGGTTGCACTACCTGTAGTTCCTACTAATTTTTGGCCATCTCCACCTAATTCAGGTGGTAAAATTTTACCATGATAATCATCATAAATAATTTTAGCATCTTCACCAATAATTGTAATATTAGGTTTAGTTATATATATTTTTTCGTTGAAAATTCTAGTTCCTAAAAACAAGGTTTCAAATTCATCTAAATTAGTTAATGCTTCATTTAAAGTTATAGTACTATTAGATATATCTACCATTTTATGCACTTTCTTTAACGTTTAATTCACAATTTAAAATCACATCACTAGTTTTAGCTTCTGGATTTTCTATTAATTCTCTTAAACTTGTAGCACTAGCAATAGCTGTTTCATAAACCTTATTATCAATAGCTGTTAAGGTCGGATTTGTTAATTCACAATATTTAGAATCATCAAAACCAATAACTAAACAATCTTTACCAACCTTAATTCCTGCATTAACTAAAGCTCTAATTGCACCCATAGAAATTAAGTCTTCACCACTAATTATAGCTTCAACATAAGGACAGTCAAATAATATTCTTTTAGTAACATCATACCCACTAAATAGATCGTTTGTATGATAAATTAAAGGTGTTAACATTGCTTCATTCATGGCTTTTTTATAGCCTTCAACTTTACTTAATGCTGATTGATTATTACCATATTGGATATATGCTATTTGTTTACAATTTTTATTCACTAAATATTTAGTACCATTATAAATACCTTTTTGATCATCAACATATATTGCTCGATTGCGATTAACATTAATCTTACCATTAGTAGAAACAACCGGAATGTTATGAATACTTTTTAAGACTTCAACTGATTTATTGATTTCATTGAAGATTGAACCAACAAAAATCATACCATCAACTTGTGTTGATACATCAGCAATATATTTAAACATTGGGGCAAGTTCACCAGATGTATTGCAAATAATAGTACGGTAGCCATATTTAGATAATTCCTTATCAATATAATAAGCTGCATAAGCATAGTGTGGCATTCTAATATCCACCACAAATACAGCAATAGTTTTAAGGGAATGAGAAACTAAAGCCTTAGCTATTAAACTTGGCTTATAATTGTATTTATCTATTACCTCTTCTATTCTTTTCCTTGTATCTGGTTTAACATTTTTACCATTTAAATATCTAGAAACTGTTGAAATGCTTGTGTTTGCTTCTTCAGCTATAGTGTAAATATTTATTTTCATTTAACTCACGTATAATAAATATGGAGTTTATTATACCATATTTATTAATTCCCCTTTCTTTTAATTTAATAGGTTATAACATCTATACAATAGATGTTATAATATAATTGCACTGTGGATCTCTCCTCATATTTTTATGTCAACCTAATTATAAAATATAATTTAAAAAAATCAAGTAAAGACCGCTTAATTACTGCTAATTAGAAGAATAATTTAGATTTTTATTATTTTGTGATATAATAATTTTAACATATTTTAAATTTGAGGATGATGATTTATGTATAAAAGAGAACAAACTATAAACTTTAAAGTTAAAAATTTGAGCTTTGGTGGTAATAATAATATCTATATTCAAAGTATGACAAACACAAAAACTAAAAATGTCGTTGAAACAATTAAGCAAATAAATAAGCTAGCTGAAGCTGGTTGTGATATTATTAGGGTTGCCGTTTTCGATAAGGAAGATGCTATAAGTATTGCTAAAATCAAAGAAAACATTAGTATTCCTTTAGTTTGTGATATTCATTTCGACCCTGAACTTGCTATACTATCTATTTTAAACGGGGCAGATAAAATTAGATTAAATCCTGGTAATATCTCAAATAAAGATAAAATTAAAGAAATTGTTAAATTATGCAAAGAAAGAAACATTCCGATAAGAATTGGTGTTAATGGTGGTTCCCTTCCAAAAGATTTACCAAGGACTAAAGAAGGAATTATTGAGGCAGCTAAGCGGCATATCAAAATATTAGAAGAGTTAGATTTTCATAATATTTGTCTTTCATTAAAAGCTAGTGATATCGATTTAGCCTATGAAAGCTATAAATTGGCTGCTGAAACTTTTAATTATCCTTTACATATCGGTATTACAGAAGCGGGAACTGATTTTTCTGGTTTAATTAAAAGTTCAATCGGTATAGCTAAAATATTAAATCTAGGTATTGGTAATACAATTAGAGTTTCTTTAACATCTGATCCACTACTAGAAGTTAGAGCCGCTAGAGAAATATTAAAGGATTTAAAATTAAAAACTAATATTCCTAATTTAATTAGTTGTCCTACTTGTGGTAGAATTCAATATAATATGATTCCTATTGCTAGAGAAATTGAAGAATATTTAAGTCACATTAATAAAAACATAACCGTAGCTGTTATGGGATGTGCTGTTAATGGACCTGGTGAAGCAAAAGAGGCTGATTTAGGTATAGCTGGTGGAGTTGGTGAAGCTTTATTATTTAAAAAAGGCCAAATTATAAGAAAAATAAAAGAAAAAGATATAATAAGCGAATTAAAAAAGGAAATAGATAAATTATAAAAAGCTAATTATGGCTAATTCAAGCCATAGTTAGCTTTTTTAATTAAACTTTATTTCTATTCTAGTTCCATGATTAAGTTCACTTTTTAATATGATTTGATAGCCAAATTTTTCACAAATATGCTTAACAATAGCTAAGCCTAAACCTGTACCACCAATGTCTTTAGATTTAGCTTTATCTACTCGGTAAAATCTTTCAAATACACGATCAATAGAATCTTTAGGAATACCAATTCCGCTATCTTCTATAATGAAACCGTCTTTATTTAAAACTATATCTATCGTTCCATTTGTTACATTATATTTTATTGCATTATCTATTACATTTGATAATAAAGTTTCTATTTGATTGCGATTACAATTAATTATTAAATCGGTTATATCAGCTTTAATAGTTATATTTTTATTATCAATCTTAGTTTGATAACTTTTTAATATTTCTTTTAAAATATTTGCTATATTTTCATTTGTTAATTCATAATTTTGTAAAAATTCTAAATTAGATAATTCTAACATATCAATTATGATTTGATTCATTCTATTTGCTTCTTTTAGTATTCTTAAAGATGCTGCTTTTATTTCTTCTTTATCTTCAATAATACCATTTAATATCATTTGTTCATATCCTATTATTGAAGTTAATGGACTTTTAAGCTCATGGCTTGCATTGGCAAAAAAGTCTTTTTTAACTTGTTCAATTTTTTGCTTTTCTGTGATATCTTTTAAAGATATTAGCGTTTGAAATGAGGCAAAAGGAATAATGCTAACATCATAGATCTTATTTTCTATTTGAATAGAAACCATTTCTAATGTTCGATTTTTTAAATTACTCTCTATAGTATTTAACATGGTAGTGTTTCTAAACAAATATAAATAATTTTTACCTAAAATGCTATCTTTATTAACCTTAAAAGTATTTAATGTCTTATCATTAACTGAAGTAACAATATCTTCTTTTAATAATATTAAACATTCATCAATAGCTTGAATTATAGTTTCATTTTTAATATTTTCGTCTTTAATTTGACTTATTTTTGTGTTAATTAAATTTTTTATATCAGCAATAATTTCTGGTAATTGATCAACAGTATCTGTACTTATAGAAACGTTGTTGTCACATACTAAAGCTAATTCATTAAGTTTTTGATTAACGGGTTTTAACATTCGTTTTGATAAAACAAATAAGAAAAACACTTCAATAATAAATAAGCCAGCAATTGCTAAAATAGCTATTACCGCAAATATAACATTAGCTGTTGTAAAATAAACCGTATCAAACGAGATTCGTAAATATGTGTTATCACTAATAACCGCTATATACATCATTTTTTCATCTGTTGAATCAGATTTTCTAATAATGGCTTCACCTAAATTTATTATTTCTTCTCTATTTAAATGATTATCTAATTTATCGATATTATATTTTAATTTAGAATCATATATAACATTGCCTTCTAAGTCAATAAATGTAATTCTTAGATCGTCATCTAAAGAAATCATTTTATAGGAAACTTCTTCATAATTATCGCCGTCAAAATAAGACACAGCAACATCAAGATAAATATTTATTTCTTCAATGGCTTTATTTTTGTTTTCATTAGAGATTAAAGAAAGAGATATAACATAAAGAAGCAAAAGGGCTATTAATGATATGATTGATGAAAAAAGAATCATTCTTTTTTTCATAAGTCTAGTTTATATCCTTTGCCATAAATAGTTTTGATTAAATCGTCATTAGTTTTCTTTCTAATTGATTTAATATGCATATCTAATGTCCTCGTTTCAAAAGCAAAATCAGCACCCCAAATTTTCATGAATAAATCTTCTCTTGTTAAGACTCGCCCATTATTTTCAACTAACAACATTAATATATCAAATTCTTTATTTGTTAAGCTAACTTCTTTACCATTATACATACATTCTCTTTTCAAAGGATCAAGGATTAAATCCTTTAGAGAAATTGGGCTTATTTTCCTTTTATGACGCCTTAATTTAGCATTTACTCGCGACATTAATTCTAATAGATCAAAAGGCTTTTCAATGTAGTCATCTGCACCTAAATCAAGGCCTTCTACTTTATCTACAAGCATATGTTTAGCACTAACGATTATGATATCAATATCATCATTAGCACTATCTTTTCTAATGATTTTAAGTAGTTCTAAACCACTATAATCTGGTAACATTAAATCTAGTAATATTAAATCAGGTTTAGTTTCTTTAAATGCCGTTAAGAAGTCTTTACCATTACTAAAAGTTTTAACTTCATATCCTTGTTTTGATAAAGTTTTATTTATTATTTGAGCTATATCTCTATCATCTTCAATTGAATAGATAACAAATGCCATTTAAATCACATCCTAATATATTTTTTTGTCTTTATAAAATCCACTTTCTATATAAATAACCCATTCACTAATATTAACTGAATGATCAGCTATTCTCTCTAAATATTTTACTACTAAAGTACTATAAATTGCAAAAGGTAAATAATTTTCATCTTCTTTATTAGGATGAGCTAGTTCTTCAACAATATTTTCATATGTTTTATCTACATAGTCATCGGCATCTATTACTTCTTGAGCTAATTTAATATCTGAATTAATATATGAATTTACTGATTTTTTTAACATATCAATAACATATTGGGCTAATTTATCAATGCTTTCAAGATGTTTAGTAATGCCTTGGACTCCTTTTAATTTATTACTGAAAGTTATTATATCTTCAGCATGATCACCAATTCGTTCTAAATCTGTAACTAGTTTTAAAATACCTGTTACTTGCTTTAAATCAGAAGCATATGGTCTTTCTCGTAATAAAATTGTTAAACACATTTCTTCAATTAATCTTTCAAATTTATCAACTATATCATCATTTACTATATCTTCATTTTTACCTAAATAATTATTTATTGATAAATTTATATTATCTACTACTACATCGCTCATTTTTAAAACCATTTGTTTTAGGTTTTCTATTTCGTCAATTAATTTCATAATTTTAACCAAACCTTCCTGTAATATAATCTTCCGTTCTTTTGTCTTGAGGATTTTTAAATAATTCAGTTGTATCATTAAACTCAACCATTTCACCTAACAAAAAGAAAGCTGTTTTATCTGAAATACGTGTAGCTTGTTGCATATTGTGAGTTACTATTACTATCGTATATTCTGTTTTTAATTCCGCTATTAATTCTTCTATCTTTAAAGTAGCTATTGGGTCTAGTGCTGATGTAGGTTCATCCATTAATATAACTTCAGGTTTCATAGCTATTGCTCGCGCTATACAAAGCCGTTGTTGTTGTCCACCTGATAAACCTAAAGCATTATCTTTTAGCCTTTCTTTAACTTCATCATATAAACTAGCTTTTTTTAAAGCATCAATTACTATTTCTTGTAAAGCAGCTTTATTTTTAATGCCACTACATCTTGGCCCATAAGCTACATTGTCAAAAATTGACATTGGAAATGGGTTTGGTTGTTGGAATACCATCCCAACCCTAGTTCTTAAATCGATTGGATTCATTTCTTTTATATTTGCTTCTTTAAATAATATTTCACCATCAATTTTACAATTAGGAATTAAATCATTCATTCTATTTAAACACCTTAGTAAAGTTGATTTGCCACAACCAGAAGGGCCAATAAAAGCCGTTACTTCATTTTTGTTTATATTCATATTAACATTTTTTAATGTGTGTTTTTCCCCGTAAAAAAGGTTTACATTTTTTATTTCAAAATCATACATAATTTATACCGCCATTTTATTCATTTTCTTAGACAATAATTTTACTAAAATAGAGAGAATTAAAACTACTATTAAAATAAAGATCGCAATTGCTGTTGCGCCACCATAATTTGGATTTTCACCTTGCATAATAGACCAAATATGAACTGCTAAAGATGTACTTGCTCCTGTTACATTTATACTATCTTGAATACTTGTACCCATGACAAATATCAAAGCCGCAGATTCACCAATAATTCTTCCGATTGATAACAACGTAGCTGTTAAAATACCTGGTATTGAATTAGGTAAGATAACTTTGAAAACCGTTTGTGTTTTACTAGCTCCTAGTGCTAAACTAGCCATTGTATATGACCTAGGAATTACTAATAAACTTTCATTAACTGTTTTAATGATTGTTGGTAATAATATAATTGTCATGGTGAATGCTCCAGCTAAAATACTATACCCGTTTGTATTAAAAGTTCCATCACAAAAAGGAATAAATATCAAAGCCCCGCAAAAACCAAATATAATGCTTGGGATACCTGATGTCATATCAATCATAGTCGTTATTATCGTTTTAATCAAACCGTCTTTAGCATATTGAGTTAAAAATATTGAAGTTAATATTCCGATAGGTAAAGCAATAATCAATGTTATTAAAATCAAATAAAGGGTTGTAATTAAACTACCTCGTGCTCCACCACCAGAAGTTTTACATTCCATTTGCGAAATTATTTTTGCTTTATCTAGGGCTTCTGCCACTTCGCTAGCTCCTTTATTTGCCCCAATAACATTGGTAAAATTACTATCGTTTTTGTATCTAATAGTATCTAGACGATCTCCAATTTCGACAACGTATTCACCTTCTCCACTCGTTTTTGAGGCATGACGTAATGGAGAATTAGAAGCAATATAGGTAACAACTACACATTCTTTATTAGCTGTATCAACACTATCAGTTAAGGCTATTCCATAACGTGATACAAAATATGACCCTTCAATTTTAGGATCAGTAAAGGTTAGAGTATCGTCATATTCACAAGTTATAGTTGTTAAACTTTCTTTATTATCTGAAATTAATAACTCTAAAGAAAAAGCTGGTGCGCCTTTTATTAAAACATATAAAATAATACCACCTAAAATAATCACTAAAAACAAACTTGAAAAATAAGTAGGGATTAATTTTAAGATGTCAGAAATTCTTTTTCTTTTTAAATTTAATTTAGGCTTATTTTCGATATTTATTGAATTTTCATTAAGCTTGTTCATAGCGTGTAATTACCTTCTTTACTATAGTTAAAATAACATTTACTACTAAAATAGTTACTATTAATAATATACCAACACTAAACCTGATATCATAAGTTATACCGCTAGATTCATGTATACCCATCATCATAGTTGAAGTTAAGGTACGTGTCGTATCAAACAAATCCCAAACCGGTCCATAACTATTGTTTCCACAGACCATTGAAACTGCAGTAGCTTCTCCAAGAGCTCTACCAACACCCAGAATTAAGGCCGCCATTATACCAGATTTTGCCCCACTCATTACAATTTTAAAATCAGTTTGCGTTTTACTAGCTCCTAGTGCTAAACTAGCTTCAATAACCGGCTTTTTAACGGCTTTCATACTAGTTACGCTTAGCATTGTAATTGTAGGAATCATCATAATAGCTAAAACAATTACCGTTGATAAACCGGTAACACCACCAGCTGTTTGAATACTAAAGAACATAGCAAAATCGCGAACTATAGGGTTAATTACCCCACTACCGAATAAACCAAAAATTATCGATGGGATTGCAGCTAGTAATTCGACAACATTTTGTAATACTATTGCCAGCGGTTTTGGAGCTATTCTTACGATAAATAAAGCTGATAATACCGAAATTGGCAAGGCTATTAATGTAGCCAAAAAAGTTAAATAAAGCGTATTTACTAAAGCACCTAGTGCTCCATAATTTAAATTAGTCCAAGTTGTTGAAGTTATAAAGGTTATAAAACTCGCTTGAGTTAATCTTCCATCGGTTTTAGGGTAAGTGTTAACAAATGGTTTAATACCTTGTATTAATATAAAAATAATGATAAAAATGATACTTGATGCAGCAACAATAGCTACCAATAGAAAAAATATTTTGAAAATTTGGTCAAAAACAGTTTTCTTTTTAGAACTAGTCAAATCCATAATTTCTCCTTTATAATCACAAAAAAGGCCATTGGCCTTTTTTATTTAGTTTTACACTCTATAAGTTTTCCCATCTAGTTACTTCACCAGTAAATATTTTAACTAAAACTTCTGGTGTTACATTAGTAATTGATGTGTTAGCAGGATTTATAATAGCTACTATACCATCTTTACAAATCATACCATATGTCCCTTCTGCTGCTGTTTCATCAGCATTTAATTCTCTTGATAAGAAACCTATTTCTAATGCGCTTGTACCATTTGCACCTGAACCTTGAGTGTTCTTATATGCATCACCTGAACCTGTATGATTATGAATAGCATTAAATCCTTTAACTTGTTCAGCAAAAGCAGCTGTTAATGCTTCAGCTATTTTTTCTACTGATGTAGAACCACCTAAATGGATGTCAACTTTAACATTTTGTTCTGTTAACGCTAATGCTTGTTTTACATCTTCATTTGTAGTTTTTAATTCATTCCATTCAGGGGCTGAATCTATATCAGTCATTAAGATACCATCATTTGCTGAAATGATTGTTAAACCTTCTTGGCTTGTCATAAATGCTAAGAATGCTTTAACCATTGTTGCTTCATTTTCAGTCATATCACTATCTTTAGCTACTACATAATTGAAGTTACGAGATAATTTATATGAACCATTTTGAACATTTTCAATAGTTGCTTCAACACCCATATAATTTAGGCCTTTTACTGAATCATCAGTAAGTACTGAAGATAATGATGCATAACCAATCGCATAATCATCTTGTGATACTTTTTGTATCATATCACCATTTGATGAAACTTCTACCTTATTTTTAGATAATACATCATCATCTTTTACAGCATCTTTAAGATTAATTGCTGTAAAGAAACCATCACGAGTACCACTTTCAGTATCTCTTGTATAAATCATTACATTTTTTGATAAATCAAAACTACTAGTTTCGCCACCATTACTAGGTTCATCACCATCATTTGGCTTTTCTGTATTGTTTGTACAACCTACTAAAGCTAAACCGCAAACTAATGCACTTGTTAAACCTAAAATAAATTTTTTCATTACTTACTTCTCCTCGTATAATAGTAAGTGTAAGAATTGGTTACTCTTACACTTCTAAGATTCTAGATATTTTTTATCTTGATTCTAGTAAACAAGAATAATAGCT
>CASFCK010000017.1 GCA_949293265.1 uncultured bacterium
GAGCTATTATTCTTGTTTACTAGAATCAAGATAAAAAATATCTAGAATCTTAGAAGTGTAAGAGTAACCAATTCTTACACTTACTATTATACGAGGAGGGTAAAGACATGAAAAAAGTATTTATTTTTATAGGGATAGTATTTTTATCAGTTCCATTAATAACTGCGAAGGCAGCTGTTGACACTGGCTTTATTGAAGACACAATAGTTCCACCAAGTCCACAAATGCAACAAGCCGTTATGGGTAAAGAATACGATTATTATACACGCGTTATGGCATCATTTAGTGATGACATTTGGGCATATGATTATGCAGTAGGCGAAGTAGAACCAAATCAGTATCTATCAGGATATGATTCTAACGGAAATAAGGTATATGAAAGTTTTAATATGTATGCTTATCATATTTGGAAAGTTGATGCAGTGTTCAGTTTACCTTATGAAAGTTATTTGTTGGGTGAAAAACAGGCTGGAGATATAATTTCAACAAATGTAGTGATAGAAAATAGTAGAACGTATGAAGTTGGTATAGAAAAATCTATAGTAACTACTTCATCAAAAACTACAAATATTAATGTAAATATTGATATGTTAAAAGTTGGAAGAGGCTATTCAAGTAGCATTCAATCAGCCGTAAATAGTAGGGTAACAGAATCTACAACATATAGTCTAGCACAGAGTTTCACTGCTACAAGAAATGTTAAGGAAAATGGTGTTTTTTATTCGCAATATCGTGGATTATTTAAAATGTATATCATTATATCCTTTTCAACTCAAATTTATTATGGTGATTTAGTTAATCATCCAGGTGGAAGTTCTAAATATGATGTTTCATTCAAATATAAAGTAGAAAATATAGAACTAGCATATGAATTAATAAATGATACTGGTTATGGTATATATAGATATGCTACGAATGATGACGGAAATTTTTATTTCGATGATGAACAAATGAATGATGAATTTATTTATTTTTAATTAGTAAAAAATGAGGGTGAGAGTAAAAATGTTATATATAAATAATTTAAAATTTAATAAAAACCAATATTTTACATATGCTCTCCCAGATAATGGTATATATAATATAGTTGGCAAGGAAAAAGAAGTACTAAAACTATTTTCGAAATTACCTAATTATGCTTATAGTTCAAATATCAGCAATATTGTATACATTCCGTATTCAAATATTAAAGTAAAAGATATATTGAAGCTATATGATTTGAATAGTTATGATGATAAAAACGCTAATTTAAACTACATAAAACTAAGCTTTAAAGAACAATTAGAACTCAATTTAGAAATAGCTAAGCAATTAAATACCAATATTATTTTAATATCAAATTTTAATTCAAATGTAGATTTTAATCTTTTAAATGAATATAAACAGGAATATTTAATTATAGTAGCAAACTCTAATCAAACTTTGTTTGCAAATAACATATTATTAAATGACTACACGAAAGTTAATTTAAATATCAATGATTTAAAAAAGGTTGAAACTCTAAAAAAGCCTTTTAATAAAGACATTTTTAAAGTTATGTATAAATATACTAGAAATAATAATATATTTAGCTTTATTAATTTATTAATAGGTTCTATTACTTTAATTTTAATTTTATTATGCGTATATTTAACAAGCATAACTAAACAAGAACTAATAATCAATTATATTAAAAATGGTAATACTGCAGCTATTATAATAGATGATAATCATATAAGTGATGATGTTGTTAAACTTGATCAAATCACAAATATAGATTTAAGATGTTCTAATTTTTTTGAAGACAAATCAGCAAATCAAAACTTTGCTAATACTAGTACATATTTTAAAAACAATTTAAATAAATTTGCCACAAGTTATGTAGTAGATGACAAATTAGCCGATTTTGAAATAATTATTAATGATTACGCCCTATATTTTTGGCGTGAGATTGGTTTAATAAATTTTGTTAAATTAGAAGACTGCAAAAATAGGCAAATAGAGTTAACTATTTATGACTCTTCATACATTGATAATGTTGTTACAAGTGATAAGCATCAATTTAGAATACTAGATATTATATATACGCCTTTTAATAATATTTATCTAAACAATTTAGATTTTGATTATGAAAAATATCAAGATTACTTTATTATAATTGGTAATAAAAACACCTATTATTATCTAGATGTCAGACCAAATTCAACTAGTAACTTTGCTCTATTTGCTGATTTACATGATGTAAATAGCGATACAGCTAAGCTTAAATTTTCTAATGTAGATCCTACATTAGAGATTGATGAGATTATAATTTCTAACGATTATTTACCGTATTTAGGCATAGACAATGTAGGAGATACAACAACTGTTAATTTTATTCATAACTTATCTAAAATTGAAAGATCATATGAAGTTAAAATAAAGAATATAAGTACGAAAAATGATTATTTTGCAATTAGCGTTGATTTAGTTAAGAACTTTAGTTATTACACTTATCTTAATTTTTATTATGATGGAAAACCTACCTATATTAGAAATGAAGTAGTTGCTGCCCATCCAAATTTATTTTATGAAGGATATATTAATGGTTGGTGTAATCTAACAAAAGACTTTATAATGGAAGAAGAAATAGATTTAGAATTAAATCAAATTAATGCTAGATATAATAAATTGTTAATAAGTTTAATAATTTGTATATTTTCATATATTTTAGTTATTATTTTCGATGGGTATCTGTTTGTTAAAAAGAATGCTAACTTATTTATGTTCTTAGAAACAAATAAAAATCTTAAAAAAAATACTCCTATTCTTTTAATAAAGAAATTACCATTTATTTTACTTTCAATAGTAATTGGTTTTTCATTATTTATCTTAATACAATATTTTATTTGTATGAGTTTATATGGAAGTTACAATTTTATAATTAATAATATCGAAACATTGATTCTTGTTAGTTTTCTTTTAACTATATTATTAATTAATGTCTTAGTCAATAGATTGGTTTGGAGGTTTTATAAATGCTAGTTTTAGATAATGTAAGTTTTTATTATAAAAAAGATAAATATGTTTTAACTAATTTTTCATATAAATTTGCTGATAAAGGAATGTATGCAATTACTGGTGAAAGTGGTAGAGGTAAAACAACATTATTAAATTTGATAGCTGGTGTTTTTAAACCTAAAAGTGGTAATATTTTTTATAGTGAAGATGTAGAAATAGTAAATAAAAATTTGGTATATATATTTCAAGATAATAATTTGCTAGATAACTTAACAGTTAAAGAAAACCTTACAATCTTATTAGAATTAGTTAATAAAGAATATAGTAAAACAAAAGTAGAAGAAACACTAAAAGAATTGAAAATTATCCAATATTTAGATGTTAAAATTAAAAACTTATCAGGTGGTGAACGGCAAAGAGTAAATATAGCAGTTGCTATACTAAGAGAAGCAAAAATAATCTTAGCTGATGAACCTAGTTCCAGTTTAGATGATGAAAATGTAAAAATTGTGTTCGATATTTTTAAAAATTTATCGGAAAAAATATTAATAATTTTTACATCACACAATAAGTTCTTAGTTTCTAAATATGCTGATTATATAATCGATTTAAAAACAGCTAATAGTGAAATTTTTGCATATTCAAACAATTTAAAACCAGCTAGATTTTCTGGAAATAATCTTAAATTTAAGAGTTTTTTTAATATAAATTTTAAAATTATTAAAACTAAAATAATAAATCTCATTTTAAATTTATTATTAATTATATGTTTGATTATCTGCTTAGGCTTTGTTATATCTTTAAGCTTGTATGATACTGATAAATCACGAAAAATGTTTTTTAAAAACAATGATTTTCCAATTTATTTAACGGATCTAGATTCTAATCAAAATCTAGAAATAACTTCAGATATTAAAATTTATAATAAATCGATAAATTATAGCAATTTTGTTGGTGGTAATTCAGACTTTACTATAAATGCACCTATCGTTTCGAGGTTTGTTGTTGATAATTCTCTAGATGATTACGAAATAATAGTAACCGATTATATGTTATATATTTTAAGAGAATATGGGGCTATTAATTTTAATAAGCCTTTAGATATGATTGATAAAAATATAAAAATATTAGTAGATGTAAATAGAACTGATAATATCTATACATATCTTAATTGTGTAGTAAAAAAAGTTATAAATACCGATTTCATTAATCGTTATAATTTAGCCGAGTTTACAAATTTAAATGTAAATGAGCCATTAGAATCAATTATGACATCATTAATATGTAATTTAGAAACATTCTATAGCCTTACTCAATATAATGAGGGCGTTTCATTTAATTCAGGAGATTTTTTATTTCTTGAATATTTTGGCTTAGAAGACAATGAAATAATAATTACGAATCAAGAAACAAAAGAAGCATTAGAACTTAAATTTGACAAAGAAATATTAGTTGGTACGACTTTGACTTTTGATATAGAATTAAATGAAGATGAGACATTAACTAAAACGCTTGTTGTAAAAGATATTTATGACACATATGTAGGTAGTATGCCTACTATATATACTAGTGAAGAAGTATGTGCTGAAGTCTTTCATGAACAATTTTTATTAAATCCTGGTGAAGTTAGCGGATATTATTATACTAATGATATTGTAGATGATAATGTTAATTATTTTATTGAGCTACTTGATTCAAAATTTTATAATTTAAGCTTTTATAAGCAAGTACAGTTAGATAATGCATTATTAAGTATCACTAATACAAAAGAATTATTTAGTGCGTTTTTATCAGGGTTATTAGTTATTATATTTATGCTAATGTTATATTTAACGTATTCTAGTTATACAAGCAATAAAAACACTTATATTATATTAGAAATGTATGGCATGAAACGCTATAACGAATTATATTTTATGGTCTTTAGTAATCTTATTTTATTAATAATAGGTTCAATATTATCGACATTTATACTTTATTTTATTAATTATAAATATGATAAGTTACTTAGTGAAGAAAATGACATAAGTGGTTTATTAGGAACTTTCAACATTTATACTATTTTTATAGTTTTTGGTATTATTTTATTATTAACTATTATCGTAAATGTTTTAGTTTTTCTACTTAATATAATGCGAAAGAATCGCACACTAGTGGTAAAAACATAAATAATTGTCTTGTATTTTACCGCAAAAGAAAGTATAATCTTATGTGCCTGCTCCTATGGTGGAATGGTTAACACGTCTCCCTCTCAAGGAGAAGATTACGAGTTCGATGCTCGTTAGGAGTACCATAAGATTATTAAAGCTTGTTTATTAAAATTATAACAAGCTTTTTATATTAAAATTTGTTAATTGATAATTTTATATAAATATGATAAAATTTAGACAAATAGGAGGGAAAAAATGAAAAAAGTTTTATTTTTATTAAGCATTTTATTTTTAGGCTTTAGCTTAACTTCATGTGGGGAAAAAGATCGCAGTATTACTTATGTTGATCAAAATGGAGAAGAAGTAAAAGTTGAAGTTAGCGAAACAAGTGACGTTGAACAAGTTGCAGATGTACTATATGCCGTTAATCAAATCGCTCAAGATGATGTTAAAAAAATGACTAGTACTTTTAATACTACCTTTAAAGCAGATTTAAAAGATGTTAGTTCTTTTTTAAGTAGTGTTACTTATCCTACTAAGATTGATGCAACAGCAAGTGCTACTTTAGCGTTAGATATAGATGCAGGATTATATGCTTCAGGAAGTGCTAATTTAAGCATGACAATAAATAGCCAAGAAGAAAAAATCACCGCTAAAGGTAGTGCATTATTAGCTACAAATAGTGATGATACTAACATATATTTAGATTATGAGGTAAACGCTGCAGCTGAAGGCGAACTTAAAGATAAAGTTAAAGTTGATTTTTTAGAAATTATCGCAGCTATTGGTCAACAAGGTAGTGTACTTGTACCTATGCCTACAATGACTGATAATTATCCTAACGTTTCAGAAATTACAAGAGAAGAATTAGTTTATGTTTTAACTAGTTTTAATACAACATTCCCACATTCACAAATAGCTATTAATAGTGTAAGTGGAACTGGCTTTAATGTTAATGTGTCATTTTCTATTAATGATTTCTTTGCTGCTTCAGGTTTAAATTATAAGCTTGAAACTGATGAAATATTAAAGTTAAATGTTTCATTCACATATGATGGCTTAGTTAATGAAATTAACATTGAAAAGATAACTAGTAAAAATGTACTAGCTACTATCTTATTTATTGTTGGACAAATGTATAGTGGTAGTTTAAATCCAGAAATGATTGATACTTTTTCAACCTTAGTGAATAGCTTTGAATTTGAATTATCATTAAAGTTTGATTATACTAAGGCCGAAATTCCAACATTAACAGATGCAGAAAAAGCTTTATATCGTCAAGAAGTATTAAGCTAAATTACTTAAAAACATATTAAAACCGGTTTTAATATGCTGTAATTAAATATAATTTATCCTAGGAGTTATTAAAATGATAAAGTGTGATAAATGTCAAAAGCTTAATGAAAATGATTCAAAATATTGTATGTATTGCGGTAGTGAATTAAAACACGAGCTAATATAAACTAAAGAAACAGAAGAAGATATAATATTAGATGAAGTTGAATGTCCAAATTGTAAAACAATTAACAACGGATTAAGTAATTATTGTTCAAATTGTAGAACAAATTTAAAATCAGGTCAAAAAAGATGATGAAGAAGATATAATTAGATGCCCAATATGTGGTTCTAAAGATGACCAATTTGTAACTTATTTTGAGGGTGAACCATATAAAAGCTCTTTAGGTATTTTAGGCGCAGTCATATGTTTTCCTATTGGTTCTTTGTTAGGTCTTACTGGTAAAAGAAAACAAAGAGTTGTAAAAAAATGTAAAAAATGTGGTCATGAATTTGAATAAATATATAACTAATAAAGAGTTTAATAGATGGAAAAAAATAATGTTTTATTTTCATCTAATATTTGGTTGTCATCAATTAAGAGAACGCTCATTTATTATTAATGGTAAACAGTTACCATTATGTTCACGTTGTCTTGGTGTTTATGGTGGCTTATTACTTAGTATTCCAATTGCTTTGTTTTGGCCAGTTAATTTTCATATTGCAATATTATTAATGCTTTTTATGATAATAGATGGTGAATCTCAATTTTTAGGGTTAAGAGAATCTAACAATTATATAAGACTCATTTCTGGCCTATTTTTTAGTTATGGTTTTGTTTCAATAGTCGTTATAATTGTGAAGTTAAATGTATAAAAAAAGAAGAGTTATGATATTTAAAAAGTAATCATTTCTCTTCCTTTTTTTGTCGTCAATTTTAATAGTAGATCTTTTTTTCTAAAAGTTAAAACATATTTTTTTAAATATTCAATTACTATTTTCTTGACAGACCTATTTATTTACAATAAGTTAACTTCTCTATTTTAAATCTATCCTCTAAGCCAACTAAGATTTTTAACTTAATTTATATCTTAGATTTTCTTATTTAAAATATTTCTTGAAGTTTACTTAATGTATCCCTCTTTACGCCTACATTATAGCCGATAATGAAAGCGCTGTCAATACCTTTTTATAAAAAAATATTGTAAAAAATAATTTTTTTTATTAATATATACCCATGGAGGTATTTATTATGAATTATGTAACAGAAGTTTATAATAATTTAGCAGAAAAATATGCATATGAACCTGAATTTTTACAAGCATGTAAAGAGGTTTTAGAATCGATTAAACCTTGTGTAGATGCTAATTTAGATTTATATAGAAAAAATAAAATTTTAGAACGAATTACTACCCCAGATCGCATAATTACTTTTAGAGTACCTTGGGTTAATGATAATGGTGAAGCTATGGTTAATATGGGATATCGCGTTCAATGGTCTAATGCGATTGGTCCTTATAAAGGCGGTCTAAGATTACATCCTAGTGTAAATCAAAGTATTTTGAAATTTCTAGGCTTTGAACAAACATTTAAAAATTCTTTAACCGGTCTACCTATGGGTGGTGGAAAAGGCGGAAGTGATTTTGATCCTAAAGGTAAATCGGATCGAGAAATTATGGCCTTTTGTCAAAGCTTTATAACGGAATTATATAAATATATCGGTCCTAATGAAGATGTACCTGCTGGTGACATTGGTGTTGGGGCTAGAGAAATAGGCTATATGTATGGCTGGTATAAAAAAATAACTGGTGATTTTAGTGGAGTTTTGACCGGAAAAGGCTTAACATATGGTGGGTCTTTAGTAAGAACTGAAGCTACAGGGTATGGTCTATTATATATATGTGATGAATTATTAAAGTCTCATGGTATGAGTTTAAAAGATAAAGTTGTTGTTATAAGTGGAGCTGGGAATGTAGCTATTTATGCTTGTGAAAAAGCTATGGCTTTAGGCGCTAAAGTTGTTAGTGTTTCGGATTCTAATGGTTATATATATGATAAAGATGGAATAGATTTAAAATTATTAAAAGAAATAAAAGAAGTAAGAAGAGCAAGATTAACCGAATATCAAAAAGCTAGACCTACTTCAGTTTATAAAGAAGGTAAAGGTGTATTTAAATTGAAATGTGATATAGCTTTACCATGTGCAACACAAAATGAATTAGATTTAGATGATGCTATCGCTTTAGTTAATAATGGATGCATTGCTGTTTGTGAAGGCGCTAATATGCCTACGACACTAGAGGCAACTAAATATCTTCAACAACATAATGTTTTATTTATACCAGGTAAGGCGGCTAATGCTGGTGGTGTAGCTACTTCTGGGTTAGAAATGAGTCAAAATAGTTTAAGATTAAGTTGGACATTTAATGAAGTTGACGAAAAATTAAAAAATATTATGATTAATATTTATAAAAATATTGAAGCTACTTGTAAAAAATATAATTTAGGTAATGATTATGTAGCAGGAGCTAATATTTGTGGTTTCGAAAAAGTAGTTAACGCTATGTTAGCACAAGGTGTTTGTTAAAAAATAATTTTTAAGCAAATCAATAGACAAATATTTAGTTACTACATATAATTAACTTACAAAAGGAGGAAGACATTATGGTATTACATTTAAGCAAAGATAATTTTAAAGATTTCATTAATCAAGACGAAAAAGTTTTAGTAGATTTTTGGGCGTCTTGGTGTGGACCATGCCGAATGTTAGGCCCTGTTATGGAAGATTTAGAAAAAGACTTCCCTAATCGAATTGGTAAAGTTAATGTCGATGAAGAAGAAGAATTAGCTCAAGCATTTGGTATAAGTGGCATACCAGCTATTATTATTTTTCAAAAAGGAAAGATAGTTGGTCAAACTGTAGGTTATCAACCTAAAAATAATTTTGTCAATTTATTAAAATAAGGTCTCCTTCGAGACCTTTTTTACTGCCTATTTTAAGGCGAATATTACAATGTGGTGCCGCAAATAGGATTTGAACCTACGACCTCCGCTTTACGAGAGCGTTGCACTACCACTGTGCTATTACGGCATATGCAAATTATAGCATTTTCTAAATTAAATTAAAATATAACTATTAAAAAAAATCAAAATATGATATTATATGCGTAGAGGTGTTAATATGCGTAAGACAAAAATTATATGTACTTTAGGTCCAGCTTGTGACAATGATGACATGCTAAAAAATATGATTAAGCATGGTCTTGATTGTGCTAGACTTAATTTTTCTCATGGAACTCATGAAGAACAAAAAGTTAGAATGGACAGAGTGAAAAGGATAAGGGAAGAATTAGGTGTTCCACTACCAATTTTATTAGATACTAAAGGTCCGGAAATTAGAATTAGAGATTTTAAAAATGGTAAAATCACTTTAAAAACAGGTGATAAATTTACATTTTCACCTGATAAGGATTTACTTGGTGACGGAACAATTTGTGGTTTAACTTATCCTAATTTAGCTGATTTTGTCAAAGCTGGTGATAAAATTTTAGCTGATGATGGTAAAATTAGTTTTAAAGTAACTAAAGTAGATGGTAGAAATGTAGTTACAGAAGTTTTAAATGATGGCTCATTATCTAATCATAAAAGTATCAATATTCCTAATGTTATTATTGATATGCCATATATTTCTAAAGTAGATAGAAGCGATATTATTTTTGGTATTGAAGAATGTATCGATTATATAGCTGCATCTTTTGTCAGAAGAAAAGAAGATGTTTATGCTTTAAGAGAATTATTAGCTAAATTTGATACATCAAAAAAGATAAAAATAATTTCAAAGATCGAAAACACTGAAGGTATTAGTAAGATGGATGAAATCATTGAGGCAAGTGATGGTGTAATGGTTGCACGTGGTGATATGGGTGTTGAAGTTCCATTTAAAATTTTACCAGGAATACAAAAAGAAATTATTTCTAAATGCTATAGAGCAGGCAAAATCGTAGTTACTGCAACTCAAATGCTAGACTCAATGCAACAAAATCCTCGCCCTACAAGAGCGGAAGTTAGTGATGTTGCTAATGCTATTTATGATAGGACAACAGCAATTATGTTATCTGGCGAATCAGCAGCTGGTAAATATCCACTAGAAGCTGTAAGTGCAATGGCTGATATTGCAGAAGCAACAGAAACTAATATCAATTGGAAAGAAAGATATCACCGTAATGCCCTTAACTTAGGTAATGACTTTAATAGCGCTATATGTAACGCTATTGTAAACTGTGCTTATCAAGTTGATGCTAAAGCTATAATTTGTGTTACAATCAATGGTGTAACAGCTTTTAATTTAGCTGCCTATAGGCCAAGTTGTCCAATTATTGCTATCTGCGTAAATGAAAAAGCATGTCGCCAATTAAATTTAGCATGGAATGTTTATCCAGTTTATGGTGAACAAAAAAATAGTACAGATGAATTAATGACATATGCAATTGAAAAAGCTATTGAGACAAAATTAATTAAAAAAGGAGATAAAGTATTAATTACAGGTGGATCTCGGATTGGAGATTATGGTACAGATACTTTTAAACTTCATATAATTTAGTTTATGGATTTAGTAAAATTAGTTGAAGAAAATGAATATTTAATTGAAAAATTTAATATTAAAGCTTATTTTAACAATAAAGATTATGCTGTTGTTGGGGCCTTAACTGCATTAGAAATAACAAATGAAGTCCAAAAATGTTATTCTGATAATTTAAATAAAGAAAAGGTAATTAGTGAAAAGTTAATGACTTTATATGGTCTGCTTCAATCTTTATTTGTTTCAATTGATGGATTATACGAATTAGCTTATTTAATAAGTGGTAGTAAAAAATTTATTAATATTAATCAAAATAAAGAATTAAGAAATTTGAAGCATATCAGAAATGATGTAGTTGGACATCCTGCTAATCGTAACACTAGATCAAGAGAAACTGCATATTGCATATTAGATAAAAATAGCTTGACTAACAGCAAATTCACTTATTTTATTTGTAAAAAAAGTGAAATTGAAACTAGAAATGTTGAAATGTTGCCACTTATTGCAGCTTATTATGTAGAAACTAATAGCTTATTAAAAAGTCTATTAAACATTTCGAATTTAAATCTTGGTAATGAGCATTTAATAGTATTAATTACTAATATGCTTAAAAAATTTCCTTATCAAAATTTATTATTCGATTTAGATAAATTATATAATGAATATTTAACTAAATATAAGGAAAAAGATATTAGAAATAGATTTGTATGGCGTTATGAACTTATAAAAAAGATCTATAATTTTAATAAATTTACTATTGATTTAGATTTAAAAGAAGATGTTATATATCTTCAATTAGCTAAGTTATATAACATAATTAGTGCTAAAACATTAAATAAAACTAGTCATGGTAATGTGATAAAATTATTCTATCGTTTTTTAAGAAAAAACTTAGATCTATATAATGAGCGGATATATTTATGTGATATTAGCCACCCTTATTTTAACGAAACTTTAAATAAGTTTATTAAACGAGCTAAAAACAATAAAAATGCTCAATATTACCTTAAGACCTTAGCTGAATTAGCAGCCATAAATGAATCGGATCTAGTTTATGCTTATGCCCTACCAATTAAGAATTTTAAAAAATAATCTTGACTTTAAACAAAAAAATTAATAGAATATATTCGTTGTTTTACAACAAATTTAAATAGACCTTTATTTTAAAGGGGAGTAGCGTACTTATTTAAAAGTAATTATATTCGACATCCCGAAGAAATTCCGGATATAATGATCATTTAGATTTGCAAGACCTTTGTTCTGTTGTAGAATAAAGGTCTTTTTTAAAAAAAAGAGGAGAAAAATGAAGTTAGAAAAAGTATTACAAGAACTTAACGTCAATGAATATCAAGGCTTAAATAGTTCACAAGTAGAAGAAAACAGAGCCAAGTATGGCGTTAATGAACTAGAAGAAGGTAAAAAAACACCTTTGATAGTTAAATTTTTAGAACAATTTAAAGATGTTCTTATTATCATTTTAATTATAGCTGCAATAGTACCAATAATTATTAGTGCAGCTGTTTCAGGAAGTGTTGAAAGCGAAGAATGGATAGAAACTGGTATAATTCTACTAGTAGTTATCTTAAATGCTGTATTAGGTGTTTTCCAAGAAAACAAAGCTGAAAAATCGCTAGAAGCATTGAAAAAAATGAGCCAGCCTAACTGTAGAGTATTAAGAAATAACCAAATTGAAGTTATTCCTTCACGCGATATAGTTGTTGGTGATATTATTTATGTTGAAGCTGGTGACTTTATTCCGGCTGATGCTAGAGTTATTGAAGCTACAGAATTAAAAGTAGATGAATCTAGTTTAACAGGTGAAAGTTTACCGGTTAGTAAAAACAATAAGGAGCTTGAGGCGGATAACTTACCACTAGGTGATCAAAAGAATATGTTATTCTCATCAACATTTGCTACAAATGGTAAAGGTAAAGCTGTAGTTATTGCTACCGGAATGAAAACAGAAATCGGTAAAATAGCTTCAATGCTTCAAACTAGTAAAAAAGAACTTACTCCATTACAAAACAAGCTTGCATTAGTAGGTAAGATGATTGGTGTCTTATGCTTAGCAATTTGTGCTGTTGTATTCGTTTTACAAGTTGTTAAAAATTATATTAATCCTGGTGATTTAACTGTAGCTCACATTTGGCTTGATGCCTTTAAAGAAGCAGTTGCCTTAGCTGTTGCTGCTATTCCTGAAGGTTTAGCGGCCGTTGTAACAATTGTATTATCAATTGGTGTTCAAAAGATGGTTAAACATAATGCAATTGTTAAAAAGTTACCAGCAGTTGAAACTTTAGGTTCAACTAATGTAATTTGTTCTGATAAAACTGGTACATTGACTCAAAACAAAATGACAGTAGTTAAGCTTTATGAAAATGAGCTAAAAGATATTGAAAATATAACAAAGAGCGAAGCCAAAATGTTAGCATACTTTGCTGTTTGTTGTGATGCGCGTATCGAAGGTGAAAAGAGAATAGGTGACCCAACTGAATTAGCGTTATTAGATGTTAATAATAATGTTGGTACTGATATTTCAAAATGGCAAAGAGTACTTGATTTACCATTTGACAGTGAAAGAAAGATGATGACAACTGTTATCCCTGTAGATGGTAAATATTTAGCTATAACTAAGGGTGGGCCAGATATAGTTATTGGTCTATCTACTAATAAAGAAGAAGAATTAGTTAAAGCTAGACAAATGAATGAAAAAATGGCAAACAGTGCCTTACGTGTATTAGCTTTAGCAGTTAAAGAATTTAGCGAAATCCCTGCTAAAGAAGACCTAGAAAAAGATATGACATTCATTGGTTTAGTCGGTATGATTGACCCAGCTAGACCAGAAGTTAAAGATAGTATCAATTTAGCAAGAGAAGCTGGTATAAAAACAGTAATGATTACAGGTGATCACATTACAACAGCTGAAGCGATAGCTCGTGATTTAGGCATTTTACAAGAAGGTAAAAAAGCTATTACAAGTCAAGAATTAGATAAGATAGATGATGATACTTTAGCTGAAACAATTGATGATTACCGCGTATTTGCCCGTGTAGCTCCTAAAGATAAGGTTAGAATTGTTGATGCATGGCAAAAAAATGAAATGGTAGTTGCAATGACAGGTGATGGTGTAAATGATGCACCAGCCTTAAAACGAGCAGATATTGGTTGTGCGATGGGTATAACTGGTACTGATGTAGCTAAACAAGCGGCTGATATGATCTTAACAGACGACAACTTCTCAACAATAGTAGAAGCTGTAAAACAAGGTCGAGGCATTTATTCTAATATTAAGAAATGTATTAGATTCTTATTATCAAGTAATATTGGCGAAGTAATTGTAATCTTTGTAGCTACAATAATTGCTTTAATTGTTGGTTTAGTAAATAAAGATATTTCAATTGGTGAACCTTTAGTTGCCGTACAATTATTATGGGTTAACTTAATTACAGATAGTTTACCTGCCTTTGGTCTAGGTATGGAAGAACCAGAAGAAAGTGTAATGAAAGAAAAACCACGTCCTAAAAAAGAAGGTTTCTTTGCTGGACATATCGGTTGGAATATTGCATTTGAAGGTATATTTATCGGTTTAATTACTTTAGCTGCTTATTTAATTGGTGAATTTGTCTTTGATGTTAAATATGAAAATGTTGAAAATGTTCATGGTATGACAATGGCATTCATGACGTTAGCTACTGCTGAATTATTCCATGCTTATAATGTTAAATCTGAACATAGTATTTTCTCTAAGGAAACATTTAACAATAAAACATTAAATATTGCCTTCGTTATTGGTATTGCTTTACAATTAGGTGTATTATATATACCAGGAATAAATACATTATTTAATTTAGTACCATTATCATTTGCGGAATTAGCTATAGTATTTGGTCTAGCAATTTCTGTTATAGTTTTAATGGAAATTTATAAACTTGTTAAAAGATTAATTATCGCAAAAAAATAATAAATTAGGGGGTTTAGAATATGTATTATATTCTGTATAATCCTAAATCAAACGCTGGTAAAACAGCTAAAAAAATAATTAAATTTAACAAAAAATTAATAAAATCAGGGAAAGTAACTAAATTAATAAATTTATTAGATGAACATGATTATCTACAATTAGCAAGTTTAGTTAATGAAGATGATATAATCGTTATTGTAGGCGGCGATGGAACAATTCATAATGTTGTAAACAATGAAGTTTTTAGAGCACTAAACAATAAGATTTATATGTATCGTTGTGGCCGCGGTAATGATTTTGCAAGAGATTTAAAAGGTAAATTTTTTGAAATCACCGATCTTGTAAAACAATTACCACATGCATATATAAATGATCAAAAAGAATATTTTGTCAATGGTTTAGGCATCGGAATCGATGCCTTAACCTGCCAAAAACAATATGAAAATTATCGTCTAGAAAAGAAAGAATCATATTTTAAAATAGCTTTTCGAGCGTTTTTTCACTTTAAGCCTTTTAAACTAACTGCTACTATCGACGGTAAAGAATATCATTACGATAACGTTTGGTTTTTTGTAGTACAAAATGGCAAATATTTTGGAGGCGGTATGAAAATAAGTCCTAAGTCTAATCGCCTTGATAAAGAATTAGAATTTGTGGTCATTCATAATGTAGGTTTTAAAAAATTGCTTTGTATATTCCCACTTATTTTCATTGGCAAGCATACAATTGCTAAAAACGCTGTGAAATTTATAACTGGTCATGAATTTAGTTTTAAAATGAACTATGATCTATTACAAATTGATGGTGAAGTAAAAAGCAATGTAAAGAATTTAGAAGTTAAGCGTTAATAGTTTACTTTTTGCAAATAATTTGTTACAATTAGGGCGTTATATTTGGAGGATTAAAATGAGTGTATTTGAAAGTGTAAAAAGCATAATTGCTAAAAATTTAAAAGTATCTGAAGAAAAGATTACTTTAGATGCTAATTTAAAAGAAGACTTAGGCGCAGATAGTATTGATGCAGTAGAAATAATTATGGATCTAGAAGATGAATTCAATATTTCAATTGCAGCAGATGAAACAGAAGATATCAAAACTGTTAAAGATTTAGTATCATATATAGAAAAGTCTCAAAAGTAAAATACTGTGCTAAACACAGTATTTTTTACATATTAAAGGAGGGAAAAACCGTGGATTGGTATAATGTTTGGCAAGAAAATAATTATTTTACAATTGAAAATAATATCTTAAAGAAAAAACAAACAGTCTTTACTAATTTTATAAAAGTTAATCAAAACGGTTTTATAAACGCCGACTTTAGATCTTATTTATACGCTGATACTTTAGCTCGTTACTATCGGTTTAAAGGTTATAATGTAGCAAGCACAATTGGATTTGATTCATTAGCTTACAGTTCATTTTTAGAAAATACTAATAAGGATATGACTATCCCCTTTAAAGAAGAATTAGAAAAATTAAATGTTGGTTATCCTAAAAATAAATTAATTGACAATAACGATAAAACAGTAGTGAACCTAATTCAACAAATATTCTTATCTTTATACAACAAAGACATCATAAAATATAAAGATATGGATGTCTATAAAGAAAAAGAAAAAATTTATGATCCTATAGAAATAGATGGTAATAGACAATTAACAAAAGAAAAAGCCTTCGTTTTAGATTATAGTAAATATTTAAATCGAATCACAAACCATTTAGTTAATTTAAGTATAGAAAATGAATATAAAGAATATTTATTTACTAAATTAGGCGCTTATGATACTTTAGTTATAAATTTAGAAACTAAAAATAAAAAAAATATCGAACTTTATCTTCAAGAACCAGAAGAACTAGGTGCCCTAGAAGCAATTATTATAAACCCTAACCATCTAGATATTTTAGAATATATAGCCCCAAATGAGATTTTTGCGGTTGAAAATTTTTTAATTCACCAAAACAAAACTTATTTATATACAGGTAATTATGTAATAAACCCCCTAACTGGATTAGAGGTACCTATATTTATTAGCTTTAAGCATAATGAAGCTTATAAATTTGTTTTTTCTACACAAGATGAAGAAATAATATCAGATTTAGGATTAACATTTATTAATATTTATAAAGATAATTGTCTAATAAATAGTGATTTTTTAAATGGTTTAACTAAAGAAGCCGCAAGAGAAAAAATAGTTGAAGTTTTTAGTGAAGAAATGATAGCTGAAAAAGTAAAAACATATCATAAAACGGAAATATTAATTTCTAGTTTAGATAAATATGGAGCTTTATTTCCCTTAGCATTAGAAAATAATAAATTAATTACTTTAGAAAATTTCTTACCTATAATTTTAAATAAATCAGGTATTATTGAAATGGGTAATAAAGACAAATTACCAAATGTCAAATTCTTAGATTTTACAATTAATAGTTTATTTTTAAAAGGAATAGAGCCAATCTTAACTATTTTATACGATAAATTTAATGATACAGACCTCATTAATAATAAAACAACCATAAAAGATTTAACAAATTGGTTAAATAATATAAATGTTATTGTAAATAAAAATAATTTAATTGCTAATATTTTAATGCCATTAATTATTCTATCAATTATAGAAGAGGAAGAAAATGTTGTATTGTTAAAAAATTATGAGATAACATTAGTTGATAATACATATGATTCTTATGGTAGTGAAATTAAACGTAAAAATAATAACTGCATAAAAGTTAATGATTTAATTGCTTCATATGGTGCAGATGCAATTAGGCTTTATGTATTAAGCACTAATATGAAGGATAAATTATATTTTGATTCTAATAAAATATTTATATTTAAACAATTTTTAAATAAAGTTAAAATGATATTTAAGCGTGGTTGTTTAGTTAGTAATTATGATCTTGATTTTCCACTTTATCAGTTAAAAAACAAATTATATGATGCGTTAGCAGAATTGAATTTTGCTAAGTATATTAGTGAACTAAGAGATTTTGTTAATAATTATTTAGAAAAAAATAATTTTACTAAAAAACAAGGACTTGAATTTTTAACGATTTTAAGTTTAGTTTCTCCAGAAACAGCTGAAGAAATTAATGCTAATGAATTACATTATAAACAACTTATAATTGATAGTACATGGCCACTATGAAGGAAGGTGATTTACTTTGTTAGAACGAATTCGAATATGTCTTATTCATCCCCGTTTTATGGGTAAATTTATAATTGAAAAAATGTGGAAGATAATAGTTTTATTAGTCTTATTAATAGTAGTAAATGCTGGTGCTATTTATGGGACTTACTATATGCAAGAAGATTTAACTTTAACTGATACTAATTCAATTATTAATACAATTTTAAACAATGATGAAATATATTTAAATTTTGAAGATAATTTTTTAACTGGTACTAGTCAAGAATATTCCTTCATCGGTGAAGAAAGTTATGTAGTTTATGGTTTTTTAACTGATGCTAGTAAAAATGAAGGTAGTAATATATATTTCATATATGGTCAAAATGATTTAAATATCTATATTGGCAAAACTCTGATTAATAGTTATGAATATGCTAAGTATAATATTAGTAATTTTTCTATTAATGATGATATTAGTAATATTGATAGGTTAAACTTTAGAGAATTTATTGAATTACCATTTACAGTTTTAGGAACTATTGTATCAATAAGCAATACGGTAGTCGATACGATTAGTTTAATTGTTTGGGCTTTACTTACTATGCTTATTGCTTTCCTTTTAAGTTATAATATTAATCCGGATATACATGGTAAATATAGATTTTCTTTACTTTTACACAGCTTAGTACCTTACTTTATATTTAATTTGTTGGGTGTGTTGTTTAGTTTTAGTTTGTTGACATATGTTGGTGTTTTTTTAAGTGTTTTATATTTTTTTATCGCATTAAGAAGTATTATTAAGGTGGAAAAGGTAGAATGAAGTTAGAGTATATTTATGATATTGATATAGATTATCAAAATAATCCTTTTGAATTAAATAAGGTAAGTTATGATAAAGTAAGAAAAGAATTAAATTTAATATTTATTTTTAAAAAGCCATTATCTCTTAAACATTATAATATGTTTAAAACAGCCATAAGCAAGAATTTTAAAGATGATAATATTAAATTAAATATTTTGATTAAGTATGAAAATAATGTAATAAATGAAGAAAATTTAAGAGAATATTTAGGTGATATAGTTAACTATCTTGCTAGCAATATGCCAAGATTTAAATGCTTAATAAACAATAAACCTAAATATCAAGATTATACATTCACCTATGTAATCGAAAATGATGCGGTTGGTTTATCTAGTTTAGCTCTTGATATAGAAGAAGAATTTAAACATTATGGATTAAATATTACAGTTGATTTTGAACAAGACCCTAATAAGAGTATCGCTTTAGAAATTGAAGAATTAGAATTAGCTCAAAGAGAAGAATTAAAGAAAATGAATGATGAAGCAAAAATGTTACAAGAGAATCAAAAAGCTTTAAATGATAGTAAAAATTATAAAGCATACAATGTAACAAATGTTACACCAATAAAAGATATTCCCTTAACTTCAAACGATTTAGCAATTTATGCTAATACAAAGGGAATGACAATGTTTTTAATTGAGGGATATATTTTTCAAATTGAAGTTAAAAACTTCACTAATTCTAATTTAGCACAAATTAAAATGACTGATGAAACTGATTCCATTATAGTAAAAAAATGGTTAAGAGGTGAAAAAGAGATTGAGGTATATCAAAACTTAAAACCTAACTATATGCTTAGAGTTTTAGGTAAAGCCGAATATGATCCATATGCTAGAAATGTTATTATAATGGCTTCTAAAATTGATTTATTAGGTCCTAAAAAAGAAGATGAAGTCATTGATGATGCCAAAGTAAAAAGAGTTGAATTACATGCTCACAGCAAAATGAGTGCGCTTGATTCAATTGCTTCAGTTCAAGATTATTATGATATATTAAATAAATGGGAACATAAAGCTTTAGCCATTTGTGACCATGATGGTGTATATCATATACCTGAAGTTGCTAAAATAATGGCTAATTATAATATAAAGCCTATATTTGGCGTTGAATTAAATTATATTAATGATGATGATTTGAAAATTGCTTTTAATCAAAAAAACATAGATTTAAAAGAAACAACTTATGTAATTTTTGACTTAGAAACGACAGGTTTATCACAAGATAATGATCGAATTATTGAAATTGCTGCCACTAAGTATAATATGCATGGTGAAATAGATTCGTATGAAACATTTGTAAATCCAGGATTTCCGATCTCTGATAAAATAGTTGAATTAACTTCAATCACTAATGAAATGGTTAATGAAGCTCCTGATATTAGCGTTATTATGCCGGAGTTTTTAAAGTTTATTGATGGTAGTATTTTAGTAGCACATAATGCCGGCTTTGATGTTGGTATGATTAAAGCTAATTTAAAGCGCCTAAATTATGAAGATGTTAATTTTCCTGTTATTGATACTCTAAATTTATTTAGATCATTACACCATGATGATGTTAAACGCTTTAATCTTGAAGAATTAGCTAAATATTATCGTGTTAAACAATTAAAACACCATCGGGCAATTGATGATACAAGGGTAACTGCGGAATGTTTTACATTAATGTTACAAGAAATATTTGCTAAAGAAATTTATGATTATAATGATATCAATAATCTAGTATCACCAAGTTTATATAAATATTTGATTCCTAATCATATTAATGTACTAGTAAAAAATCAAGTAGGCTTAAAAAATCTTTATAAGCTTTTATCAGATGCTATGACAATTCATTGTGCGGAAGAACCAAGATTATTAAAGAGTGTCTTGAATAAATACCGTGATGGCATATTAGTTGGTTCTGGTTGCGTAAATGGTGAAGTATTTGAAGAAGCCTTAAATGGTTCTAGTAAAAGATTAGAAGAGTTAATTTCTTATTATGATTATATTGAGGTCCAACCACCAACTGCATATGCTCAATTATTTACTGATATTACAGGTGGTAAAGTTAGTGTTATTAACGCAATTAAAAAAATATTACTAGTTGCTAGTTCACAAGGTAAAATTGTAGTTGCTACATCAGATTGTCATTATATTATGCCATATGATAAGAAATATCGGGATATTTTAATTGATTGTCCGCAAATAGGAGGAAAATATCATCGTTTAAAAAGATATAGTAATAGTCCAGATATGCATCTACGTACTACTAATGAAATGCTTAATGAGTTCTCATTCTTAAATGAGGAAGAGGCTTATCAAATTGTCGTTACTAATACTAATTTGATTGCTGATATGGTTGAAAATGTTAAACCATTCCCAAAGGAAATGTTTGCGCCAAGAGATGATGAGTTTAAAGATAGCTTAAACATCCCTAGTATTAATGCAGAATTAAATCGAATTGTGGCTCGAAATGTCAAAGAAAAATATGGTGAAAATCCACACCAAATTGTTAAAAAACGGCTAGATAGAGAGCTTAATTCGATTATTTCAAATGGTTACTCATCAGTGTATTATATGAGTCATTTATTAGTTACTAAATCATTAAATGATGGTTATTTAGTTGGTTCAAGAGGAAGCGTTGGCTCATCATTAGTTGCAACGATGATGAAAATAACTGAAATTAATCCGCTTTCACCGCATTATCGTTGTCCTAAATGTAAATTTCAAGTTTTTAAAATGAATGAAGATGAAATTAAGGAATATGGATTAACTGAAGCTGAAAAAGAGTTTGAAGATATATTACAAAATGTAGAAAGTGGTTATGATTTACCAGATGCAGTTTGTCCTAATTGTGGTGAAAAATTAATTAAGGATGGTCATGATATACCTTTTGAAACCTTTTTAGGATTTAATGGTGATAAAGTTCCGGATATCGATTTAAATTTCAGTGGCGATTACCAAAGTAAGGCTCATCAATTTGTCCGTGAATTTATGGGGATGGAAAACTCATTTAGAGGTGGAACCATAGCTAAAGTCCAAGACAAAAATGCTTTTGGGTATGTAAAAGGTTATTGTGAAAGAAATCATATTAATCTTAGATCATGTGAAATTGATAGAATAGCAACTAAATTAGTTAATGTAAGAAGATCAACCGGACAACATCCAGGTGGAATTGTAGTTGTACCACATTATGTTGATATTTATGATGTAACGCCTGTTCAATATCCAGCTGATAATACTAGTAATGAATGGCGGACAACGCATTATGATTACCATAGTTTTGAAAATAATCTTTTAAAATTAGATATATTAGGTCATGATGATCCAACAATAATTAAATATTTAATGGATTATGTCCATCAACATCAAGATAAATTTCCTTTTACTAAACCTGAAGATATTCCGGTTGATGATAAAAATGTTTATCGTTTATTTTCAAGTACTTATGTAATAGGTTTAAAACCAGAAGATATTGATTCAACAGTAGCGTCCTATGCGGTACCAGAATTAGGAACAACCTTTGTTCGTAAATTATTAGCTGATACTATGCCTAAAACTTTTGCGGAATTAGTTAAAATTTCAGGCTTATCACATGGTACAGGTATTTGGGCTGGCAACTCACAAGAGTTAGTTTTAGGTAAAACAGAATATGGTAAAATTCCTTTTAGTGATGTAATAGGTTGTCGTGATGATATAATGGTTTATTTATTATATCAAAATCTTGAACCGATAAAAGCTTTTGAAATTATGGAATTTGTCAGAAAAGGTAAAGTTAAAAAAGATCCTGAAAAATGGGCTAAATATAAAGACTATATGCAAGAGAAAAAAGTCCCAGCCTGGTATATTTGGTCTTGTGAACAAATTCAATACATGTTCCCTAAAGCTCATGCAACAGCTTATATTTTAATGGCACTACGAATTGCCTGGTTTAAAGTTTATAGCCCAGAATTATTCTATTCAGCTTGGTTTACGGCTAGAGCTAAAGCTTATTCTATAAAAGCTTTTATGGGTGGTAAATTAGCTATTAAAGCAATGATAAGTGAATTAAATAATAAATTAGATAAAACAGCTAAAGATGATGATTTAATTAATGCTTTATATGTTGCTTTAGAAATGGTTTCTAGAGGTATTAAATTTTTACCATTAGATATAAAGCTATCAGAAGCTAAAGAATTTAAAATTGAAAAAGAAGGCTTAAGAATACCGTTTGCAGCAGTAGACGGCCTAGGTGAATCTGTAGCCTTTGATATTGTAAATAGACGTAATGAAGAACCATTTACATCTAAAAAAGATGTTTTAAGAAGAACCAAATTAAATCAAACAATTTTCCATGATTTTGAGTTGATGCATGCTTTTGGTGATTTACCTGAAGAAGATCCGATTGAAGAATATGGCTTATTTGCTAATTAGCAGATAAGCTTTTTCTCTTTATTATGGGAAATTGTGTAAAATCTAGTAAACATATTTACAATTAAATCTAAAATAATTATAATTAGTAACAAAAGGAGGTCTTTAAATGAGAAGTCAAAATCCTATATTTTCAACTATACAAACAGGTGCAACTCATTTTGAGGATGTTGATGCCGCTAATTATAAGGGTATAGTAGTTAAAACTAGTATCTTATTAGCAATTACCGCCATTGTTGCGATTGTTGTAGCCCTTACACTTCCAGCAATAAATAATGTAGAAGGCTTAGCCCTTGCTTTAACATTCAGTTGTATTGCAGCGTTTATTGCCGGTTTAGTAGGTAGAATATCAGAACGTGCTGCTAAATATTGTGGTGTTATTTATGCTGCTTGTCAAGGTTTGTTAGTAGGTTCTATTTCTGCTTTATTTGAATTTTTTGTTCCTGGTATTGGAACTATGGCAGCTTTTTCAACTGTACTAATCTTTGGCGTAATGTTATTATTATATGCTACTGGTGTATTTAAACAAGGATCATTTTTCCGCAAGTTGGCTTATGCATTGTCTATTGGAGCCTTAGTACTAGTAATTTTTGGTTCACTATTTAGTTTGTTTTTTGATTTTTCTAGCATCAATATAGGTGTTTTAATCGCTGTTGAAGCTTTCTTATTAATCTATGGTGCTATAACTTTAATTTTCAACTTTGATGAAGCAAACTTTGTAGTTCAAGCTGGTTGTTCAAAAAATGCAGAATGGTCTGTTTCATTAGGATTAATTGTATCTCTAATCTATATATACATCCAAGTATTATATTTATTATTTATGATATTTGCTAATAGTGATAGAAGTTAAATATACTTTAATAATATAATTTCTATATTGCACCTTTCGCTTGAAAGGTGCTTTATTTATACTTGTAATTTTTAAAACAATTTATTATAATTTACGAGAAAGAAAAATTGATGATGAGGTTAATATGGATACTTTAGAAGCATTTAAAAATCGGATTTATACATTAAAACTCGATGCTTATAAGCGTGATATTTTATTGCCTTTTTATACTGTTGAACAACAAGAAATAATTAAATATTGTTTTAAAAAAAATGATGATGTAAAAGTTTATTTCTATGGTGGATATGAAAATGCGGAGTATAAACGGGCTTTAATAAGCTTAAATCCAATAAGTAATCTTGACTTCAACATCATAACTTTAAAAATTAATTATAATAATAAAACTGATACAATTAATCATCGCCAAATTTTAGGTAGTATACTAGCTCTTGGTTTAAAGAGAGAAATAATTGGTGATATAATTAAAGTTAATGATGATTATTACTTTTTTGTAGTTTCTAATATGAAGGAATTTATAGTTGATAATCTGCATTATATTGGTAAAGCTAAAGTTGAAATAGAACAGTCTTTTGAAGAACTTAACTATGAAACAGAATATGAAGAACGGACTGTTTTTTTACCAAGCATGCGCTTAGATAATGTTTTAGCTAATAGTTATAATTTTGGGAGAAAAAAAGCTAAAGAGATAGTAGAAACTGGTTTAGTCAAAGTTAATCATATTATTGTTACAAATACTGCTAAGATTATAAAAGAAAATGATGTACTAAGCATCCGGGGTAAGGGTAGATTAATTGTAGGTCAATTAGTAGGCAAATCAAAAAGTGATAATTTAATTTTAAAAATAAGAATACCGAGGTAAGAATAATGGATAGTATTTTAATTATAGTAGCTGGTGGTAGTGCTAGTGGTAAAAGTACAGTAGTAAAACATCTTATGGACAAATTAGATACAAAAGAAGTCGGAATAATTTGTATGGATAATTATTATAAAGATCAAACGGAATTATCTATGGAAGAAAGAATGAAGACAAACTATGATCACCCAGATTCATTTGACTTAAATTTTTTATATGTACAATTAAAAGAATTACTTAATGGTAAAAGTATTAATGAACCTGTTTATGATTTTGTATATCATAACCGTAAAGAAAATGAATATATTATGATTGAGCCTAAAAAGGTAATTATTTTAGAAGGTATTTTAGCCTTATATTCTAAAAAAATAAGAGATTTAGCTAATATTAAAATTTATGTTGAATGTGATGATGATTTACGATTCATTAGAAGATTAGAAAGAGATACGATTGAACGCGGGAGGACAGCTAAATTTGTAATTAAACAATATTTAGACACTGTTAAACCTAGCCATGAAGCGTATGTTAACCCAACTAAAAGATATGCAAATATTATCATTCCTAATGATCATTCTCACGAAGTAGCTTTAGATTTAATTTTAAGTAGAATTAATGAAATTATAAGGAGTGATAAGTAATGGTAATTGGTATTATTGGAGCAATGCTAGAAGAAGTAAATGATATCATTACTTCATGTGAACTTATCAAGACAAGAGAGATAGCCAAAAATAAATTTTATGAATTAAAGTATAAAGAGCATATAATAATTATTGTTAAATCAGGTGTTGGTAAAGTAAATGCTGCAATCGCAACTACCATTTTAGCTATGGAATTTAAAGTTGATTTAATAATTTCAACCGGTATAGCAGGCGGAATGTCCCCATTAAAAACAGGTGATGTATGTTTAGTAGATAAATTATTTTATGGTGATGTAGACGCAACTGCATTTGGTTATAAACTTGGTGAAGTTCCTGGTGAAAAGTATTATTATCAAACTGATAATAATCTTTTAAATAAAGTTAAACTTGTAATAAACAAATATAATTGGCATGTTTCACATACTTTAACTAGTGACAAATTCGTAACTTCAATGCCACATTTACCAGAAAATAAAACTTTTTGTTTTGAAATGGAAAGCGCGGCTATTGCTCATGTGGCAGATCATTTTTCGATACCTATTTTAGTTATTCGCTACATTTCTGATCTAGTTGGTCAAGAAAGTCAAATTGAAGATTATTCAAAATTTGAAGATGAAATTGCCAAAAGATCATGTAAAATAACCTTAGAAATATTAGGGTCATTATGAAATATTATGCTGTAAAAAAGGGTAAAAAGCCTGGTATTTATTCGAGTTGGGAAGAATGCCAAAATGAAGTATTAGGCTTTAGTGGAGCCGTTTATAAGTGTTTTAACAATTATGAAGATGCACTTAGTTTTATCACTGATAATCAAAAACAATATTTAGAAAATACGGCCTATGTTGATGGTAGTTATGATGCAAAAACCAAAAAGTATTCATTTGGTGGTGTATTATTAATACAAGGTAAAGAAATGCATTTTAAAAAAGCTTATCCTGCTGATGAATTTTCTAAACATCGTAATATAGCTGGTGAAATTAAAGGTGCAGGTTTTATTTTAAATTATTGTTACAAAAATGAAATTTATGATTTAACCCTTTGTTATGACTATGAAGGAATTGAAAAATGGTATAATTTTGAATGGGAAGCTAAAAGTGATATTGCTAAACTATATGTTGAATTTGTAAAAAATATTAAAAATAAAATGAATGTAAAATTTGTAAAAATTAAAAGTCATACTGGTGAAAAATATAATGAATTAGCTGACAAATTAGCAAAAGAAGCTCTAGGAATTTAGAGCTTTTTAATTTTGTCTTGCGCTAAGTGTAAATATATTGTAAAATTAAGCGTAATCATTGTAAAAATTGTAAATAGTGAGGTTAATCAATGTTATTAAATTCAGATCTGTCATTATTGGCAAATTCACCATTTGGCTGCATATTATTTGTATTAGGTGGCTTAGGTGTTTTCCTTTATGGAATTAATTTGATGGGAGATGCTTTAAAAGATTTAGCTGGTTCTAAATTAAAACTAATTATTGAAAAATCAACTAATACACCACTTAAAGGTATATTTGTAGGTGCTGGTTTAACGGCAATCGTTCAATCTTCATCTGGTACTACAGCCTTAACTGTAGGATTAGTTAGATCAGGTTTAATGACCTTAGCTCAAGCTGTAGGTATTATTATGGGTGCGAACATTGGTACTACAGTTACGTCTTTAATCATCGGTTTTAATATTGGTGATATATCATTAATATTTATAGGTTTAGGAGCTATATTTATCTTTTTTGTTAATAAACGTAAAATTAAAGATATTGGTAGGATTTTACTTGGTTTTGGTCTTTTGTTTTTTGGCTTACAATTAATGGATGCCGGCTTAGGTTATATTACTACAACTTATGCTACTCAAACTGAAAATTTATTTAAGACTTTCAATGATTGGCCTATTATAGGTTTCTTCTTAGGTATTATAGTTACTGCAATAATTCAATCTTCATCAGCTTCAATAGGTATTTTACAAGGTATTTTTGCCGCTTCTAGCATGTCTATAATGGGTGCTGTGCCTATTTTGATTGGTGCGAACATTGGTACTACAGTTACGGCTGTAATAGCGGCAATTGGTGGTGGAACTGAATCAAAAAGGACTGCGTGTTTCCATGCTTTATTTAATGTAATTGGTGCTATTATCTTTATGATTTTATTATATCCTTTTGTCTTATTATTAACTCCAATTGATAATGCTCTTGGTGGTAATTCTAGTATGACAATATCTATTGCCCATATTATTTTCAACGTAACTACTACATTTATTTTATTCTGGTTTATTAAACCTTTATGTAATTTAATTTGTAAAATTATTAAAGGTAAACCATCAGAAGAAGAGGAAGCTAATAAGTTACTTGATGAATTATTAGATTATTCTTTAATTAAGAAATCTCCTACTTTAGCTTTAACATTTATAGCTAAATGTGTTGATTTTATGGGTGAAACAGTAAATAAATATTTTACATTAGTTAAAGATTATTCTAAAAATAACGATGAAAAAATTCCTGAAGATGCTAAAAAATTAGAAGATTTAATAGACTTATTTGATAAACGTATACATGATTATTTAATAAATATAACTCTTGAAAATATTCATACTGCTGAAATGACTAAAATTTCTAAATATTTAGATACGATTAAAGATTATGAGCGTATCGGAGATCATTGTTCTAATATTTGTGAATTTTATGAAGATAGATATAAACGTAATTTATCACTTTCAGAGGACAGTATGCAAGATTTAGAACAAATGTTTGCTAGTGTAAACATTATGGTAAGTAATGGTGTTGAATCAATAAAAGATTGGAATCAAGATAAAGCTAAATTAGTAGCTGAAACTGAGCATAAAGTTGATGATATGCAAGAAATATTCCACCAACGTCATACTCATCGGGTAAGCATGGGTTTATGTTCATATGATAATTCAGATTATTATGATGAACTATTATCTAATCTTGAACGTATTGGTGATCATTGTAAAAATTTAGCTGATACGGTTTTAGCTAAAAATAGAGCTTTAGAGAGTAATTTTCAAAATGACTAAATAGGCTTAGGCCTATTTTTTTTATCTATTTTATGGTAAAATTATAAACGATTTAGAAGGTGAAATGATGGCTAATTTTGAACTTGTTTCTGATTATAAACCTACTGGTGATCAACCAGAGGCAATAAAGGAAATTATTAATAATTTTAATAAGGGAATAAACAGGGTGACTTTATTAGGTGCTACTGGTACAGGTAAAACATTTACTATGGCTAATATTATTAAGGAATATGGAAAAAAGACTTTAATATTAGCCCATAATAAAACTTTAGCTGGCCAATTATATAATGAGATTAAGTCATTATTTCCGCATAATCATGTTGAATTCTTTATTTCATATTATGATTATTATCAACCAGAAGCATATGTAGCAGCAAGCGATACCTATATCGAAAAAGATGCCAAAATAAACGATGAAATAGATGAGATGCGCCATAGTGCTACTGCGGCCTTAATTGATTATGATGATGTTATTGTTGTTGCTTCAGTATCTTGTATTTATGGTATTGGTGATCCTGATGAATATCGTAAATCAATGTTATGTTTACGGGTTGGGGAAACATATAATCGAAAAGAATTATTATTAAAGCTTATTGAAATGCAATACACCCGTAATGAATTTGACTTTCAAAGAGGAACATTTAGATCAAAAGGTGATGTTCTTGAAATAATTCAAGCATCTGAACATAAAAATGGAATTAGAATTTTATTTTTTGATGATGAAATAGAAAAAATAAGCTTATTTGATGTTACAACAGGTCAAATTGTTGAACAAGTTATGTATGTTAATATATTCGCCGCTACTTTATTTATGACAAGTAAAGATAAATTAGAAGAAGCAATTAAAAGAATTAAAGCTGAGTTATTGATTCAAAAAAATAAATTTTTAAAAGAAAATAAATATCTAGAAGCTGAACGTATTGAACAAAGAACAAACTACGATGTAGAAATGTTAGCCGAAATTGGAACGTGTCCTGGTGTTGAAAATTATTCAAGACATTTGACATTAAGAAAAGAGGGAGAAACTCCCGCAACCTTACTAGATTTCTTCCCTGATGATTTTTTATTATTAGTTGATGAATCTCATGTCACTTTACCGCAAGTTAGAGGTATGTATAATGGTGATAGATCACGTAAACAAACCTTAGTTGACTATGGTTTTCGTTTACCAAGTGCATTAGATAATCGGCCGTTAACATTTACTGAGTTTGACAAACATATTAAACATGCTATTTATGTTTCTGCAACCCCGGGTGATTATGAAAAGGAATATCCAATTGTTGAACAAATTATTAGACCAACAGGATTACTTGACCCTAAAATTGAAGTTAGACCAACTTTAGGACAAGTAGATGATATTTATGCTGAAATTAAAAAACGCGTAGATAAAAACGAGCGTGTTTTAATTACTACATTAACTATAAAAATGAGTGAAGACTTAACTAAATATTTAAAAAAATTAGACTTAAAAGTAGCGTATTTACATTCTAAAATAAAATCACTTGAACGACTTGAGATTTTACGTGATCTTAGATTAGGTAAATATGATGTATTAGTTGGTATAAACCTTTTAAGAGAAGGCCTTGACTTACCAGAAGTAAGCTTAGTTTGTATCTTAGATGCCGATAAACAAGGTTTTTTAAGAAGTGAAAGAAGTTTAATTCAAACGATAGGTCGAGCTGCGAGAAATGCTAATGGCATGGTTATAATGTATGCTGATAGTATATCACCATCTATGAAAGAGGCCATTGATGAAACGGCTAGACGTCGTTTTATTCAAGATGAATATAATAAAGAACATAATATAATCCCTAAAACGATTATAAAAGCTATTCCAGAAAAAATTCAGATTAAAGCCTATGTTGAAGAACAAAAACATAAAAATAAGAAAATGACCAAAATAGAAAAAGAAGAATTAATTAATAGACTTAATGAAGAAATGATGCAATACGCTAAGGAATTGAATTTTGAAATGGCAGCCCAAGTTAGGGATGCTATAATGGAACTTAAAGGAGAAAAGTAATTATGTACTCGTTAAAAGAATTATATAAAATTGGTAATGGACCATCATCAAGCCATACAATGGGACCTAAAAAAGCTGCTTTGTATTTTTTAAATAAATATAAAGATTGTAATTCATATCAAGTTTATTTATATGGTAGTTTAGCCTTAACTGGAAAAGGACATTTAACAGATTATATAATTTTACAAACACTACCTAATGCAAAAATAATATTTGATTATAAAACGGAATGTCTTCATCCTAATACACTAAAAATTGTTGGTTATAAGGATATGAAAATAATTGGTGAAGAAACTTTCTACTCAATAGGTGGAGGTAATATTAGAATAGAGGGTATCCAAGAAGAAAAACAAAAAGAAATATATGCTGAAAACACCTTTTATCATATTAAAGAATATTTAACAGAAAATAATATTAATTTAGTGGAATATGTTAATAAGCATGAATCGATAGACAGTTATCTAGAAAACGTATTAGAAATAATGCAAACAAGCCTTAAATCTGGCCTTAGTAAAAGCGGTCTTTTACCAGGAAGATTAAAAGTAAAAAGGAAAGCTAAAGATATTTATTTTGCCAAGTCCTTAACTAAGCTAGATTACGATAAAGACATAAGAAAAATAATGGCGTATGCGTATGCTGTTAGTGAAGAAAATGCAAGTGGTGCTGAGGTAGTAACTAGTCCTACATGTGGTGCATGTGGTGTTTTACCTGCGGTCATCATGTATTTAAAAGAAAAGTATGGAACAACTAAAAAAGAAGAAATAGATGGCTTAAAAGTCGCAGGTATTATTGGCAATATAGTTTCATATAGCGCATCAATTTCTGGGGCTTATGCTGGTTGTCAAGCAGAAGTAGGAACAGCTACATCCATGGCCGCAAGTTATGCTGCCTATATTTTAAAGGGTGATATTTTGACAATTGAAAGAGCAGCCGAAATTGCTTTAGAACATAATTTAGGTTTAACATGTGATCCTGTAGAGGGTTATGTTCAAATCCCATGTATTGAACGTAATGCAATGGGGGCAGTTAGAGCAATTGATTCAGCTATTTTAGCTTTATATATTAATGCTAAGGAAGCTAAAATTAGTTTTGATACCGTTGTTAGTACGATGTTAGAAACAGGTGTTTCACTACCACGTTCTTTAAAAGAAACTAGTGAAGGTGGTCTAGCAAAAAAATATAAAGAGGAAGAAAATGAATAAAGGCGATATATTAGAAGTACTAATTGAAGATATGGATAAAGACGGTAAAGGAATTGCTTATTATAATAAAAAGATTATTTTTATTCCCTATGCTATAGTTGGTGAAACCTGCAAAATTGAAATCACTAAAGTTTTAAGTAAACTATATGAGGCTAAATTACTTGAAGTATTAATTGAAAGTCCTTACCGTAAAGAAACAGATTGTAGTCTATATCCTCTATGTGGTGGTTGTCAAATGCGACATATGAGCTATGAATTAGAGAAAAAAGTAAAGTTTAATAAAGTTAAAAATACAATAACACATGGCACTAAAATTGCTGATTTTAAAATGAATGAATTAATTTCTAATGATATAATAAATAATTACCGTAATAAAGCTATCATTCCATTTGCTAAAAATAATAATGAAATAATTTGTGGAATGTATAAAGGTAAAAGTCATGAAATAATTAGTAATTTAAATTGCCATATAGAGCCACCATTATTAGAAAAAATTCTTACAATAACTAAAAAATATTTAAAAAATAATAATATTTCAATATATGATGAAACAACAAAAAATGGCTTATTTAGAGCTTTAATGTGTCGGAAGACTAAATATGATAAATATATGATAGTTCTAATAGTAACTAAAAAATATGATTTTTCAGACTTAGTAAATGAACTTGTTAAAATCAATAATATAGTTTCAATCTATTTAAATATTAATGATTTAAACAATAATGTTTTATTAACTGATAATAATATATTATTATATGGTAAAACAAATCTTACTGAAGATATATTAGGACATATATTTAATGTAGCGCCAAATACATTTTTACAAGTAAATAACAATATGTGTGAACTTTTATATAAAGAAGCAATTAATTTATTAAACCCTCAAAAAAACGAAATTATAATAGATGCATATTGTGGTATGGGAAGTATTACCTTAAATGTTGCCCCTTATGTTAAACAAATAATAGGTATCGAAGTTGTAAAAAGCGCTATTGATAACGCTATATTAAATGCTAAAATGAATGATATAAATAATGCTAAATTCATTTTAGGTAAATGTGAAGATAAAATATTAGAAACAATTAAATCTAACAAAATAGATTCAATTATTTTTGATCCACCACGTAAAGGCTGTGATATTTCCTTCCTAGACGTCATAAAAGAAGCAAAAATTAAAAAAATAGTTTATATATCATGTAATGTAGCTACTCTTGCTAGAGATATAAATTATTTAAAAGATACATATAAAATAGTTGAAGTAACCCCTGTTGATTTATTTCCAAGAACAAGTCATGTTGAGTCTATCACATTACTAGATCTAAAAAAGTGATTTTAAAAGTCAAAAAAACAACGCCATTCCTAGATAATTTCTAGTTTTGGCTCTTTTTTATAGAACGGATATTTTTGCCTTAAAAATGGTAGGGTTGTCCGTGCATCCCCCTAAAAATGACTAGATGGAATTGTAATAAAATTAGGAAAATATTTTTATCATTGAACTATTTTTATAGTATAATTTTATAGATACAAACTGTTATATTTATAAAGTGTAATGAAATACGAAAGTATATAAAATATCTTAAGGAGTTGTTTATGATGGATTTAATTGTCGGAGTAAAAATTGAGTTAATTGTAAAAGTAAATTCCGCTAAGTAAAGTTGTATTATCAATTAAAATTGTGAAATTACAAATACAATTTTATTTCTTATTACCAAACAAAGAGGCTAAAGCTGTAGTAAACAAACTAAATG
>CASFCK010000018.1 GCA_949293265.1 uncultured bacterium
CCTATCTATTTAAGTCGGCTCTATTATAGGAGGATTTTATAATATTACAAGTAAGAAAACGTTTGATTTTAAGCATTTTTTAATGAAAACTTTTTCATTAAAAATGAATCACATGTTCAGCTACTTCAGCGTGTTCAATAGCTAAAATAGTTGAATTATAAATAGCCGTAATAAAATTATTATAATTAAAAGGCGCCTTATAAACCTTAATGTTTTTTGTTAGCAAATAATCTAGTAGTGAGGCTGAAGAAGCGACAACAACTTTATTAGCACTCTCACTAGTTAAGTTTTCTAGTTGTAAGAAATTAGAGACAAACTTAACGTTATTATTATTTTGACTTATTAATTTATTTAGGCCATTAGAGTTATATTTGTAGCAAAATAAAACATATTCATTTAATAATAAATCATCTTTAACGTTTTTATATGTATGACAAATTTCAAAAGTCCAAGGTATGTGACGGATACAGTCAACAGCAATAACAGGTATAGTATTAGCTTTAGAAACAGTGATAAAATCCTCATCACTTAAAGAAATACATACAATTGCATCAATATAGTTAATACTAGTATTATATGGACTAGATAAAACAATAGTATAATAGCCATTTTCTAAGAATTTAGCACTTAATATATTAATTAATTGATATATATCAGCATTAATTATAGAAAAATCATATTTAGCAGCATAGATACCTACACATTTAGTTTGACCTTTAACTAAAGCTTCAGCAATATTATTTTTTTTATAATTATGTAAATTAGCTATTTGCATAACTTTTAATCTAGTTTCATCGCTCACTTTTTGATTAGGAACATTGTTTAGAACATATGAAACAGTAGCTACTGAAACACCTGCTTCTTTAGCTATATCTATTAATCTGACTCTTGCCATAAGGTACCTCCACATGCTTTTTTGCACACCTATTTTGCGTACTTATATTATAAATGTTTATCAAATTAAAATCCATAATTAATTTTTTAAAGAATTTAACTTAAATTAAGTTAAACCATTTACAAATTAAAGCGCTTGCAGTATAATATACGCGAATGGTTAAACGATTAAGTGTGCAAATCTTATGCAACTTGTTGTAAGCGTTTACAATTTCAGGGTGGATTTGAAAAGATATAAAAAAACAATAGGAGGAGAAAATGAAAAAAGTATTTAAATTATTTGGCATACTTTTAAGTGTGCTAGTGCTAGGCTTAGTTTTGACTTCATGTGACAATAGCCAAGATGAACCTGGTGAAAAAACATACACTGTCACTTTCTATGATGGTGGATCTACAGATGTTGTATTAGATACACAAGAAGTTAAAGAAGGGGAAAAAGCTACTAATTGGACACCAGATCCTAAAGCAGATGGCTCAGTATTCCGTGGTTGGTATTCTACCCCGTCTTTATCACATGAATTTGATTTTGATGAACCAATTACTAAAGATACAGCTGTATTTAGTATGTGGGCTACAGTTGCTGAAGATAATAATAAATGGGAAATAACAGGTAATTTATCTGGCGATTTAGCGGCTTCTGATTGGGGTAAAGGTCATAAAGATACTGATATATTTGCATTAGATAAAGTTGAAGGTGAACCTAATGTATTTGAAGGAACATTTGGCTTAATTGAAGGTAATGAATTCCAATTTGCAGTATTTGAATTTGCAGGAACAGAAGTTACATGGAAATATCAAATGGGTGGGTCTTTACTTGAAGATGGTAATGATGAATATTTTGAAAAAGTTGGTAACTATTTAGACCCATCTACAGGCTATAAAGCTAATATTAAAGTTAAAGTATCTGGTCTTTATAAATTCACAATCACGACTGATTTAGTTACTCCAACTGCTGGTGTAATTGAAGTTGAAAGATTAGGAGATTTCACAGTTGATGTATATTTTGCTCCATTTATTGGTGGTACTCCAGCTGGTGGAGCTAACACTACAAGTTATGAGGATTTAAAATTCCCTGTAGGTAAAGCTGTTGGCGATAATATTGTTTGGACAGGTGAATTTAGCTTTAATGCTGGTGAATTATTACAAATTTATATGGTAGATAAAGACTATAGTGTTCAATTAAGTGGTCTTAATAAGAGTATTGATAAAGAAAATACAGATGCTGAAAATGTAAATCTTAATAGCGCTAATGAAATTGAAATTATTAATAGTGGTAAATATAAAGTGGTAGTTACTGCTGATAAAGAAGTGGCTGAAGAAGTTACAAATGAATATGTAGTAGTTAATAAATCAACTTATGCAGATGAAAATAAATATGAAAAATATACTGTAGCTATTAATCGTATTGGCAATTATGAAACTACTAAAGGCGTAGTATATGATACATTTAATTTCAAATATAATGGCAATGGTACTGATCACACTGTTTATTTAAGAAATGGTGCTAAATTCCCTAACGTTAAAGAACCAACAGTTAGTGAAGGACAAGCAGTATCAGGTTGGTATTATTTAGAAGGCGAAGAAAAACATGGTATTAGCTACAATAGAGAAGTATATCAAACTACAGGTAAAACATATGAAGTAAATTATGAAGTTGTAGATGCTAATACTAAAGATAATAGAGATTTCAAATTAACAGGTTTAGCTACAGTAGATGGTGTAGAAACTGATTGGTCTAAATATACTAGTTTAAAACAAACAAATAATTACACTTATGAAGCTGAAATCGTAGTTAATGACAATGCTTCATTCCAAATCGTAAGTTATTGGTATGGTTTACATCAAGGTGTATTCTTAAGAGGCGGTAACGTAGTAAGTAAAGATGTTATAAAAACAGATGATCATTCTAACATCACTATTTTAAAAGCTGGTACATATAAATTAAGTTTAAATTCTATTACTAAAGAAATTACTATCACTCCAGTTACAAAATAATGCTAGTAATAAAAGATAGGGGGATAATATGATTAAGGAAGCAATTTTTCATGAAGAAGATTCAAACTATGCTTTTCCAATTAGTAAAAATGAAATAACTTTACGATTAAGAGTAGCAAAAAAAGATGAATTTGCTAAAGTACAAGTAGTATATGGTAATAAGTATGATTACTATATCAAGCAACAAGTAATTGATATGAATTTAAAATATGAAGATTATATGTTTAAATACTACGAAGTTACGATTAAACTTTGGGATGTTAGATTTGTTTATATATTCACATTAACTGAAAACGGCAAAACATATTATTTTTGTGAAGATGGTGTTAAAGATAGTTATGATTACAATTTAGCATATTTTAATTGCTTCCAATTCCCATATATCAATGAAGTTGATATTCCAAAAAGAATAGACTGGTTAAAAAATCGCGTGTTTTATGAGGTTTTTATTGATAGATTTAATTTAGGTAATAAAGAAAAAGATTTAAGTTACATTAATTTAAAGGTTAATGAAATTCCTAAACCTACTAGTTTTTATGGAGGAGATTTAAAGGGCATTACAAATAAATTAAATTATTTAAAAGAGTTAGGTATAAATGCCCTTTATCTAACTCCTATTTTTAAATCTATTTCTAATCATAAATATGATATATCTGATTATTATGATGTTGATAAACAATTTGGTTCAAAAGAAGACTTAAAGGAATTAATTACTAAAGCTCATCAATTAGACATTAAAATTATCTTAGATGCTGTATTTAATCATTGTTCAGACCAAATTGAGCAATTTCAAGATGTTCTTAAAAATGGTAAAGATTCTAAATATTATGATTGGTTTATCATTCATGGTGATAAAGTTGACCAAGAAAAAATTAATTATGAAATATTTTCTATTTGTAATTATTTACCTAAGTTTAATACTAGTAATAAAGAATTAAGAAAATATTTAATTGAAATAGGAAAATATTATGTAAGAGAATTTAAAATAGATGGTTGGCGTTTAGATGTAGCTGATGAATTAAGTCATTGTTTCTGGCAAGAATTTAGAAAAGCGGTTAAGGAAGTTGACCCAAATTGTTTGTTAGTGGCTGAAAATTGGCATAATAGTTATCCTTTTTTAAGAGGAGATCAATTTGATTCAATCATGAATTATTCATTTACTAAGGCAGCCTTAGATTATTTAGCTTTAAATAATTTAAATGCTAAAGAAGTAGCTGAACAGTTAAATGCAATCCTACTAAGAAATAATGATATAGCAAACGATATGATGTTAAATTTATTAGATACTCATGACACAGATAGATTTTATACTTCATGTAATAAAGATTTAGATTTATTAATTTGTGCTTTAGCTTTACAATTTTGTTTTAAAGGAAATCCTGGTATCTATTATGGTATTGAAATACCACTAGAAGGTGGTTATGATCCAGATAATAGAAGACCGATGGATTTTAATAAAATCGATTATAATGGCAAATTATATAACATGTTAAAAGCCTTAATTAAATTAAGAACTACAAATGATCTATTAGCATATAGTGAAATATATGTTACTAGCGAAAATGATATGTTATTAATTGTCCGTAAAAAAAATAATAAATTATTAAAATTATATATTAATTATTCACAGAAGAATAAAAAAATTAAAAGTAAAACAGTTATTCTTTGTCATAATTATGAAAATAATATTCTTAATGACAAAGGCTTCGTTATAATGGAGGAAAATGCATGAAAAAAATTGTAATTTTAATTCTTCATTTTGTAGCCATATTTACAATTTTAATTGTCATTGGTTGCCTACCTGAAGAGGAAGAAGTAGGTAGAGATGAAATATTTACTGGTGAATTAGAAAGAAATGTTCAAATTAAAGTTCTAGAAAACGATATAGCTCGTGAACTAGGTTATCTAAATGAACTTCTAGATGCATTTAACGAAGAATATGCCGAATATGGTATTGAAGCAGTTGATGCCAATTTATCAGAAAACACAAACTTAGTAGACGATGGACCATATGGCGAAGGTCCTGATGTTTTATATCAAGCTAATGATAATTTGATGAAATATGTTGATGGTAGACATCTTTTACCTCTTCCTATTACTGAAATTGATGAATATGAGGGAATAGGTGAAAATGCTTGGAAAGCATATGAAAAAAATGGTGAAATTTATGGTGTTCCGGTAAATGTACAAGAGCCATTGTTGTTTTATCGTAAAGATTTAATTCCTAGCAATTGGGAAACTGAGTGGGATGATAATCAAAATAACGTACCTGACATGATTGAAAGTTGGCCAGCTATGTATAAATTTTCAAAAATGTTAGCTGAAGATGGTGATCCTGATACATTTGGTTATATGAAGAGTTATGAACAACCATATTTCAGTATGGGTTATTTATATAGTTATGGTGGTTATATTTTTGGTGATGATAATAACGATACATCAGATATTGGTATTTCAGCTGGAAATGCCTATCTAGGTGCTAGTGTAATACGTCAACAAGCCACTTTAATGGATCAACGAGCAGTTGATGGAACTATTACTTCAATAGCATATCAACAACTAGCTGAGGGTAATTTCTTTGCTACTGCAACTACACCGGATGTTACTAATATGTTTATTACAGCATTAGAGGGTGAAGGTCTTGATCCTAATGAATGTTTAGGTGTTTCTACACTACCAAAATTACCAGCTAATGGTGATTTAACAGATGAAGATGCAGAACTTATTGACAGTATTTCAATGGGTGGTGTACACGGTTATGCAATATCTGCATACACTGAATATCCTAATGCTTGTTTAGCGTTTATTAATTTTGCTACCCAATATGAAATTTTAGAACTTAGAAATGAAATGCTTGGTGTCGTTCCAGCTAGAACAGAATTAGCTGAACAATTAGGTGGAATTAATAAGGATGTTGTTGAAGATTTAAATAACGGAAATATTCGAGTTATGCCATCAAATAGTGAACTTACTTCTGTATGGAAAGCTGTAACTACATTATTTACAGATATGGCTGCTGATGCATTTAGAGAAGCAGGTTCTTCAAATCCACCTAAATATGATTCTTTAGACAAGATAAAAGCTAGAGTAGAACAAGCTAATCAAGAGGTTATAGATGCCTTGACAACGTTAGGGTAGGTGATAATGATGGAAAATGTTGTAGAAAAAAGAGAAAATATATTCGTAAAGAAATTTAACGAGAAAAAAGAAGCCATTAAAGATAAATGGCAAAAATTTAAAGAATTTTTAATTCATTCAAATGGTAAGACAATGGCCTCATTTGGGGTAATGGGCCTAGGCCAAATTCTATATAAAAAATATGCTAAAGGTATTATTTATTTATTAGTTCAAATTTTAGCAATAGTATATTTTGTTTTAAAAGGTGGTAGAGATTTCGTTAAACTCTTCACTCTAGGTGATGTTGAGCCAAACCCAATATTAGGCATTGAAGGAGACAACTCAGTCGTATGTTTGATATTAGGTGTTATGACATTATTCATATTGTTATTATACCTAGCGATTTATGTATCAAATGTACGTGATGCTTATCAAACCCAACTAAGAGTTGAAGCAGGTTTAAAGCCTAAAACTTTTGGTGAAGAAGTAAAGGAATTATTAAATCAAAAGTTTTATATAACAGTATTATTTTTACCAGTAATAGGTGTAGCTATTTTCAACGTATTACCTATTGTAGTTATGATTTTGATCGCTTTCACAAACTACGGTGGCAGAATAGTTGATACTAACTCACTTGTAGATTGGGTAGGATTCCAAAACTTTAGTGAATTGGTTACATTAGGCCAATTCGCCTCAACATTTGGTAAAATCTTAGGTTGGAATATTTTATGGGCAGTTATGTCTACGGCATTGAATTATTTTGGCTCATTAGCTTTAGCATTATTGATTAATAAGAAAATCGTTAAGGGTAAATTATTCTGGCGGGCATTCCCAATAATTGCTTATGCTGTTCCTGGTTTTATTACCTTATTGGGTTTTAAATATATGTTCTCATTTGGTGGACCTATTAATCAATTAATTCAAGAATCAGGAGGTAAAGCAATTGATTTCTTATCAATTGATGCTGGTTGGAACGCTAGATGGTTAGGTTTAATTATAAATGCCTGGATAGCAGTACCATCAGGAATGTTATTAGCTACAGGTATATTATCTAATATGCGTACAGATTTGTATGAAGTAGCTTCAATGCATGGGGCTAAACCATTCCGTCAATTTAGAAGTATTACATTACCATACGTAGTATTTGCTACTACTCCAGTTATTATTAACCAATTTATCGGTAACTTTAATAACTTTGGTATTTTCTATTTCTTAAGAGGAAGTAGTCTTACAACAGATGGTTACTTTTTAGCAAGTAATACCGACTTATTAATTAACTGGTTATATAACTTATCAATTGATAATAATTATTACTCAATTGGTGCTGCTATATCATTGATAATATTTATAATAACATCAATTATATCACTTGCGGTATATGTTTTATCTCCAGCTTATAGACAGGAGGATACGTATAAATAATGGAAAATACAGTTAAACAATATAAAAGAAGAATAATAAATCCTCAAAAAATATTTGGTGCAGTATTAAGCTACTTAATTTTAGCCGCTGTAGCATTTATCTTTTTCTTTCCAATATTATGGTTAGTTCTTGCTTCATTTAGTAAGCAAGGTGATATGTATTCATTTGATGGTTTCTTTCCTACTGAATATGGTTTTGATTCATTTGTAAAATTATTTACTGATACAGATACTTATAATTATCCAAAATGGTTTTTAAATACACTTCTAATTTCATCAGTAAGCTGTGTATTTGGAACATTCTTAACAATATTAACTGCTTATGCTATGTCTAGATTAAAATTCAAATCACGTAAGCATTTAATGAAATTAACGTTAATTTTAGGTATGTTCCCATCATTCATGGGTATGGTTGCCGTATATTTACTTTGTACACAATTGAACTTATTAAATAGTCATTGGGGATTAATTTTAATCTATACTGGTGGTGCACCTATGAGTTATATGGTACAAAAAGGGTTCTTTGACACTATACCTTATGAAATAGATGAGTGCGCTATGATGCATGGTGCTAATAGATTCCAAATTTTTATGAAAATAAACTTACCGGTAGCAACACCGATGATTGTATATAGTGGTTTAACTAGTTTTGCTTTCCCATGGAGCGATATTATCCTTCCTCAAATGTTACTAAAGAATCGTGATATGTGGACAGTAGCAGTAGGTTTAAATAACTTAACTCAACAAGAATTTACGCGTTTTGCCGCAGGTAGTATTTTCATTGCCGTACCAATTATCATTTTATACTTTGTTTTATCTAAGTTTATGATTAGTGGTATGTCAGCAGGTTCAGTAAAAGGTTAAAATCGAGGTATAGAATATGATTATAGAATTAAAACATGTAAAAAAGATATATGACAAAAACGGAATAGAAGTTGTTAAAGATTTCAACTTAAAAATTGAAGATAAAGAATTCATTGTTTTCGTTGGACCTTCTGGTTGCGGTAAATCAACAACATTACGCATGATTGCTGGTCTTGAAGATATAACAGGTGGTACTATTAGTTTTGATGGAAAAGTCATTAATGATTTATTACCTGGTGATAGAAACATAGCCATGGTTTTCCAATCTTATGCTTTATATCCAAATATGACTGTTTATAAGAATATGGAATTCCCGTTAAAGATTAAAAAACCTAGTTCTAAAGTAGATGGTAAATTTTCATTCAAGAAATGGTTAGAAAATCATTCAGCAAAAGAAGTCAAAGCACGTAAACTAGAAAGACGCGAAAAAATAATGCAAGTTTCTAATATGTTAGGACTTAATGAATATTTAAAACGTAAGCCTAAAAATCTTTCAGGTGGGCAAAGACAAAGAGTTGCTGTAGGTAGAGAAATAGTTAGAGATTGTAATTTATTCTTATTTGATGAACCTTTATCTAACCTAGATGCTAAACTAAGAGTTCAAATGAGAACAGAATTAACAGCTCTACATAAACAACTACAAAAAACATTTATCTATGTAACACACGATCAAGTAGAAGCTATGACTATGGCTACTAGAATTGTAATTATGTACAATGGTATCGTTCAACAAGTTGGTACACCAAAAGAAGTTTATGATCATCCTGAAAATATGTTTGTTGCAGGATTTATCGGAACTCCAGCTATGAACTTTATTAAAGGTGTAGTTACAGAAGATGGCTATTTTACAGCAAGTGATGTAAAGAAAATTGAAGAATTAGAACAATGTGAAGATCCGGTAGAAGAACCATTAGAGCTTTTAGAGATGAAAGTTAGAATTCCAGAAAACAAATTTAAAGTTCTAAAAGAAAAACAATACATTGGTAAAGAAGTTGTTTTAGGTATAAGACCAGAAAACATATTAGAAGAAGAACATTTACCAGAAACCGGATTAGATATTCCTGTATTAAATGCTGAATTATTAGGCTTTGAATATAATTTAATTATGAATGTTTGTGGTTCGCAAATAATTTCTAGAATTGTTGCTAATAAGATTATTAGATCAGGCGATAAAGTAAAATTATATTTAGATTTAAATAAAGCCCACTTCTTTGATGTAGACACAACTAATGTAATAAAGTAGGTTTCTTTATATGAATAAAGATAGAAAAGCAGGTATTTTATTACATATTACATCATTGCCTGGTAAATATGGTATTGGCTCATTAGGTCAAGAAGCTCTAGACTTTATTGATTTTATGGCTAAAGCAAAATTAAAATTATGGCAAATATTACCACTTACACCTACGGGGTATGGAGACTCACCTTATTCATCTTTTGCTAGTAACGGTTTAAATTATTATATGATAGATTTAGAAGAACTAGTAAAAGAAAAATTACTAGATAAAAAAACTCTAGAAAATTTAGATTTCGGTGATAATGAGCGCGTTAATTATGAATTAATTTATAAAAATAAAACTTATTGTTTAAAAGAAGCTTTTACTAAATTTAATATCAATAGTTTGGATTTTCAAAACTATATTATTGGTAATTATGCTAATGATTATGCCTTATTTATGACTTTAAAAACTAAATTTAATGGTAAAGCTTGGAATACATGGCCAGATGAATATCGCAATTACACTAAAGAATTAGAAGAAAAAGTCAAAAAAGAAAATGAAGTGGAATATTTATTCTGGGTATTTACACAATATATATTTACTAAACAATGGAATAAGGTACATAATTACGCCCACGAAAAAGGTGTAGAAATTATAGGTGATATTCCGCTATATTTAGCATATGATTCAGTTGATGTTTGGAAGTATTATAAAATATTCGAACTAGATGAAAATAAAGAAATGATCAATGTGGCAGGTTGTCCACCTGATGCCTTTAGCGAAGATGGTCAACTATGGGGTAATCCGGTTTATCGTTGGGATGTGTTAAAAAAAGAAAATTATTCTTGGTGGCTTAACCGGATTAACAACACACTTAAATATGTAGATATATTAAGAATTGATCATTTTAGAGGCTTTGATAGATTCTATGCTGTTAAAAATGGTAGTCCAAATGCTCGTCTAGGTAAGTGGATAGATGGACCTAAGTTTGATTTATTTAAAGACATTTTAGATTATAAAATAATAGCTGAAGATTTAGGTGTTATTGATGATGGTGTAATTAAATTAATGGAAGATGTTAAATATCCTGGTATGAAAATACTTGAATTTGCCTTTGATGGTAATAAAGATAACGAACATAAACCATCTAATTTCACACAAAATTGTGTTGCCTATACAGGTACTCATGATAATATGCCAATCACGCAATATATTTTAGATTTAAGACCAAAAGAAATATTAGATTTTGTAGCTGATATGGCTAAAGAGGCCTCATTATTAGGCTTTTCTGTAAATACTAATAGTACAGAAGATATGGTTTGGTCAATTATTGAAATGGCTTATCGCTCAAAAGCTTTTATGGTTATTATTCCGATGCAAGATTACTTGTGTCAAAAGGGTGATAGTAGGATGAATCTACCTTCAAATGTTTCAGGTTTTAATTGGTCTTACCGGGTTAAAAAAGAATTAATCACTGATGAATTAGCAGCTAGAATTAAAAAGCTAGTAGAAATTTCAAATAGATAAGCAAAAGGGACTCTTTAAAAGTCCCTTTTGTTAATTTAAAATATCAGAATCTAAATATTCCATTTGTTTTAATAAATTATTAAGTGCTGTTTTTCCGCTTAGTTCTAAGACTATTTTAAATGGTAAAGCAAAACTAGCTGCCACACTTCTAGCTGTAAAGAAAGGTTTATCATAGATGACATAATCATCAATAAAATTACCACCAAAATCAGTGTTTAAAGCAGGAAAACACACATAATTTTTATTTCTTAAAAATCCTAATTTTCCAAAATAGGTTGGGCCACTGCAAATAGCGGCAAGATACTTGTTATTTTCATAAAAAAATTTAATAGCTTCATTAGTTTTTTGAGATGGAATATAACCTCCACCAGGCAAAAACAATAAATCATAATCTATAAAGCTAATTTCATCGATTAATTTCAAATTACTATAGGTTATATCATGCTTACTAACAATAGTACTTGTCTCAGCAACGATGGTTACTTTATAACCTGCTCTAAGTAAAATATCGATAGTTCCGGTAGCTTCAAGTTCTTCAAAACCATTATTTAATATAACTAAAATATTCATAATCATCCTCCATGTACAATGATACAATAATTAGACCTTTTTTTAAATATCTTTTTATTTACAAATATGTTATAATATGAAAAAGAAGGTGATTACTTTGCAAGATTATAAAATAATTAGCGACGGTTCATGTGATCTAACATCAGAAAAAGCACAAGAATTAGATATTGAAGTTGTTCCTTTTTCAGTTCAGTTTTTAACAGATGATTATCAAAAAGAAGGAATAGACATTAATGTTCGGGATTTTTATGAAAAATTAGTTAATAATCCTACTATTTTCCCTAAATCTAGTTTACCATCAATCAATGAATATGTAGAAGTTTTCAAAAAATATGCTGAAAAAGGCCAAGACATAGTTTGTTTATGCATTACATCGAAATTTAGTGGTTCATATAATTCAGCTCTAAATGCTAAAAAAATAGTTGAAGAAGAATATAAAACTAAAATTACAGTAATAGATACTACAGTTAATACAGTTTTACAAGGGCTTGTTGTTAAAGAAGCAGTTAGATTAAAAAGATTAGGTTATTCATATGATGATTTAATAAAAGCGATAAACTCTCATTTAAATACAGGTCGTATTTTCTTTACTATTAAAGGATTAAGCTATTTGAAAAATGGTGGCAGAATAGGTAAAGTTTCTTCAATAATTGGTGACCTATTAAAAATAACACCTATAATTACTTTAAAAGAAGGGGAAATTTTTTCAAGTGGAGTTGCGTTAACTAGAACTCGTAGTTTAGCTAAGGTAAAACAATTACTTCAAGCCTATATAAAAGAAGTTCAAGCTACACCTGAGAATTATTATTTAGCGGTTGGCTATGGTTATGATATCAAAGAAGCTAAGGCATTTTATGAAGAAATTAAAAAAATCTGTTTAGATTATCAAATTGATTTTGAACAAATAGGTTCAACAATAGCTGTTCATACCGGTCCTCACCCTTTAGGTGTAGGTATAATTAAAAAGTTTGATAAATAAATGTTAATACTTTAAAATAATAAAAGGTAATTTAGAGCTAAAATTACCTTTTTATTATTTATGAATTCTTTCTTTTTGAATAACAATAATCTTCTATTTCTTTAGCAACCATTTTTGATACAGCCACCGCTTCAACTACAGTCTTAGCACCATAAACAACATCACCACCAGCAAATACACCTTCTCTTGTTGTTTCACCATTAGTAGTTGTTTGAATAAGACCACGTTGATTAGTATCTATATTTTTAGAAGTAGATACAATATTAGATTGTGGACCTTGGCCAATCGCAATAATAACAGAAGAAGCAGGAATCTTATATGCATTTTGTGTAGCGTTAATATAGGTAACTTCACCATCATCATTTTTTTGTTCTACAACAGGTTCAACGATTATTCCGTCACTTTCAATACGAACAGTATTTAAATAATAACGCATTTTTAAGCCGTCTAAAATAGCTAAATTCAATTCCTCATCAGTTGCAGTAACTTCCTCTCTTCCTCTAAAGAATATACAGCTTACAGTCGCGTGAGTTTTTCTTAAAATTGTTCTAGCCACATCCATAGCTACATTACCAGCACCAATTATAGCAATATTATCGCCTAAGTTTTGATATGAATCAGGATTTTTTAAATAGTCAATAGCAAAATGAACATTACCTAATGATTCACCAGGTATTTTTAAACGATTAGGTTTCCAAACACCAGTTCCAATAAAGACGGCGTCATAGCCATCTCTAAACATATCATCAATAGTAATAGAAGGGCCTATTAAAGTGTTAGGTCTAAATTTAATATTTAAATCATACATTCTAACTAATAATTTATCTAATAATTCTTTAGGTAATCTGAATTCGGGAATACCATATCTTAAGACACCACCTATTTTATCTTTTGAATCAATAATAGTGATATCAAATCCTTTTTCAGCTAGAATAATCGCTATAGTTATACCAGCAGGTCCTGCCCCGATTATTCCAACGTGAAAACCATTTGGCTCAGCTCTTTGTAGTCTAGCTTTTTCTAAATAAAAAGTAGAAATATAATTTTCAACCTCATAGAATTTGATTGGACTACCTTTACGATTTAAAACGCAATGTCCAGTACAATTTTTTTCATGTGGGCAAATTAAGGCACAAATAGCTGATAAGGGATTATTAGCAAATAATTTTTCACCAGCCTCATCCATTTTGCCATCTAAGAACATTTGCATTATTTCATTAATAGGTGTCCTAACCGGACATCCTTCTTTACATAAGGGTCTTTTACATTTTAAACATCTTTTTGCTTCATCAATAACATCAGCCATAATATCATCTCCTTAAATAAGATTATATCAATTTTTAAACAATATTGAAAGCGTTTTATATAGATTTTTTTCAACAAATTATGATATTATAAAATCATGAAAGAAAGAAAAATAGAATTTTATAGTCAAAATGACAATATATTAAGTGAAGAACTAAAATTAAATTTCAGTAAAAAATTTTATAGGCATTTAAAAAGCATTAATGCTTTAGTTTATGTTAATGGTGAAATTAAAGAAAGATATATTAAAATAAAAAAAGGAGATAAAATAGAAATAATATATCATGAAAGCATTGAAATAGCATGGCCGGAATTAGATTTACCGCTTAAAATATGTTATGAAGATGAACATTATTTAATATGTTATAAAGAAGCTAATATGTTAACTATTCCAACCAAGGCCTGCCCAATCAGTTTGTATCAACAAATATTATTTCATCTAAAAGATACTAAACATATATCTTTTTTAAATCGTTTAGATAAAGAAACACAAGGTCTTGTTTTAATAGCTAAAGATACTTATAGTGCTAATTTATTAACCCCAGTAAAGGAAAATATAAAGCGCAAATATTTAGCTTTAGTAAAGGGTAATTTAAGTAATTCAGGGACTATAAATAAAAGAATTGAACGTTCAGGTGAAGGAAATAAACGAATTATTTCAGAATCAGGAAAAGTGGCTATAACCCATTATAAAACGATATGGTCTACTGAAACTAAAAGTTTAGTAGAATTAGAACTTGAAACTGGTAGAACTCATCAAATAAGAGTTCATTTAGCTAGTATAGGCCATCCGATTATTGGTGATATGTTATATGGTGATGTCTTAAATAATATAATGTGTTTAGAAAGTTATTATTTAGAGTTTTTGAATCCTTATAAAAAAGAAAAAATAATAATAAAGGAGTCCTTAGCAAAATGGAAAGAAAAAGAATGACACCTGCCGATAAGAAAAGATTAATAATAACTAGTACAATTTTACTTTTATTTATAATTGGTTTTATTACTTTAGTTGTAATATACTGGGATTACATTTGGGGACTTTGTACTAAAGATGAAGAAATCACTAAACAAATCCAACAATTTTTAAATAAATACAATTCCTGGGCTTGGCTCATATTAATATTATTTATGATTTTACAAGTCGTTTTTGCTATCTTACCTAATGGTCCTTTCGAAATGTTAGCTGGGTTAATGTATGGTCCGTATTTAGGGGTAACTATAGCGCTTATTGGTACAACTTTAGGAACTTTAATAGTTATTCTTTTAGTTAAAGCTTTCGGAAAGGGGTTTGCCGCTTTATTTGTAAATATCGATGATGGTGACAAATACAGTTTACTAAAAGATCGGAAAAGGTGTTTAGTAATTATGTTTGGACTTTTGATTGTTCCGGCTTTACCAAAGGATTTCTTAGCTTTTTTAGTACCATTTACTAAAGTTAAAACATATGAATATCTAATATTAAATTTAATAGCTAGAGCACCAGTAACTATTTTTTCAGTTATAGTAGGTGATTCTTTAATGTCTGGCAACTTTACATTAGCTATTATACTAGGTGTGATTGCTGCAACAATTGGTTTAATTTGTATTATATTTAACAAAAAAATAGTTCAAATTTTAACTAAAACAAAAGAAGTAAACGAATAATATTCTATATTCATAAAAATAAAGATTTAAAATTGAATTTTATTCGAATATAAATAAATATAAAAAATCATACGCAATAAAATGATAATATCATGAATTTAATTCATAAAATTGTTGTTTATTGCTTTTTTTTAATATTGTGCTATAATTTGTGTAACTTAGCTAAGTTAATTGCTTTATTGGAGGGGAAAGTATGGTTTATTTAATAATAATTCCAATAATAATCTATTTATTGGGTGTATTAATGATTATGGAACATCCTATAACAAAGCATGGGGTTATAGCGCTGTGTCTATTTGCAATATGTGTTTTTGCGATATTTGTATTTTTATTTGCCGATGGGGAACATCAAGATTTTAATTTTATAATATATTTTATTCTTATGGGATATATACCAATGATAATTGCGAGTAAACGAAAAAAAGGTGATCAAAATGATGATATTTAGTACTATATATAGCGCTTTAAGTTCAGGATTATTATCCGTATTTTCTATTATTGTATTTATATTGACAATACTTTATAGTATAGCGCTAGTAGTAATTGTCATTATGAAAAGGTCGCTACAATCATTTTGGTGTTTAATAATATATATAATTAATTTAATATTTATTTTTGTATCTGATAAAGAAGGGGGTTTTTATTATACAACAAGTATATTAAATATAGCCCTATCATTTATCTTAGTTAATTTAACTCCTAGAAAAGAATAATTAATGTGCTGTTAAGTGATTAACAGCCTTTTTTATGGCAAAATTGAAAATATATGAAAATAATATTATAAATATTTAGAAAACATGCTATAATATAGCTAAGGATGGTGAACGATATGAAATATGTAATAACAATAAGTAGAGAATATGGTTCAGGTGGTCGCTTTATAGGTCGTAAATTAGCTGAACGCTTAGGTATTAATTTTTATGATAATGAATTATTAGCTCAAGCAAGCGAAAAAAGTGGTCTAAGTAAAGCAGTTTTTGAAAACTATGATGAAAAGAAAGATGGCTTCTTTAGTGGTATTATTCCAACTAGTTATGGCTTTGATATGTCAATGGGGCAGAAAGTTTTTTTAGCTCAATTTGAGGCTATTAGAGAAATTGCTAGCCAAGAGTCTTGTGTAATAATCGGACGTTGTGCTGATTATGTATTACGTGATATGCCAAATGTTGTAACAGTATTTATTCATGCCTCAATGGAACGTAAAATAGAACGAGCAATAAAATATTATGGTGTTAACCCTAATAAAGCTAAAGACACAATAATTAAAATGGATAAGAAAAGAAGAAATTATTACAATTTCTATAGTGATAGAGATTGGGGTAAAGCTACTACTTATGATTTGTGTTTAACTAGTGATATTGGTCTTGAAGAAACTGTAGATGCAATTAAAACTTTTGCCGAAAGAAAACTAAAATTTAAATTAGAAGAAGTTAAAAAAGATGAATAAGCAATTATTACGAGAATATGCAAAATTAATAGTAAGAAAAGGGGCCAATGTCCAAGAAGGGCAAATAGTAGTAGTTAAAGCACCTGTCGAAGTCTATGATTTTGCTAGGTTAGTTGTAGAAGAAGCTTATAAAGTAGGAGCTAAAAGAGTTTTTGTTGAATATAATGATGTTATCAATTCTCGCAATGATTTTGTTTATCAAGATATTGACTCCTTGAAAGAGGTTTTGGATTACGAAGTTGATAAATGCCATTATTTAGTAGATAAAAAATATTGTGCTATATCTTTAGTATCACCAAATGTTGAGGCACTTACTGGTCTAGATTCAACAAAAATACAAGCTCGCAGTCAAGAAAGAAATAAGAAATTAGCTTTTTTTAGTGAATATACCATGAATAACGATGGCCAATGGGTAGTTGCTGGTGTTAGTTCTAAAATATGGGCAGATAAGGTTTTCCCTAATTGCTCTGATGCAGTAGATAAGCTTTGGGATGCCATATTTAAAGCTTGTAGAGTTGAAGAATTTGATACTATTGATAATTGGACTAACCATAGTAATGAAATTAGTAAACATGCAAAGTTGTTAAACGATTATGATTTCTTAAAACTTCACTTTAAAAATAAGCTTGGTACTGATCTAGAAGTTTATCTTGCTGACGCCAACTTATTTTGTGGTGGCGATGATTATACTAACTCAGGCATTAGATTTAGTCCTAATATTCCGACTGAAGAAGTGTTTGGTATGCCTTATAAAACAAAGGTTAATGGTAAGGTTGTTGCTACAAAACCATTAAACTATCAAGGTGCTATTATAGATGATTTTTATTTAGTGTTTAAAGATGGTAAAGTCATTGAATATGATGCTAAAGTTGGTAAAGAAAATTTAAAATCTTTAGTTGAATTTGATGAAGGTAGTTCATATTTAGGTGAAGTAGCTCTAATAAGTCATAGCTCACCAATCTCCAACATGAATATTTTATTTTATAATACCTTGTTTGATGAAAATGCTTCATGCCATTTAGCTTTAGGTGCTTCATATCCTTCGAATATTAAGAATGGTACAAATATGAGTCGTCAAGAATTAGCTAAATTAGGTTCTAATTATAGTAATGTTCATGTTGATTTCATGTTTGGATCAAGTGATATGAGCGTAGTTGGTTATACGCGTGATGGCAAAGAAATAATACTATTTAAAGACGGAAATTTTGTAATTTAGAGGGAATTTATTTTCTCTTTTTTAAATTGTAAAGATTGTAAAATAAGTTGTTAAAAAAATAATAAATGTTAAAATTATCAAGGAGGACTATATGAATAAGATCATTGAAATTAAACATTTATCTAAAAAATATGGGAATATTTTAGCAGTGAATGATTTATCGTTTGAAGTTAGAGAAGGTGAACTTTTTGCTTTTTTAGGGGTTAATGGAGCTGGTAAATCTACTACAATAAACATTATGTGCACATCATTAAAAAAAGATGAAGGAGAAATTATTATTGATGGTTATAATTTAGATAAAGATAAAGAGCAAATTAAACGAACTTTAGGGGTGGTTTTTCAAGATTCTTTATTAGATGCTAATTTGACTGTTTATGATAATTTAGCAGTAAGAGCTAGTTTATATAATATCTATAAAGAAGATTTTAAAAAGAGATTAAATGAATTAGCTGATTTATTAGATTTTAAAGATTTATTAAAGCGAAGAATAAGTAAACTATCAGGTGGACAAAGAAGAAGAATTGACATTGCTAGAGCCTTAATTCATAAACCAAAAATATTAATATTAGATGAACCTACAACAGGACTTGATCCAAAAACAAGAAAACTGATTTGGAAAGTAATCTTTGAATTAAGAAATAAATATAAAATGACAGTTTTTCTTACTACTCATTATATGGAAGAAGCCAATGAAGCTGACTATGTGATAATTATAGATAAAGGGCAAATAAAGGCTGAAGGAACTCCACATGATTTAAAAAATAAATATACATTAGATTTTATTACTCTATATAATGTAAATGAAGAAGATGTTAAAAAATTAAATTTAAAATATTATAAGATTAAAGATGGCTATAAGTTAGAAGTTAAAAGCACTTCTATAGCTACTAAAATTATATTAAATAATAAAGAATTATTTAAAGATTATGAAATCACTAAGGGAAAAATGGATGATGTTTTTTTAAATGTAACAGGTAAGGGTAAAGAAGGAGAAGAAAATGACGCTATTAATCTTAACTAAACGCAATATTAAAATCTTTTTCCGCGATAAAGGATTGTTTTTTACATCTTTAATAACCCCTATTATCTTACTCGTTTTATATTTTACTTTTTTAGCTGGAATATACAAAGAAAGTTTTTTAAATAATTTGCCAGAAAATATAAATTTAAGTACTGAAGTAGTTGATGCCTTTGTTGCTAGTCAATTAACCTCATCTATATTAGCTGTAACTTGTATAACTGTAGCTTTTTCAACTAATTTTTTAATGGTACAAGATATAGCTAATAAAAAAATACTAGATATTACAATTACCCCAATAAAGAGTAGAACTTTAGCTCTAAGTTATTTTCTTGCTACTTTACTTTCTACTTTAATAATTTGTTTATTAACTTATCTAATATCATTAATATATTTATCTATAGTTGGTTTTTATATGAGTACTAGTGATATTTTCTTAGGACTATTAGATATCATATTGATGACTATTTTTGGCACAGCTTTATCAAGTCTAGTAAATATATTTTTAAAAACTGAAGGTCAAATATCAGCAGTAGGAGCAATTGTCAGTGCTGGATATGGTTTTATTTGTGGTGCTTATATGCCTATAGCTTCATTTGGGGAAGGGGTTAGGAATTTTATTATGTTTGTCCCAGGTACTTATGGGACTTCATTAATAAGAGAACATATGATGAATGGTATTTTTAATGAATTAAAGGATATGGGATTTCCTAAATTGGTTATAAATAATTTAAAAACTAGTTTTGATTGTGATCTAAGTTTTTTTGGTAATAATGTTTCGGTGTTAACTAAATATCTTGTTATTATAATATCTACTAGTATCTTTTTAAGTTTATATATATTAGTAAATTATTTGAAGAAAAAAAGAAGATAAAAAGGCTGTAAAACCTTGACAAAATGCCAGGCTTACAGCCTTTTTATTTATTTGTTTAATAATGCTAATTCATTTCTAATTATATCTAGAACATAAGGAATATTTGGCTTAATATCGCCGTTTATTATTTTAGTTGCTAAAAACGTTTCAATATATTTAGTGATAAATCTTTTAATTGGTCTTGCGCCATAAGTAATATCAAAACTTTGATCTATAATCCAATTCTTTAAATTATCAGTAAAAGTAATATTGATATCTTGAGCAAGCAATCTTATATCTAGATCATGTAATAATTTAGAAACTATTTTTAGTTGAACATCTTTGTTTAATGGTTTAAAACATATTATTTCATCAATACGATTTAAGAATTCAGGTTTAAAATATTGTTTTAATAAATTAGTAACATCACTTTCAGATTTTTCTTCAAGTAATAAATCACTACCGATATTAGAAGTCATGATGATAATAGTATTTTTAAAATCAACAGTTCTACCTTGACTATCAGTAAGTCTACCATCATCTAATATTTGTAATAAAATATTAAAAACATCATGATGGGCTTTTTCGATTTCGTCAAATAAAATAATAGAATAAGGATTTCTTCTAATTTTTTCTGTTAATTGACCACCTTCATCATATCCAACATAACCTGGAGGGGCACCGATTAATTTTGCCACACTATGTGGTTCCATAAATTCAGACATATCAAGACGAACAATATGGGTCTCGCTATCAAACAATGCTTCAGCTAAACTTTTAGCTAATTCTGTTTTACCAACCCCAGTAGGACCTAAGAATAAGAAAGAACCAATCGGTTTGTTTTCATCTTTAATTCCGGCTCTTTGTCTTAATATCGCATCAGAAACAAGACTAACAGCATTGTCTTGACCGATAACTCTTTTACGTAAAGTTTCAGCCAAATGCAAGATTTTTTCTCTTTCACCTTGCATTAATTTTGAAATAGGAATATTAGTAGTTTTAGAAACTACATTAGCAATATCTGATTCATAAACTGTATCAGATATCATTCGATTTTCTTTGTTTTGTTGTTGGAAATCCTCGATAGTTTTTTGTAAATCAGGGATCACTTTATATTGTAATTCAGATGCTGTTTTATAATCACCATTATTAAATGCTTGATCTAATTCAAATTTTTTCTGATCGAGTTTTTGTTTTGCTTCCTTATATTGGTTTAATTCTTTAATTTCTTTCTGCCATTCTTTAGTCAAAGCGTCTTTTTTATTTTCTTCATCACTTAATTCTTTTTCTAAAGCTTTAAGTCTATTTTGACTAGCAGGATCAGATTCTTTTTTTAACGCCATTTGTTCAATTTTTAGTTGCGTTATTTTTCTTTCGCAATCATCTAATTCAACCGGACGTGAATCTATCTCCATTCTTAAAGAAGCACAAGCTTCATCAATCAAATCAATAGCCTTATCAGGTAAAAAACGATCAGTAATATACCTATTAGACATAGTAGCAGCAGCAACTATAGCGTTATCAGTTATATGGACACCGTGATGCATTTCAAATCGTTCCTTAATACCACGTAGTATTGAAATAGTATCTTCAACGCTAGGTTCAGCCACAAGGACTTTTTGAAAACGTCTTTCTAGTGCACTATCTTTTTCGATATATTCACGATATTCTTTTAAAGTAGTAGCCCCAATACAATGAAGTTCACCACGTGCTAACATAGGTTTTAACATATTACCAGCATCTAGTGCTCCATCAGCTTTACCAGCCCCAACAATAAGGTGAATTTCATCAATAAACATAATTATTTTACCTTCAGACTGTTTAACTTTATTTAAAACAGCCTTTAATCTTTCTTCAAACTCACCTCTATATTTAGCTCCAGCTATTAAAGCGCCCATATCTAGTTCATATATTTCTTTATCTTTTAAAGAAATCGGCACATCATTAGCAACTATTCTTCTAGCTAAACCTTCGACGATCGCAGTTTTACCAACACCGGGTTCCCCGATTAAAACAGGATTATTTTTAGTTTTTCGAGTTAAAATTTTAATGATATGTCTTATTTCTTCATCACGACCAATAACAGGGTCGATTTTACCATCTCTAGCAAGTTCAACTATATTACGTCCAAATTTTTCTAAGATTTTTGGATCGTCATTATAATTCATTTCTTGTTGCATAATTCTAGCCTCCTTTTAAAGGTCTTTTAACCTTTACATGTATATTATACTCAAATAATTGGCACTGTCAATACGAGAGTGCCAATTATTTGTTTTTTACTAAATTTTTACAATTTATTTATTTATAAATTAATGGTTAATTGTTATAATTTTAAACGGAGGTTTTAATATGCCTGCAATATTTGCCCATAAATTACTAGCTACTGAAGTAATTGGTAAAATTAATAACGATATTCAAAATGTGATTAAATCTAATTTTAGATCTTATTTAGCCGGTACCCTCGGACCAGATCTCTTTTATTTTTATGGCTTTTACAAAGGCTTGCCTTTAACAAGTAAAGCTGATTTAATTCACCGCACTAAAGCCTATTTATTTTTTGATGTTAAAATTAAAGATGATAAAGAACTAGCTTTTATCTTAGGCTTAATTACTCATTATACCTTAGATAAAAATGTACATAAGTACATTCACAAAATAGAGAATGAATTTTCTCATGTTCGTTTAGAAAGAGAATTAGAATATTTGTTATTAAAAGAAAATAAAATTAATTTAAATGAATATAATTTTTATGAACATATTTGTATTGATACTGATTTATTGCCTTTTTTATATGAATTATTTGAAATACCAGAAAAGAAAATTAAAAAAGCTTATAAAGATACTAAACTAATTATTAAATATGCCTATAATCAAAATAAATTTATTAAAACTTTAGTTAAAATTATTATGAAGATAAGTTTTATATATAAAAATAATAAAGATATGTTACTTAGTACTGATATATCAAATGAAGATAAAAAGCAATTAGAGATAATTTTAAAATTATGGGAAGAAAGTAAAGAAGAAGCTATCATAAATATTAATAACTATTATGCCTATTTGAAAGAAAAAGAACAATTAAGCGAAAACTTTAATTACAATTTTGAAGGTGAAGAAGATGACTAAAAAAGAAAAATCATGGGTACTTTATGATGTCGGCAACTCAGCGTTTACGTTAATGATTGCGACAATATTTCCAATTTATTTTAATGGATTAGCTGCATCAGCAGGAATAAGTGAAGTTAATTACCTAGCTTATTGGGGGTATACGGCTTCTATAGTTACGATTATAGTTGCGCTAATAGGACCAATCTTAGGAAGCTTATCCGATTACAGTCGTTTTAAATTACCGATTTTCTTGACGACTGTTTTAATTGGGGTCATTGGTTGCTTGGTTTTAGCTGTTCCAATGAATTGGATTTTATTTTTAGTGTTTTTTGCGATAGCTAAAGTTGGTTATAGTGCTAGTTTAGTGTTTTATGATTCGATGCTAATCGACATAACTGATGAAACAAGAGTTGATAAAATTTCATCACAAGGATATGCTTGGGGATATATAGGAAGTTGTATACCATTTTTAATTTCCCTCATAATAGTTTTATTTTATGATAAATTAAATATTACTATGACAACTGCTATGTCAATAGCAATAATAATCATAGCGATATGGTGGTTTTGTCTTACTATCCCACTACTTAAGAATTATAAGCAAAACAAATGTATTGGTAACGTTAAGCCGAACATAAAAAAGTGTTTTAGCAATTTAGGAAATACGATTAAAGATATTTGTAAAACACCGCATGTTCTATTATTTTTAATTGCATTTTTCTTCTATATTGATGGTGTTTATACAATTATAGATATGGCTACTGCCTATGGCACAGCTTTAGGTTTAGATACTACGATGTTGCTTGTAGCATTATTAGTAACACAAATTGTAGCATTCCCTTTTGCTATATTATTTGGTTATTTATCAAAAAAACATAAAGTTTCAACGTTATTATTAATATCAATAGTAGCATATTTAGGAATAGGTGTATTTGCGGTATTTTTATCTAATCAAATTGAATTTTGGATTTTAGCTGTTCTAGTAGGAATGTTTCAAGGTGGTGTTCAAGCTCTATCTCGTTCATATTTTGTGAAAATATGTCCTAAAGAAAAAACAGGTTCTTATTTTTCAATTATGGATATTTGTGGCAAAGGAGCTACAATATTAGGCACATTTTTAGTTTCATTATTTACACAAATAACAAATTCAACTAATGGGGGTATCATAGTTTTACCAATTATGTTTGCGATAGGATTAATAATATTTTTAATTTCTATTAAATTTCATAAAAAATATTTAAAAAAACAAAATTGAAAAAAAACTTGCTTTTAGCGCGTTTATTATGTATAATAAAAAAGCGCTGAAAACGGCCCTGTAGCCAAGTGGTAAGGCACGGCACTGCAACTGCCTGATCATGAGTTCGAATCTCTTCGGGGCCTCCATATTCGTACAACATGTCTGATACAAACTTAGTCGATGACTAGGGGTGTGCAGACTTTTTTCATTTTTAGTCTTAAATAGCCACTTTTTAAAATTATGCCGTTGTAATAGTGAAAGGCAAATTCTCTAAAATTTGCTAAAAAACCATCAGTTTTAGGGCTCACTTTGAAACGACAGGTGTGCACTATTACACGGCAACCCTCATTTTGCACACCCCTAAACACGGCAACTGCACACCCTATCTTTATTAATAACATTGATTGACCATCTGGTTCTTATTGGACTGGGTGGTCTTTTTTGTTTGCCTAAGATATGGAAAAATAGGCGGTTTTTAGTTATAATTATCTTAGCTAAGAAAGCAGGTGTTTTTTATAATGAAATATGAAGAAAGCGATAGAGTAGAACTTAAGCGAGAAATGATAAAAGATTTGGATAAAGAAATCATCGCTTTTTTGAACGCACATGGTGGAACAATTTATATTGGTGTTGATGATAATGGAAATGTAGTAGGAATACCTGATGAAAACAAAGATATCTATGATCAAAAACTATCATCTATGGTAACAGAGGGAATTAAACCTAGTGCTAAACAACTTGTTACTTTCGGATACAATAGTGATAACGTTCTATTTATTAATGTAAATGAAGGAACTAAAAAACCTTATTATCTTGCTTCAACCGGTCCTAAACCTAGCGGTACCTACATTCGTGTTGGAAGATGTAAACAACAATTAAGTGATGAAGAAATTCTTTTTATGCTTATGGATAGCATGAGGATGTCTTTTGAGAAAGAAATTTCTGAAAATCAAAACCTTCATTTCACATACGCTGTTGAACTTGCCAAATCTAAAAATATTGATTTTAGTGAAAGAGAATGGCTGGCTTTAGGACTAAAAAATAGACATGATGACTTTACAAATTTAGGTTTATTGGTTAGTGATGAAAATCCAATTGAAGTAAAGTTTGCATCATATGATGAAAATTTGAATTTTAAAATGAAAAAGATTTTTTCTGGTTCCATTTTAAAGATAGCTGATCAAACGCTTGAATATGCTAATTTACTTAATACAACATCAGCTGTAATTGTCCCTTATCAAGCACAAAGAATAGAGACTAAATCATATCCTGGAGTAAGTTTAAGAGAAGCAATTTTAAACGCTATTTGTCACGCTAATTATTTGAAACCATCTAATATTAAAATCGAGTTTTATGATGATAGAGTAGAGATTACAAGTCCGGGAGGAATATTAGATGGTACATTAGAAGAGATATTGAGTGGATATCAAACTTTTAGAAACCCAGGATTAGTTCGAGTATTAGATAAATTTGACTATATTGAAAATTTTGGTAAAGGTATGAAAAGAATCCAAGAGGCTTATGAAAATAGTGATAAAAAGCCATCGTTTGATGTAAATAATACATATTTTAGAATCATCTTGCCAGATTTAAATTTCCACCATAGTTCCACCATTAGTTCTACTAATAATTCCACCATTGATTCCACTATTCGACTTTCGGAAACGCAAGTAGCAATTCTCACATTAATTAAAGAAAACAAATATATTACAACAAACGAAATATCAGATAAGTTGAGTAAAGAATTATCTACTATTAAAAAATCAATTAAAGTTTTGAAAGATGCTGGCATACTCGCAAGAATTGGCACTAATAGAACTGGCTACTGGGAAATCTTAGAATCGAAAGAAGATTTTAATTAATGGATATTGATATTCTTAAAGGGTTAATAGGAAAAGAAATTGATGTTACCATTGATCGACCTATAGGAACAACTCATCCGAAATATAAAGATATGATATATTTAGTTAATTATGGTTATATTGATGGCTTTTATGGCGGAGATAACGAATATCAAGATGTGTATATTTTAGGTGAAGACAAGCCGTTAAGTAACTATCGTGGTAAAGTTATTGCAATAGTACATCGTTTGAATGATAACGAAGATAAATTAGTTGTTCATAACTATGGATATTTATCAAGTAATGAGATAGAAGAAGCAATTAATTTTCAAGAAAAGTATTTTAAACATGAGATTATTACTATAAATAGTTCAAAATGATTAATTAATGAAAAATTGATAAGTTGCCTTTGTTGTCGTTGTAAGGGTGTGCAATGTATCAAAAGCGTAGTAGGGAGGCATATTGAAAGCATAGGTTTGATACGCTAGAAATAGCTAATCAAGCCTTTTTTTGAGCCAAAATTAGCAAAATTTAGCAGTTATTTAACATAAATTGAGCATAAGCGACTTACCATCCTATTCTCTAACAATGAAGTTTTAGCTCGTGGTTTTGCACTAAAAACTTTTTATAGCACAATAAACTTTTTGTCCCACAAAAAACTTTTTATCAATTTACGCTGAAAATAGTAATAAAAATAAGTTCTTATATTAAAAATGCTTTAAAACCATGAAATTTTACTAAATTGTATTTAAATATAAACATTTGATACTTGCAGAACTCTTAATATTAGTGACCTTAGAAAATTTAGAAATTTATTTTTATTATAAGAGGATGTTTTCGCAGTTTTACATTAAGCGATTTATGGATAAAGCAATGCTTTTGTAAGAAACTATGTTTTAATTTTAGAGTTTGAAAAGCAATTAATGTTCTAAATAATGGTGTGAGCATTTTGCAGTCAAGTTAAAATCGACACTTTAGGAATGGTTTTTGGATATGATTTATGCTATATTTATTATAGTTAGTGAACGCATATGATGAAAAAATGCAGAATAATAATACTTAAAACTGCAAGGTAAGGGAGGCTTTATTATGAAAAAGAAACTGCTTGCGTTAATAACTGCTGCAATGAGCGTTGTTTTTATGTTCTCTTTTACGGCTTGTAACGGCGGTAACGAAACCACGGACGGGAGCGGCACGCATACGCATACCTATTCGGAGCAATGGTCACATAACGAAACAGAGCATTGGCACGCCTGCACGGGCGCGGACTGTGACGAGGTAACGGACAAAGCCGCGCATACTTGGGATAATGGCACGATTACCATGGCGCCGACCTGCACGGCAAAGGGCGAAAAGACCTATACTTGTACGGTGTGCAATGCGACAAAAATGGAAGAAGTCGCAACAACCGAACACACCTTTTCGGATGAATGGAAAAACGATGAAACCCACCATTGGCACAAGTGCGAAAATTGCGACGAGATAGACGGCAAAGCGGAACATGAATATAATGCGGACGGTGTTTGCGTGTGCGGTTATGAGACTATACCCGAAGAAACTCCTCCGACTACTTTGGAAGAGCTTATGCAGGAGGGTAACGAAAAGTATCAGGCAATCGTTGTAAAAACATTGAACGACCATTTGCTCGAAGATATGCTATACAAAACACTTGGCAATTACAATCTAAATAGCGTTCAAATTGAACAATGGGAAGTCGTTGATAGCGATAAAAACGGTATTATCGATTGCATAAAACTACATTTCTTCTACGATAACGCAATAATTTCGATGCTTTACAGAATATCTTGCGTTGAACCTAAAACGGAAATAACTTTACAGGATTTGTTAACCGAAAGCCCTGACGCCACAAAACTTGACGAAGCATTCGACAGAGGAACTCCTTATGTCAACGGCGCCAAATATTTTACTGAATATGCTTTTGGTTATGACCCTACAATACAAGAGATGCGAAAAAGATTGTTAAATGCGGTCAATGAGAAACTTGCTACTGAAGGCTTGATTTCTGCGGTTGACGAGAATACCCGTTCATTTATTATAAGGGACTATGAATCGACGGAAGATACAACATTAGGTAAGACAAAACGAATAGTAGTTATGAATTTAACAGAGAACAGCTATGAAGAAATTACCATATTAATTAAAGAAGCAGAAAAAAACAATGACGATACAAAACTGATAGAAAACTTAAATGCGGGCCAATATAAAGTTTTAAATGATGTAAAACGTGGTAAATTTACGGGCACACTTCTAAAAGGCGATATATCCGAAACTGGCGGTAAGGCAACAACGGATTAAGCCACCGAATGTAGTTAAAAGACAAAGACTAAAACGAAGAAAACTAAATAGCAAAATTAAGGCGTTCACGTATAGAAGCGTTAGCGCTTTTTTATGTCCTTCGAAAAAGTCGCATTATTAAAGCCTGCAGTCATCCCGTGCGAATTTTGTAAAATTCAACCTTTTCAAAATTCAATCGGGGCATAACACTAAAATATGTGATAAATCCTCAACTTTATATAGGGGTCGCAAAGTTGTTAAAGGGGTTGCAATTTATAACTAGGGGTTGCAACTGTATCAAAATACGTAATTCATTTCATATAAGAAGCATAGGTTTGATACGCTAGAAATAGCAAATCAAAACCTTTTTTTGTGTCAAAATTAGCAAAATATAGCGGTAATTTAACATAAATTGAACATAAGTGACTTTTTTGAAAAAATCCTGTAAAAGTTCTATGAAAATATCGAAATTATATTACACTAGGATAAACGCATGAAATAGGCCCAAAAACATAGCATACTACAAACTAAGCTGAAAAACTTAGGTAGTATGCTATTTTTATTGCTTGTTATCACTTTTAAATAAAGTGTTAAGATCTAATCCTTCTAAGAAAACAAATAATCTAATAAGATTTTTCTCGTAATTACTTCTAAACGACTTAAGAGTTCGCATTTTAGAACCATTTCTAAACATAGGAGCTATTAAAACTAATAATGAATTAACCATTTTTCTTAAAATGGAGAAGTTATTATTAGCAACTTTGTTCATAGTTCTATTAGCATCCTCATGGAAGAAAGCATCTAAAGGATAATGAAGTTGATTTTCAATAGACCAATGGCCTCTAATAGCTAAAGCAATAAGATTAGTATCTTTTAAATCAGATATAAAATAACGATATTCACAAGAATTTTTACCAGATAAAGTGTGATAAATTTTTTTCTTATAACAAACAATAGACTTAAGATTAAGCCAATCATCTTGTTGATAGAAAGAGTCAGCATCAACGCGAAAGAATTCTCTAGTTTCAACTTGATTATGATTCTTTTCAATCTCCATTTTATAATAATCTTTAGTATCTTTAATAGAATCTAATTTATCTTTAAAATGAGATTCAATATCTTGATGAAATTCACTATGATTACCTTTAATAGCTAAAACATAATGACCTTTACCATTAATAATAACTTCAACAGTTTTCTTTTGACAGTTCATCGCATCAGCAGTAACAATTTTATTTTTAATATCTAAAGTAGGTAGTATTTGTTGAGCAATAGGAATTTCATTTGTTTTCTCACTAATAACTACACTTTTAATACATTGTTGATTAGAAACATCAAAAAAATGCATAAGCTGACAATTAGGCACCTTGTCTTCGTAGTTATATTTTCTGCCACTTAACCTTAAGGCTTTACTATCAATAGCTAAATGGTCAAAGTCTTCAGAATTTTTCTCTATATTCTCTTTTACAACTTTATTAATACATTCAGACAAGAAAGAAACTATTACTTTTTCAAGACTTTCATTATTAATTTTAGCAAATACTCTCATATATGTATCATGTACAGGCAGCGTATCGGGATACTCAATAAACTTAGATAAGAAATCTTTTTTATCTTCAGCAAAATCAGCTATTTCCTGCCAAGTCTCTCTAATATCTAAAATAGCTAAAAACGTGATAACTACAATAAATTTTGTTGAGTATTTACATTTAGCTTTGATTCTAGAATCAACTACACCATCAAATGATGAATAAATTCTCTAAGTTTTTGACCATCATCTAAAAGAATTTTCATTACTAAAAGGGGTTCTTGTTTATTAAACTTATCTTTATATTTTTGAACATTTTGATTAATTTTGGCCATAACACTTTACCTCGAATCCAAAAGTATTAAATATTTGATATACATCATTATCACATTGTGATAAGTAATAACGTTTATTTATATAAACAAGTTTTAAAGTAGATAATATTTTTTCAATATTATTAATATTAGAGCACTTACTATATTCTGTTTCAATCATTTTACATACTCTATCAGTCTCAGATAAAGTTAATTTATAATTAGCTAATTTATCATCATAGTTGGGATACAATAATTTAAGAGCAGTATAATAAATAAGATTATTAGATATATTAAAAGTACGAGAAATAGCTAATACCATTATAGTATCGGCATATTTCTTGTGGGTTCTAATTTGACCATTGTAGATATTTTTTAATAAATTGAATAAGAATAGATAAAAACCATATTCATATACTAAAATATCTGAATTAATTAGACCCTTTGAAGGAATAAGACCATCTTTTTCAGTGATAGTTCCTAAATATTCATCAACAATTCTGACATATTTACCATTTCTATACTCACAATGGCCTTTATAAAGTCTATAATGATCTTTATATTTATTTAGATAATGTCCTGGTTTTTTATATTTTAAGACCCAATCTGGGTAATTAGCCATAGAAATCGCCCCTTTATTACACATGTGTAATATATTATACCATAAAAAATAAGGTAATTAAACCTTTAAATTTATAAATCAATGGTGATTTCGTGCGTTTATCCTAAAATGGTTATTATAATAATTGACCATTTTTTTTGCTCATGTTATAATGAAAAAAAGGAGGAATTATGAGCCAAATAAATGATAAAGACCTAAATGAATTTAATAATTTTTACATTGAAGAAGTTATTAAAAGCAAGGAATCTGCACACGAAACTGGCGAATATAATGAAATTAAGATTTTGAATGGGCTTATTTCTAATACTGCAGAGGAAGAAGACTCTAGCTCAGATGAAGAATCAACCTCTAAAATAGTAGCGATAGGAACCACAGTTGGAATGACTGTTGGAATTGGAGGAATAGTAATTGGAGCAATTGCTAGTATTACTCTTTCTTTAAATTTTTTAGCTGTTCAAAGTAAAGTCGGAATTACTCAAGCTCAATGTTTCTTTGAATTAACGAATGCCAATTATGATGAAGTAGATATTCAACTAGAAGATACAAACGGAGATAAAATACAACTTGCAGATTTAGAACCTACTGATATAAAAAACCAGTATGTTGCTGAGTTTAACCATTTATCACCAAATTCCACTTACTTTTTAAAAGGATTAGATGATGGTAAAGAAATTGATTTAGGCGAAAATGATTACTTTAAAACATTACCAGTTCCAAGGTATGACATTGAAATTGATTTAAACAAGTATGATAAAGATAATGAAGAGTATAACGTATCTTTTAAAATCGATAATCCGCATGAATATTTAATAGAAGCGATTCTTATATGTGAAAACGACAAGACGTTTAATCAATTTGCCGAATCAAGTAATGGGATTTTTGATTTCACTTTACCTCCTATCTTATTTAATTATCGACTAGAACTTTATCAAGAAGGCTATTTAGTCGGGGAAAGACCATTTGATTATTATGAAGGTATTGAAATTATAGATGAATCGCTTGAAATAGGTATTTCTTCTATTGATATGGCTTTAAGTGTAGGCGATGTTGATCCAAATGATATGGATATTTCAATTATTAATAATGATAATCCAGAAGAAGTTATTCCTCTTGAAGTAGCTTTAGATGGATATCTATATGTCAGTTACTACGAACTCGAACCTGA
>CASFCK010000019.1 GCA_949293265.1 uncultured bacterium
ATACTTTAATATTTAAAGATCTAATACTATTTATTCAAAGCTTTAATACTTCTAATTTGTAGTTTTAACCTTAAAATAATACTAAGATTTTAAAGAACCGTATTTTCTACTAGTCCAACTTATGGGGTTCACTATATTATGACTAGTTTTTTATATTATATTGGCAATTGAACAAACACCAATTCCGATCACTATGGAAATTATAATTAAGACAATAGTACTTATTTTTTTCTTTTTCCAAAAATAAAAGCCAAAATATATCAGTAATAAAATTCCTAAACATAATAAAGATAAGAAATTAAAGCTAAATTTTTCAAGAGATTGATATCCTAAACAAGTTATTAATAAAATTAATCCAGTAGAAATAATAAGACCTAAAACGACGGCTTTAATACCTTCTAATGCTCTAATTACATATTTATTATTGATAATATTTTTTAATATAGCAGCAATTAAAACTATGATAATAAAAGATGGTAAAACAACAGCAAAAGTGGCAACAACACTCCCTAGAATACCAGATGTAGTAGAACCAATATAAGTAGCCATGTTTACAGCAACCGGTCCTGGTGTCGATTCACAAACCCCTATAAAATCATAAAAAGCAGTTTCAGTTAACCAACCATGCTTTAAAACTGCATCCTTAATTAAAGGTATCATGGCATAACCACCACCAAAAGTGAAAAGTCCTATTAAAAAAAACTCATAAAATAATTGCCAATAAATCATTTTTTAGCCTCCTTTGCATTAATTATGCTTAAGATAATAATACCTATAAAAGCACCAATAAGGATTAAATAAATTGATGAAAAATTAATGTTAAATAATTCAAATATAATCATTAAAGTAACTACTATTATAGTCAGAAGAATTTGCCACCAACTTTTTTTAAGACTGATAAACATCTCGATTCCAGCTTTGATAATTAAGAAAGCTACACAAGCATTAATACCTACAAAGGCATATTGAACATATTTATTTTGCATAAATGCTTCTAAAAATAAGGAAATGATAAAAATTATTATAAAAGATGGTAAAACCACTCCTAATGTAGCTACTAAACTGCCTAAAATTTTTTTCTTTTTATAGCCGATATAAGTAGCTAAATTAATTGCCACAGGACCTGGTGTTGATTCAGCTATTGCACATACTTCAAGTAATTCTTCTTCACTAATCCAATTTTTTTTAGTTACGATAATATCTTTTAATTGTCCAATCATAGCATAACCACCACCAAAAGTGAAAAGTCCTAATTTAAAGAAAATATAAAATAATTCTAAACACAACATATTAATCACCAAAACAATAATACACCTTTATTAATCATAATAAAAATAGTATAATTTAATAAAGATAATAATATTTTTATTATAGGTGATAAAATGAACATCAGACAACTTACGATATTTATAAATGTGGCTAAAAATTTAAATATAACTAAAACAGCTAAAGAAATGTTTCTCGCTCAACCATCATTAACATTAGCTATTAAAGAACTAGAAAAGGAATATAATGTAAAACTATTTAAAAGAATTAAACAAAGATTAGTTTTAACAGAAGCAGGCAAGGAGTTATTGATCTATGCAAAAAAAATAATTGATGACATTACATTATTTGAATCAAAAGCTAACAATTTATCATTAAAGCCAAAATTAAATTTTGCAGCTAGCCTAAGTGTAGGTGAAAAATATCTAGCTTCATTTTTAGCTAAATATGATTCAATGTTTGATTTTACATGGCACTTTAACATTTTAATATCATCAGTGATTATAAATAGAGTTTTAACAGGTGATTATGATTTTGGTATAATAGAATCAGAAGTAAATAGTAATAGTTTAGAAGTTGTTAATTTATTGAAGGATAAAATAATACTAGTTGCTAAAGAAGATTATCCTATAGCTAGTGAAATAAATATTGAAGAATTAATTAAGTATCCCCTAATAGTTAGAGATAAATTAAGTGGAACAAGAAATTTTACAGATAATTTATTTAATCAAAATAATTTAGAATATAGCCCACTATGCGAAGCCGGTACTAACACCAGCCTGTTAAATTTTGTTAAAAACGGCTTAGGTATAGGAATTTTACCATCAATAATAGCTGAAGAATCAATAAGAAAAAATGAAATAAAAGAGATAAAAATTAAAAGTCTCGATTTAGAAAGAAATATAAAATTAATATATTTAAAAACCAAAAAATTAACAAAAGAAGAGAATAAACTAGTTGAATATATTGTTAGCTTTTTTAAAAAAATTAATGTATAATATACATGTTTAGCTCTCGTAACTCAGTGGATAGAGTGCAACCCTCCGAAGGTTGAAGTCGGGCGTTCGATTCGCCCCGGGAGCGCCATAATTAATTATAAAATGGATGGAATAAAGTATTACCGATAGTTGAGCCAAATAATTATTATGACGGCTTAAAATCTTGTATTTCAATTATATTTATATTTCACTATATAGGATATGGCTTCTTGATTTTTTATTTAAGTCTATTTTTATTAGGCGCAGGAATACAAATAATTTCAACTCATAGTTTAATTGGAATTGTTTTTCTTGGGGCTATTTTATTATTATTTTTGCCATTAATTTGGATGATTACTTTATCTAAAAAATGTCAGAAAAAACTTAAAAACAATGAAGAAATGTCTTTTAAATTTAAAATAATGGTATTAGTGTTTGTTAATATTCTAATTGGTGTATTATTATTAGCAAGGAGCGAAAAGAAATATGAAGTTTTGCACTAAATGTGGTAATGAAGTACTTAATGAAGCTGTTAAATGTCCTAAATGTGGTTACTACATAAATTCTAAATATGATATAAATAAATATAACAAGCCACTAAATATTTTAACTTTAATTATAAGCTCTATTGTTTTAATTATTAGTGCTATCTTATGTCTTAGATATAGTTTGTTTTTCGTTGAAAGTTTATATAAAAATACACTTGAAACAACTAACATTTTAATATTTGTTATCTGCGTAATTTTCTTTATGAGTAATTTACTAATTTTACCTTATTTAGCTATTAAAATATATAAAAGAAAAAGAATCAGTAATTTTATTAAAATAATATCAGTTATTACATCATTTCCATTAATAACAATCTTATTATTTTTGAGGAGGGATTAGAATGGATTATTGCCCTCATTGTACAAATCATTTAGAAAAATCAACCTATATTTGTCCTAATTGTGGTTGTCTTATTGATGAAAAATATTATATAAAGAAAAACTATAAACCTATATCAATTGCTGTAATCTTATCTTTATTTTTTTCTTTAGTTAGTAAAATATTCATTTTATTAATAGCTATAATTTTATATAAAGTCGGATTAGTTGCTGCTAATTCTAAGTATTATATAGTGGTATTATTACTATTTTTCCCAATTTTTATGTTTTGCTTTTTATATGGAATTTCTGCTATTTTTGACATTATAAGTTTAATAATCATCCCTATAAATATGCTTAAAAAGAAAAAACTTCATGCGTTTTGTTTAGTTATTTTAGGCTTAGCTAACATATTTTCTTTATTTTTGGTTCTTATTCGTGATAATCGTAAATAATTATATTTTATTTTTTTCTTGACTTTATATCAAAAATTGATATAATCAAACACGTTATAAAAAGAGAGGTATGATTATATGCAAGAAAAGAAAAAAATGAAATTATGGAAGAAAATAACTATTATAACATTATCAACAATTTTAGGTATAATTTTAATTTTAGGAATTGTAATATTTAGCGTTTGGAACAAAGAAATAAGAAGTGTTTTTTCAATTAATTTACTAGTTGAAGCTAAAGAAGATAATAATTCTGGACCAGTTTATGAAATGGACATGGTTGGAGATTATTATTTCTTAGATTTTTTAGAAAATGGTGGAGCAAGCAATGATCAAGAATTAATTGATCATATCGTTGACAATATGACTAAAGGAATAATTCCTATCACTATAAAAGCACCTACAATTGGTTGTTCATCATTTACTGCGGTTACACCAGATGGTAAAAGATTATTTGGACGCAATTATGATTTTACTAAAACTACTGGCATGATTGTTAAAACTAAAGCATCTGACGCTACTTTTGCTAACTTCGGCTCTAGACATGCAACAATTTCTAGTGTTGATTTACAATTCTTAGGTATCACAGATGGAGTATATTTAGAAAGTATTTTAAATAATTTATTATGTTTAGCAGCCCCATACGCCCCACTTGATGGTATTAACGATGCAGGTGTATCTTGTGGTATATACATGTCATATCAAGGTAATGTAGACGAAAAGAATGTTAGTACAAATCAACAAACTGATCGTCCTGATTTAACATCAACTACAATGTTAAGAACTATTTTAGATTATGCTGATTCAGTTGATGAAGCTGTAGAAATAGCTAAAAGTTTTGATTTACATGATAGTGCATCTACATCATTCCATTATATGGTTGCTGATAGATTTGGTAGAAGTGCTATTTTAGAATGGGTACCGATTAATGGTGATGAATTTAATGATAATGATGGAAGTGCTCGTGAATTAAAAGTATATTATAATGATAAAGATGATATGCTTACTGAATCTAATGAAGCAAATAATGAATTTCAATACATTACTAATTTCTTAGTAACACCTTCATATTATAAGAGCGATGAAAATAAAGGCGGGTTAGATCGTTATTTAGAAATTGAAAAAATGATTAACTCAGATGGCTCTAATACTAAAGGTATTATTACTATAGAAGAAGCAATGGCTGTTTTAGAACGTGTTGGTAGAAGAAATTGGGATAAAGTAAATGGTGTTTCAGATGGTAATGGTACTACAGTTTGGTCATGTTTATATAATTTATCTGATTTATCAGTTACTTGGGTAAGCAATGAAGAATTTGCTGTAGAAAGTTCAGTTTATAATTATCATTTTAATGGTGAAGAATTTGTAAGATAGTAATTAAAGTGTTGACACTATATAACGGTACCAACACTTTTTTATTGCCATATAAACGTTTTATTAAAATATTAGAAAAGTTTTTACCTTTTTATGTTATAATTAATTAAAGGAGTATAAATATAATGATTAGATTGGCAAATGTAGATGATTTAAAATTTATTAAACAATATGATTATGAAGTTTATGATATAGAAGCAGATGTTAAAAATAATTTGGTTTATATAATAGTTGAAAAAGAATTTATAGGCTTTTTAAGATATAGTTTATTTTGGAATAGGATCCCGTTTATTAATATGTTTTATATAAGAGACATTTATAGAAATAAAGGATACGGCAAAGAACTTTTAAATTTTTTTATAAAAGAAATGCAAAATAAGAAATTTGAAAACATAATGACATCATGTCTCTCTGAAGAAAATGGGAAAATGTTTTTCTTAAAGAATGCTTTTAAGATTACTGGGGGATTTAATCCTTTTAAAGAAGGATATGAATTAATATTAGATTATGAAATTGGAGGTAAAAAATGAAAAAATTAGGTTTTGGTATGATGCGTTTACCATTATTGAATGACCTTGATCAAACTAGTGTTGATGAAAAACAAGTATGCGAAATGGTTGATGCGTTTATCGCTAATGGCTTTACTTATTTTGATACAGCTTATATGTATCATAATCATGAAAGCGAAAGAGTTGTTAAACGTTGTTTAGTAGCTAGACATAAAAGAGATGAATATACTTTAGCTAGTAAATTACCAAGTATGTTTTTAACTTGTAAAGAAGATAATACTAAATTTTTTAATGAACAACTAGAAAAATGTGGTGTTGATTATTTTGATTACTATTTATTACATAATTTAAATATTGATAACTACGAAAAAGTGGAAAAATATAATTCATTTGCCTTTTGTAAAGAAATGGTAAAAGAAGGAAAGATCAAGCATTTAGGTTTTTCATTTCATGGTTTAGCTAAAGATTTAGCTAAGATATTAGAAAAACATCATAGTGATATTGAATTCGTTCAATTACAAATAAATTATATAGATTGGGAAAACCCTAATGTTGAATCAAGACTTTGTTATGAAACGGTACGTAAATATGGTAAAAAAATAATAATAATGGAACCGGTCAAAGGTGGAGCTTTAGCTAATTTGCCAGAAGAAGCAAATAAAGTCTTAAAAGAATATGACAACACTAAATCCATTCCAAGTTATGCTATTAGGTTTGCTGCTAGTTTAGATGATGTAATGGTTGTATTATCAGGTATGTCAAATATGGCTCAATTACAAGATAATATGAGCTATATGAAAGAATTTGTTCCGTTAAAGAATCAAGAATTTACTATGCTACTAGGACTTGTAAACATAATAAATGAGGCTAATAAAATAGCGTGTACAGCATGCAATTATTGTACGGAAAAGTGCCCAAAACATATTTGTATACCCGATTATTTTAAAATATATAACAAAGCGCGAAGTCATATGGGTAGATCATATAATTCGTTTAAACCAGAATATGAAAAGCTATCAGCTAATCATGGTTTGGCTTCTGATTGTATTAATTGTAAGCAATGTGAAAAAATGTGTCCTCAACATTTGCCAATAACTAAATATTTATGTGATGTTGCTACAGCTTTTGAAAATAAAAAGCAGGATTAGTTATAACAATACCCCATAAGCCATGCTAGTGTTTTTTTACTAGCCTAACTTATGGGGTATATTTTATTAGATGTTTAAATTAAAAGTATTCCAGTATCTCTTAAAATTGTATAGGTTAAATATAAAATATAAATTATAATTAAAATGAGACCTTCAACACGATTAACTTTAGCTTTTTTAAAAGCAAATATAAATATTAATAATATAGCGACAACCATAAAAATTAAATCAATATAGCTATTATGATTTAAAGATAACGGATTAATCATCCCACTAAATCCTAAGATAAATATTATATTAAAAATATTAGAACCGATAACATTACCAACTGCAATGTCATTTTCACCTTTTCTTGAAGCAACTAAACTCGTTACAAGTTCTGGTAGACTAGTACCTACTGCTACAATAGTAAGACCAACTAAAAGCTCGCTCATACCAAATTCTAACGCAAGTTCTTTTGCGGCATCAACTGTAAGAATTCCACCACCTACAACACCTGCTAAACCAAGGACTGTAAATATAATACTTAACCAGGTTTTTCTTTCTTTTTTATTTTCTTCTTTAGGTTCATCAACATCTAATACTAAATCGTTTTTTCTTTGTTTTAAGGCTCTAAAAATTGCTAAAGCAATATAACAAATAAACATAATAAATAAAATAGCTGCTTCCCATCTGTCAATTGTAAATGGAGTAATTATATAACTAAATAATGCTAAAACAGCCATAACAATAAACAAAATAGGTATATCAAAGCGCATTATATCCTTAGATACTAGAGTTGGTAAAATAAGTGAACAAATACCAATAATAAATAGTGAATTAAATATGTTTGATCCTACGACATTACCAAATGAAAGATCTGAACTATTTGTTATAGCGGCATTTATACTAACTGATGCTTCAGGTAAGCTTGTTCCAATAGAAACTAGAGTTAAACCGATAATTAAACTTGGAATTCCAAGCTTTTTAGCAACATCACTAGCTCCATCGACAAAGAAATCAGCACCTTTGACAAGCAAGGCCATACCGACTATAAGTAATAAAATGTTTATAAAAATATCCATATTTAAAAGTTCCTCCTATATTTATAATAGCATAAATTATTTTTTTTAAAAGTATTTAATAAACTTAAAAGCATTTGTCTTGTTTTAATATTTTAAATATTATATAATCAAGGTAGAAATATTAGCGCTATTTGACTAATATAAAAAATAAGAAAGGTGATATAAAAATGGAATTAAAAGGTTCAAAAACAGAAAAAAATTTAAGAGAAGCATTTGCTGGTGAATCACAAGCTAGAAACAAATACACTTATTTTGCTTCAGTAGCTAGAAAAGAAGGATATGAACAAATCGCAGCTATTTTTGAAAAAACAGCTCAAAATGAAATGGAACATGCTAAACTTTGGTTTAAAGCTTTAGAAGAATTAGGCGATACTCCTGCTAATTTAGCTGCAGCAGCTGCTGGTGAAAATTATGAATGGACTGATATGTATGATCGTTTTGCAAAAGAAGCTGAAGAAGAAGGTTTCACAAAACTAGCATATCAATTTAGAGCTGTAGCAGCTATTGAAAAAGCTCATGAAGAAAGATATAAAAAATTATTATCTAACATTAATTTAGATGAAGTATTTGCTAAATCAGAAGAAACTCTTTGGGAATGTCGTAATTGTGGTCATTTAGTAATGGGTAAAAAAGCTCCAGGTGTATGTCCTGTTTGTAACCATCCTCAAAGTTTCTTTGAAGTTAGAGCTGAAAATTATTAAAATTAAAAGCGTGCTAAGGCACGTTTTTAAAAACATTCCAGTTAGCCATTGCTAACTAAAGAGGTGAGAAAATGAAAAATTTAATTTTTGTATTAATACCACTTTTAGGAACTACACTTGGTTCAGCCGTTGTATTTATTTTAAAAAAAGATATAAATGAAAAGGTTAAAAAAATTTTAATTGGTTTTTCAGCCGGGGTTATGATTGCAGCAGCTATTTTTTCTTTAATATTACCTGCAATTGAACAAGCTAAGGAAATGAATATAACAAACAGTTGGATACCTGCAGCTATAGGTTTTACAGCTGGTATGTTTTTTTTATTAATTTTTGATAGTTTAGTTCCTCATATTCATCTAGATGATAAAGCAGAAGGAATTAAAACCAATTTAAAAAAAGATAAATTATTATTTTTTAGTGTAACATTACATAATATTCCTGAAGGTATGGCAGTAGGAGCGATGCTAGCTGGTTTTATTAATGATTCTAAAATAAGTTTTCTTGCTTTATTATCTTTAGTTATTGGTATAGCTATTCAAAATTTCCCAGAAGGAACAATTGTTTCATTACCAATATATGCTAATAATAATAACAAGTTAAAAAGTTTTTTATATGGTTTTATATCAGGAATAGTTGAACCGATTAGTGCTATTTTAATGTTTTTCCTTGTTAATTATTTAAATAGTTTATTACCTTACTTTTTAAGCTTTGCCGCAGGGCTATGATATATGTAGTGGTTGAAGAATTAATACCAGAAAGTCAAAATGGTAAACATTCTAATTTGGCAACTATAAGCTTGATGGTAGGCTTTGTATTAATGATGATACTTGATATTGCTTTAGGATAAAAAAACTCCCAGGGGGAGCTAATTTTTTTCTAAGATATGTTCAATACCCATATCTAATATTTTTTTAATATGATCATCATCAAGTTCATAATAGACAATTTTACCAACTTTATTAGCCCTTACTAATTTAGCTGTTTTTAAAGTTTTTAATTGATGTGATACAGCTGATAAAGTCATATTTAGGCAACATGACAAATCAGAAACACATAAAGGTCCGCTTTCTAGAGCGATCAATAATTTAATTCTAGTAGCATCTCCCATAACTTTATAAAAATCAGCTAAAGATATAATATCATTTTCAATAGGCATGTTTTCTTTAGCTAAATTTATTCTATCTAAGTGTAATTCATCTCCACCACAATTAGGACAATTCATAATATACCTTCTTTCTATTTATATTATACGCAAAAAAACAAAAAATTGCAAAAATATATTGACAATTGAACAGTTGTTCAACTATAATAATGTTAGATTAATTGAATGATTGTTCAATTATTAAGGAGGCTATTATGAAAAAAGTATACAAAATCAAAAATTTAGATTGCGCTAATTGTGCTAGAAAATTAGAAGAAAAATTAAATAAATTAAGCGGAGTTAATGAATGCAAAGTTAGTTTTATGATGCAAAAAATAACTCTTGACATAAGTGATTTAAATTCTAATGAAGTGTTAGATAGTGTTATTAAAACTTGTAAAAAATTTGAACCAGATTTAATTTTTTTAAATTAAATATGTGAGTCATCTAAATGTAAGGTGATTAAAATATGGACAAGATTAAAAATAGAATTATAAGAGCTATAATAGCTTTTGTTATATTTATTGTAGATATAATATTAGCTAAAACAATGGGAATAGAATGGTATATTGAACTTCTAATTTGCTTGGTTGCCTATTTTATTAGTGGATATGATATATTATGGAAAGCAATTAAAAATATTAGTCATGGTGAAATTTTTGATGAAAACTTTCTAATGATTATCGCAACTATTGGTGCTTTTGCTACAAGACAATTTGAAGAAGCAGTCATGGTTATGGTTTTATATCAAGTAGGAGAAGCTTTTCAAGATTATGCAGTTAATCGTTCTAGAGGTTCGATTACAAGTCTAATGGATTTAAGACCAGAATATGCAAGGCTTTTAAAAGATAACGAAATTGTTAATGTAGATCCGGAAGAAGTAAAAGTAGGAGAAACCATTGTCGTAAAGCCTGGTGAAAAAATACCACTTGATGGTTGTGTTATTGATGGGAGTAGTAATTTAGATACTGCTAGTTTAACAGGAGAAACTAAATTAAGATCAGTTACGATAGGCGATGAGGTTTTATCAGGTTCAGTAAATCAAGATGGCTTGTTAAAAATTGTAGTTGATAAACCGTATGCTGAATCAACAGTTGCTAAAATTTTAGAATTAGTTGAAAATGCTAGCGATAAAAAAGCTAAGACAGAAAACTTTATTTCTAAATTCGCAAAGTATTACACCCCTGTTGTAGTACTTGCAGCTATATTATTAGCTATATTACCACCTAGTATTATTATGATAACTAAAAATATTAATGTTTTTGCTGATTATATATATAGAGCGTGTTCGTTTTTAGTTATTTCATGTCCTTGTGCTTTAGTAATATCGGTACCATTATCTTTTTTTGGTGGTATAGGAGGAGCAGCAAAATTAGGTATATTAATTAAAGGGTCTAGTTATATCGAAAAAATAGCAAAAATTAAAAGAATAGCTTTTGATAAAACTGGTACTTTAACTAAAGGTAATTTTGCTGTAAGTAAAGTTGTAGGCATCAATGCTAATAAAGATGATGTATTATATTATGCCGCTTATGCAGAATATTATTCTAATCATCCAATAGCTATCTCAATTAAGGAATATTATAAAAAAGAAATTGATAAAAGCCTGATTACAAATGTTATAGAAATAGCGGGTAAAGGCATAGAGCTAGTATTAAAGAATGAATCATATTTAGTTGGCAATGCTAAATTATTAGGAGAAAATAAAATAGATTTTACAGAAGTAAAAGATATCGGAACAATAATATATGTTGCAACTAAGACAAAATATTTAGGCTATATAATTATAGTTGATGAAATTAAGCCAGAGGTTATACCACTTATTAAGCAATTAAAAGATTTAAAAATAGACAATACGACTATTTTGACTGGTGACAATAAAGAAATAGCTGCTGAAGTAGCTAAAACTATCGGTATTGATAATGTATATGCTGAACTTTTACCGCAAGATAAAGTTAAAGCTATTGAATCAGAGCTAAAAAAAGATGACGGTGTATTAGCTTATTGTGGTGATGGTATAAACGATGCGCCTGTACTAATGCGAGCAGATATAGGAATAGCCATGGGAGCATTAGGAAGTGATGCCGCTATTGAGGCAGCTGATGTCATTTTAATGGATGATGATATTATTAAGATTCCTCTTGTGATAAAGTTAGCTAAAAAAATAATGAAGATAGTATATGAAAATATTATATTTGCTATTGCTATAAAATTAGTGGTTTTAGTATTAGGAGCATTAGGTTATGCTAATATGTGGCTTGCAATTTTTGCTGATGTCGGAGTGGCTTGTTTATGTATTATTAATGCTATGCGTTGTTTATATGTTAATAAAATTAGAAATGATTTAAGAAGCTAATCAGCTTCTTTTTTTTCGGTTTTATGTTATTATAGATATAGAGAAAAAATTAAATAAGGAGGCATAAAATGAGAGTGATTATTGTTGGTGGTGTAGCAGGTGGAGCTACTTGTGCTACTAGATTAAGAAGACTTAATGAAGATATAGAAATTGTAATATATGAAAGAACAAATTATGTTTCATATGCTAATTGTGGCTTGCCTTATTATTTAGGTGGAGTAATAACTGATAAAAATAAATTAACTTTGCAAAGTCCTAAGAGTTTTAAAGAAAGATTTAATGTAGATGTTAATGTTAATCATGAAGTTTTAAATATAGACCAAAAAAATAAAGAAGTATTAGTAAAAAATTTAATAAATGGCCAAGTATTTAAAGATAAATATGATAAGTTACTTTTAGCACCAGGTGCTAATGCCTTAATCCCAAACATAAAAGGCAAGGAATTGGCGTATACGTTAAAAAACATAGAAGACACTTATAATTTATCTGCTGTCTTAAAAAATGCAAACCAAGTTGTTGTAGTAGGAGCAGGTTTTATCGGTCTAGAGGTTGCTGAAAATCTAGTTCATTTAGGCAAGGAGGTCGTTCTTGTCGAACGTCTTGATCAGGTTTTAGGTCCTATTGATAAAGAAATGTCTGCTTTTTTAGAGCATGAATTAATTAATAACGGAGTTTTGGTAAAACTTAATGCTAGTATGGTGTCTTTAGAAAAAAATGATGGCAAAATCAGAGTTAATTTAGAAAATGAATCTTTTACAACAGATATGGTTATTTTTGCTTTAGGTGTTAGACCTAACGACTCTTTAGCAAGTTCTTCAGGTTTAGATGTCAGTAAAAATGGTGGAATTTTAGTTAATGAATATCTTCAAACTAGCAACCAAGATATATATGCTTGCGGTGATGCTATTTTAGCTAAAAATATAATCGATAATCAATTATATTTAGCTAATTTAGCAGGTCCGGCAAACAAACAGGCTAGAATAGTAGCTAATAATATTTGTGGCTATAAACAAAAATATTTAGGAAGTATTGGAAGTTCGATTATTAAATTATTTAATTTAAACTGCGCTTTTGTTGGTTTAAATGAAAAGAAATTACAAAAATTAAACATAAAATATAATAAAATTTACCTATCACCTAATGATCACGCCTCTTATTATCCTGGTAGTCATGCCTTAACTATTAAAATATTATATTCTGATGAATATAATATTTTAGGTGCTCAAGTTATTGGCAATAGTGGTGTAGATAAAACAATAGACATTTTAGCATTAGCTATTTATTCTAAAACTAGCTTATTAGAATTAGAAAATGTTGATTTTGCTTATGCACCGCCATTTAATAGTGCTAAGGCACCGATAAATATGGCTAGTTATATAGCTAGTAATTTAAAATTAGGTTTAGTCAAACAATATGATATATTTATGGTAAATGACTTAATTGCGAAAAAGGCAGGTATTTTTTTAGATGTTAGAACTAATGATGAATATAATTTAGGACATATAAAAGAATATATAAATATCCCATTAGATAATTTACGAGCTAATTTAGCTAAACTAGATAAGAATAAAAATATATATGTCATGTGTCAAAGTGCATTAAGAAGTTACTTAGCTTGTCGAATTTTAGCTAATAGCGGTTTTTCATGTTACAATTTAGCAGGTGGTTATCGCTTATATGCTAATTATTATTTAAACCGCACACCTAATTTAATAGTTTCAGGTGATGATAAAGAAATGATTTAAAAATGTAATGAAATTTAGTATAATTAATAAGCGTGAAAGATGTAGGTGATTATAGTGAGAGGTTTGTTTATAACTTTTGAAGGCGGAGAATGTAGTGGTAAAACCACATTAATTAAAAACTTAGCTAAATATTATGAAGACCTAGGCCAAAAAGTTTTGATTACTCGTGAACCTGGTGGCACGCCAATTGCTGAACAAATTAGAAATATTATTTTAGATAACAATAATGTTGCGATGACTGCTAAATGTGAAGCTTTGTTATATGCGGCAAGTCGAATTCAGCATGTTGAAGAAAAAATATTGCCAGCATTAAACGATGGTACCATCATTTTATGTGATCGGTTTTTAGATTCATCTTTAGCTTATCAAGGGTATGCACGAAAGTTAGGTTTTCCATTAGTTTTAGAAGCTAATAAGTTTGTTTTAGATTACTTACCAGACTTGACTTTATTAATCGATATAAAACCGGATGTTGCTTTAAAAAGGATGAGCCAAAGACCAGACAAAGTGAATCGTTTGGATGCTGAAAGCATTAATTTTCATCAAATGGTCTATGAAGGTTATCAAAAACTTGTAGATCTTTATCCTAATAGAATTAAAAGTTTAGATGGTACACTAAATAAAGAAGATTTATTAGCTCAAAGTATAAAATTAATTGATTCTTATCGGGAGAAGTTATGCAACTAGATTTAGATAATAGAGTTAGCTTAGAACTTAGTCGAGCTAAAGAAAACAACAGATTATTACATGTCTATTTATTTTATGGTGGCGATAAAAAAACAATGTTAGATGAGGCTAGGTTTTTTGCTGCATCATTATATTGTGGTTGCTTAGAATGTAATATTTGTAAGACCATTTTAAATGATAATCATTTAAATGTTAAACATATATCTATAGCTAGTGACAAAACAATGATCACAAAAGAACAAATAAACGATTTAGAAAACGAGTTTAGTATGACAAGCTTAGTTAGTGGACCCCGTGTTTATATTATTGATGGTATAGATACTGCTTCAGTTGCGGCCCAAAATAGCTTACTCAAATTTATAGAAGAACCAACGTATAAAGATGAAGTATATGGCATATTAATAGCTTATGATTTAAATAATGTTTTAACAACGATTAAATCTCGTTGTGGTTTAATTAGATTTATGCCAAAATCTTTTGAACAAATAAATGAGCAGTTACGTACAAAATATAATATTGATGATGCCTTTATTTTAGCTAGCATAGCTAAAAATGTTAATACTTGTAAAGAAATTTATCAAAGCTCTGATTTTATTTTTGTTAAAGAGATGTTTTATGATTTTATTAAGGTTGATAATAATAAAGATAGTGTTCTATTCTATTTTAAATATCGAGAATTAACGAAACAACAATTAATTTATTTTTTAAACATATTAATCGTTTTTTATCATGAAACTCTAACAAGTCATAAATTGCTTTCAAGTATTATTTATGATAAAATAGTTACACTAAAACAAAACACGAGTAATGAAGTTTTAGAAAAAAGATTTTCTCTACTTTTAGCCATTGAGACTAAAATTAAATATAATGTTTTAGAGAAAAATATATTACATGAATTAATAATTTCATTTTTTTAGTAGGTGATAAGATGAAGGTATGCCAAGTAGCCTTTAAAAAGGTAGGCAAAAGATATTATTTTAATCCTAACAACTTGGATGTAAAAGAAAATATGGCTGTAGTTGTAGAAACAATAAGGGGTCAAGAGCTTGGTCATATTGTTGGACCATTAATCGAAATAGATAATACAAGTTTAGAAATAAAACCATTATTAAGGATTGCTACAAAGGCTGATTTAGAAATATATGAACAAAACAAGGTTGATGCTTTAGAAGTTATTGAAACAACAAAAAAAGAAGTTAAGCGTCTATCTTTAGATATGAAGGTTCTAGAGGCTGAATTCACTTTAGATCATTTAAAATTAATTATTTATTTTGAAGCTGAAGGTAGAATAGATTTTAGAGAATTAGTTAGAAATTTAGCAGAAATATATCATTTGCGAATTGAACTTCGTCAAGTTGGTTCAAGAGATGGAACTAAAGTTTTTGGTGGAGTTGGTCCATGCGGATTAGTTTTATGTTGTCATAGTTTTATAACAGAATTTGATACAATCACAGTTAAAATGGCTAAAAATCAAAATTTAGCATTGAATCCAACTAAAATAAGTGGAAATTGTGGTAAACTTTTATGCTGTATAGCTTATGAGGATGAAAATTATAAAGAGCTAAGAAAGAACTTTCCTAATCCAGGTGATTTAATAAACACACCAGAAGGAGAAGCTAAAGTGTTAACAAGTGATCCTCTTAATCGAACATTAAAAGTTAAGTACTTAAATGAAGTTGACAAGTTTGGTTTCTTGACTATTGATGATCTAAAGGATATGGCAAATGGAAATAATTAATGAACTATTAGGTCGTCCTTTACTTAAAATTTATCAAGATCCAGAAATATTTAATTTTTCACTTGATTCAATTTTATTAGCTAATTTTGTTAACTTGCCTAAGCGTACTAAATTAATTGTTGATTTAGGCACAGGAAATTGTCCAATTCCCCTTTATCTAAGTTTAAGAACAAAAGCTAAGATAATAGGTGTAGAGATTCAAAATTATTCCTTTAATTTAGCACAAAAAAGTGTTAAAATTAATAATAAGGAAGATCAAATCGAATTGATTAATGCTGATTTAAAAGGTATTAATCAACAAATTGGTCTTGGGGTAGTGGATGTTGTTGTTTGTAATCCCCCGTTTTATAAGGTTGGTTCTTATAATATGAATCCTGATGAACGCAAGATGATCGCTAGACATGAAGTTAAGGCTACTTTAGAAGATGTGATTAAAGAAGCAAGTTTATTATTAAATAGTCGTGGCGTATTCGCGTTAATTCATCGACCAGATCGCTTAAACGAAATTATTATATTATTAAATAAATATAATTTAGAGCCTAAAAGAATGCGATTTATTTATCCTAAATTTGGTGCTAGTTGTAATCATTTATTAATCGAAGCTGTGAAAAATGCCAATCCGGGATCTTTAAAAATTTTAGACCCTTTATACATTTATGATAATGATAATAATTGGACTTTAGAAACTTTAAAAATATATAATTGTGAAATGGAGGAATAGATATGTTTTTAAGTTATTTAAACAGAAAGGAAAAATTAAAATTCTTAGATTTAGCTATTTATATGGCGGATATAGATGGTGAACCTACTGTTATTGAAAAAAGAATTTTAAATAAGATGTTTGCTGAAGTTGAAGATGTTCGTCAAGAATACACGTTCCAAAAATCTGAATCAATAGAAGAAACAATTGACTTCTTTGTTAATGCTAATTCAGTAGTTAAAAATGTTGTTTATTTAAATTTAGTTACTATTTCTATGGAAGATGACCTATATAATACTTCTGAGTTGTTATTCTTAGAAGGCATTCAAAATAAGTTTAATATTTCAGCTGAAAAGAGAAGAGATTTAATTTCTATCGTATATGCGGAAAGAGACTTACGAGAAAGAGCAAGCAGAATTGTTAAAGAATAATGAATAAAAGAAGTTTTACAAACAGCCCTATTTTATATCTTGTAGGTACGCCAATCGGTAATTTAGAAGATATAAGCCTTAGGGCTTTACGCATTTTAAGAGAAGTTAGTAAAATATATTGTGAAGATACTAGAACTTCTAGTGTCTTACTTAGACATTATGATATATCTACACCATTAGAAAGTTATCATAATTTTAATGAAGAAAGTAAAGCAAAAGCTATAGTTGAATATATTAAAGCCGGACATAACGTGGCATTAATATCTGATGCTGGTAATCCTATTATTTCTGATCCTGGTTTTAAACTAGTAGAAGAATGTTTAATAAATGATATAGCTGTTACCACAATACCTGGTCCTAGTGCCTTTACTAGTGCTTTTATGACTTCTAATATGCCATTTCCTTTTCTTTTTTATGGCTTTTTAAAGCCTAAACAAACAGAAAGAGAAAAAGAATTACAAGAATTAAAATATCAGAAAGCAAGCTTAATATTTTATGAAGCCCCGCACCGACTTAGGGATACTTTAGAATCTATTCTTAAGGTACTTGGTGATAGAGATTGTTATTTAGCTAGAGAATTAACTAAAAAATTTGAAGAACATTATTATTTAAAAGTTAGTTCATTATTAAAAGAATGTGCTAATTTAAAAGGAGAAATGGTCTTAATTATTAAGGGCTATCAAGAAGAAAGAATAACAGCTGATAAATTTAGCTTAATTGAAGAACAAATTAAATTAGGACTTAAGGCCAATGCGGCAATCAAAGAAGTTGCGGCAATGTTAAATATTGATAAAAAAGAACTATATAAAGATTATATTGCTTATAAATCAAAATAAAACTAATAATAAGACAGTGTAATTAAAATTACTCTGTTTTTTATTGTAAATATTAATAAAAAAAAGTAAAATATAGTGAATGTAAATTGATTGGAGATTTTAGAATGAAAAAACCATTTTATTTGTCTACAGCTATAGCTTATACATCATCAAAACCACATATTGGTAATGTTTATGAAGCTATACTTGCTGATAGTATTTGTAGATTTAAAAGAAAACAAGGTTATGATGTCTATTTTCAAACTGGAACTGATGAACATGGTCAAAAAATAGAAGAAAAAGCAAAGGAAAATAAAGTTGAACCCCAAAAATGGGTAGACGATGTTGCAAATTCGATAAAAGAAACTTATAAATTAGTAAATGTAGAGTATGATAAATTTATAAGAACTACTGATAAAGCCCATGAAAAAGAAGTTGCAGAAGCTTTTGAAAAATTACTAAAAAAAGGCGATATTTATAAAGGCACATACGAAGGTTGGTATTGTGTAGCTTGTGAATCTTTTTATACTGAAAAAGACTTAGTTGATGGCTGTTGTCCGGATTGTGGAGCTAAGGTAAGAAAAGAAAAAGAAGAAGCATATTTCTTAAAATTAGCGCCATATCAAGAAAAATTAGTTAATTATATAAAAGAACACAAAGACTTTATTGAACCAGAATCGCGTAAAAACGAAATGCTTAACAACTTTTTAAAAGATCCACTTCCAGATTTATGTGTTTCAAGGACATCATATTCATGGGGAGTTAAAGTTCCAAGTGATCCTAAACATGTTATTTATGTTTGGATTGATGCTTTAATGAACTATATTACGGGTATTGGTTACCATGTAAATGAAGATAATACAGCTGATTTTACTAAATATTGGCCTTGTGATATTCATTTAATTGGGAAGGATATTTTAAGATTTCACACCATTTATTGGCCAATTATTTTAATGGCATTAGATTTACCTTTACCAAAGAAAGTCTTTGGTCATCCATGGATTTTAATGAATCATGGTAAAATGTCTAAATCAAAAGGTAATGTAATTTATACTGACGATTTAGTTAATATTTTTGGGGTAGATGCTGTTAGATATTATGTTTTACATGAAATACCTTTTGCTCAAGATGGAAATATTACTTATGAATTAGTTTGTGAAAGAAATAATACTGATTTAGCTAATGTGTATGGAAATTTAGTAAATAGAACTATTGCCATGACTAAAAAATATTTTGGTGGAAGCTTGAATAAAATAGAACCTAAATTAGATTTAACTAAGACTTTAATTAATGATTGTCTTATAGCTAAAGAAGCTTATTTTAAACATATGGAAGAATTAAAAATTAGCTTAGCAATCGATGATGTATTTAGTTTACTTAGAAAGGCTAACAAATATATTGATGATACAGCACCATGGGCTTTAGCAAAAGATGAATTAAAACAAGATGAATTAAAAGAAGTATTATATACTTTACTTGAAATGATTAGAATTTCATCTATAATGCTTGAAAATATTATGCCTGATACAGCTAATAAGGTGTATAAATATATTAACACCAATAAAACAACTTATTCTGATTTAGAATATGGGGTTGATATCAATTACACGGTATCTGATAGTGAAGTTTTATTTAAACGTTTAGATGTTAATAAAGATGTTTTAGATATAGTTTTAGCAAAAGAGGCAAAAGTTGAAGTTGTAGAAGAGAAAAAAGATTTAATTTCAATTGCTGATTTCGATAAAGTAGAATTAGTTGTAGGTCAAATTCTTGAAGCTAAACCTCATCCTGATGCTAAAAAGCTAATGGTTTTAAAAGTCAATATTGGCTCTGAAATTAGACAAATAGTTTCAGGAATAAGAGAATATTATGAAGAAAAAGATTTAATCGGTAAAAAAGTAGCAGTTGTTAAAAATTTAAAACCTGTTAAATTAAGAGGTATACTATCTGAAGGTATGATATGTTGTGCCGGTGAAAAAGCAAAATTAGTAGAAATCCCAACTGGAGAAGCAGGAGAAAAAATAAGTTAATATGGAACATAATAAATATTTAGATGATGCATTTAGAGTTGCTATTGTCGTTTTTACATCTGTTTTATATTGTTTAGGCTTAATATGGTTTTTAGAACCGGCAGGAATTTATTCAGCTGGAATAACTGGATTTTGTCAAATAGTAAAAAAATTACTTGATCCATTAGCTAATATTCCTCTAGGTGTTTATACTTTAATTTTTAATGTCCCATTATTCATCTATGGATGGCGTAAGGTTTCTAAAAGATTTGCAATATTTAGCTTAATTTCTGTTTTAGTTCAAACCATTTGTACTTTAGATATAATTCCTGTTGAACCAGTTATTGATGCGTTTAAATTAGATCCAACTGAGAATCAATTAACTTATGGTATTATAGGAGCAATCTTAACAGGTGTTGCTTGTGGTGTTGCTTTAAGATTTGGTACATCAACAGGGGGACTTGATATTTTAGGTCAAGTTTTAGCTATTGAAAGAAACATTTCAATTGGCGTTTTCACGATGATAGCCAATGTTTTAATTGCTATTGTTGGTGGTGTTTTTGTTTCAAATTCTTGGCCAATAGCTTTTTATACTACAATAAGAATTATTATTACTAGTATTTGTATTGATAAAATTCATACGGCATATAATTATGTTAAATTAAATATAATTTCTAGTAATGTTGATGATGAAATGCTAAAGGATTTATTAGGTATGCATAGAGGATGTACAATCATACCTGTAGAAGGCGCATATTCTCATCAACACAAATCAGATTTAATTATGGTTATTTCAGCTTATGAATTAGATAAGGCAATAAGAATTTGTAAAACCCATGATCCAAGATGCTTTATCATTGTTGAACCTGTTAAAAGAGTATATGGTAACTATACTCGTAAATCAATTGTTTAGTTTTTAATTGGCTAATAATTAAAATTAGCCAATTTTTTAAAAAAGGAGGAAAATGAAATGCTTAAATTATTACTTAAACTTAAAGATGGTTTTATTTCGATATTACCGATTTATCTAATAATACTAATTTTAAATTTCACCCCCTATATAGATCTATCTAATTATGAAATATTAGTTTTATCTTTCGCAACCATACTTGCGGCATTAGGGTTAGCGTTATTTAATATGGGTAGTGATTTAGCTATGACTCCAATGGGTAAATTAAGTGGGTCTTATCTCACTAAGCAAGGCAAGATGTGGATATTAGTGTTTTTTGCTTTTGCTTTAGGGTTTTTTATAACTTTAGCTGAACCTAATTTAGCTATTTTAGGAAGCCAAATCAAAGCTTTATTAAGCCCACTTCTAATTACAATCTCAGTAGCTTTTGGAGTTGGTTTAGCTTTTGTACTACTCGTTGTTAGGGCTATACATAAAGTTAATTTAGCCCAAATTTTTCTATTTTTATATGGCTTAGCCTTTGCTTTAGTAACATTAGTTATTTATACAGGTAGTAGTGATTTTCTAGGTTTTATTTATGATTCAGGTGGTGTTACAACTGGGCCTGTAACCGTTCCATTTATGATGGCAGTTTGTATAGGTATATCTAGTGTTTTAGCTAAAAAATCAGATAAGGATATGTCATTTGGCTTAATTGGTATTGTTTGTATAATGTCAATTATAGTTATGCTTTTTTTAGGTATTTTTATTGAATATAATGGTGATTTTACACTTGATAAATCATTATATGAAATAGGAACTAATTTTGGTTTAGCTTTAGTAAATAATTTATGGTCAGCTATAAAAAGTGTTTTCTTGTCTTTAGTTTTAATAGTTGTTTTCTTTTTGATAATTAATTTTATATTTATTAAATTACCAAAAAAGAAACTTGAAATATTAGGAATAGGGGTAATATATTCATTTTTTGGCCTATCTTTCTTTTTAACAGCTGTTAATTTAGCATATATGCCTATCGCCTATAAACTTGGTGGTGAATTAGCTTGCCATCAAAGTTTATTATATATAATAAGTTTTATTATTGGGGCTGTTTCAGTCTTTGCAGAGCCAGCAGTCCATGTTTTAGTTAAGCAAGTTAATGATATAACTAATGGTATTATAAAAAAGACGACAATGTTAATTGGTTTAATCATTGGGGTTGGTTTTTCAATAGTGTTAGCTGTACTAAGAATAGTTTATGGATTTGAAATAATGTTTATTTTAGTTCCGGCTTTAGTTTTAGCTTTAGTAATGAGTTTCTTTATTCCAAAAATATATGTAGCGATAGCCTTTGATTCAGGTGGGGTTGCGGCAGGTGCACTAACTAGTGGTTTTGTTTTACCTTTTGCGATTGGTATATGCACTGGAATTGGTTGTGTAGATAGCGAAACCTTAAGACTTGGATTTGGGGTTGTGTCTTTAGTTTCAATTACACCAGTAATAGTAATAGAACTTATTGGTTTATTTGCTCTAATTAAAGATAAGATTAAAATGAAACGCCAAGTTGAAAAGATGATTCAAGCTAGTGATGAAATAATAATTAAATTTTGAGGTGTGCTATGGCAAAATTAAGTAAGAAGAATAATAATATGAAAAAACTTGTTGCCATAATTACTATTATGCCCACAAATAAAAATGCGGTTATTTTAGATTTAATAGAAAAATATGGCGTAAATTATCATTTAAGCTTTTTAGGGGAAGGGTCTGCAAGTAATGAGATTTTGGCTATGTTAGGCTTAAGAGAAAGCAGAAGAATAGTAACAATTAGCTTTATTCGTGAAGATAGAGCTAAAGATTGTCTAGATGCAATTGAAGACAAAATAAATCAACTTGCATTGCATGCTATCGGATTTTGTGTAAATTTAGATAGTATTATTGGATTAAAAAATTATTTATTTTTAGCAGATTTAGGAGGCAAAGCATGGAAAAAGAATTAGCACTATTAATGATTATAGTTAATAATGGTTATAGTGAAGAGGCAATAAGCTTATTACAAAGCTTAGGAGCTAGAGGGGCCACGATTTTAAGTGGTAGTGGTGCAGTTAAGCCAGAAGCTAAGAAATTATATGGGATTGAGATTAATCCTGAAAAAGAAGTTTTGCTCGTTGTAGTAGCTAAAAACTTATTAGATGATATAATGACAAATATATATGAGAAGCTAGGTTCTACATCTTTAGCTCAAGGTGTGGCTTTTAGTTTGCCAATTAGTTATGCAACAAGTAATTTGTTTGCGCAATTTAACGATCAAAAGTCAAGCGAATAGACTTAGTTTTTACAAAATAAAACTTGCATTTGTTCTCTAAATATAGTAGAATACTATGCGGTACATTTTTATTATATCCACAGCCCTTAATAATTATTGAAAATTAAGGAGGACAAAAAATGAAAACATATATGGCTAATGATAAAACTGTAAAACACGACTGGTATGTTGTAGATGCAACAGGTTTAACTCTAGGTCGTTTAGCAACTGCATGTGCTAACGTATTAAGAGGTAAACACAAACCAACTTATACTCCACATGTAAATTGTGGTGATAACGTTATCGTTATCAATGCTGACAAAATTGTATTAACAGGTAAAAAATGGACTGATAAATTATATCGTTCACATTCTGAATACAATGGTGGCTTACGTACTTTAACTGCAAATGAGGTAATGGCTAAATACCCAACTAGAATAGTAGAATACGCTATTAAAGGAATGTTACCTCATACAAAACTTGGTGATGTACAACGTAAACATTTATATGTTTATGCTGATGGTAATCATCCACATCAAGCTCAACAACCAAAAGAATTAAAGGTAAAGGCATAAGGAGGAAATAGAAATGGCAAAATTAGTACAATATTTAGGTACAGGACGTCGTAAAAGTTCTATTGCTAGAGTCATTTTAAGACCTGGTAAAGGCGCATTTACTATTAACGGCCGTCAATTTGAAGAATATATTCCTTCAGCTGCTTTACGTTTAGACGTATTACAACCACTAGAATTAACTGAAAATGTTGATAAATTCGATATCATCGTTAATGTTTATGGTGGTGGTACAACAGGTCAAGCTGGTGCTATCCGTCATGGTATTACTAGAGCTTTACTTGAAGTAAATCCAGATTATCGTCAAACACTTAAACCTGCAGGTTTAATTACACGTGATTCTCGTGTTAAAGAACGTAAAAAATATGGTCTTAAAAAGGCTCGTCGTGCAAGTCAGTTCTCAAAACGTTAATTTTATGTTTTATATTTATGCGATATAAAAATAAAAAGCAAGGAATTCTCAACCTTGCTTTTTATTTTTAATATTAAAGACTATTTTTCTATTTACTATTTCGACTTTATCGTATAAATAAAAGATATAACCTATAATTATAAAGATTGCTAGAAGTACTAAAACCCACAAACAAACCATACCAATTCCAATTTCATTAACATTTAAAAAGAAATATGGATAGATAGTTCCATTGAAATCAACAGGTAACAAAGCTCCTCTTATTAATATAAAGGCAACATATATTAAAGGTAATATTGTAGAACAAAGTGGATCATACCAAGCTAGTGAATGATGTTTATCAAATAATATATGATCAAAAACAAACATTAAAGGAAGTAAGATATGAAATAATAAATTTCCTAAATTATTCCATCCTTTGCCAAACATATTGTCTGTTAACAAAACATTATAAACTAAGAAAGTCACAAGAATAATGATAGTTGAATAAAACTTCAGCTTATTTATAATTGTGTTATTACCTGTTAAATCACCATTTTTTATATGTTTATAAGTACTTATAACTACAATTAACATAACAACAAAACATAAGTAGTTAGATAAATTAGTATAATAAACAAGACAATCTAAATTGATTGTTCCTCCTAGTAGGCCAAAGCTGTTTAAAATCCCAATAAAGCTAAGAGAAATAAAAATAACCCGATATATTAATTGTATTAATCTATTTCTTATCATTTTTTCACCTCACCCGCATATTATATCGAAAAATGATATAATATACAAGAAGGATTTTATTTTTCTATTCTAAATTCTTGCAAAATAAGTAAAAAAATGAGATAATTTAAAAAAGGAGGCATATTATGCTAGAATATAGATATGACACTCAATTACTTATTGAGGGTGAAGATTTAGATGAAAATGAAATCGTAGAATATTTTAATAATAATTTTAAAGGAGATTGTTTATTAGCAGTAGGCGATGATGAATTAATTAAAATTCATTATCACACTAATGAGCCATGGAAAGTATTAGAATATTGTCGTACATTAGGAGAAATATACGATATTGTTGTTGAAGACATGGAAAGACAATCTAGAGGTTTGAAAGGATAGTATAGAAAAAATCTATACTTTTTTCTTTTATTTATGGTAAAATATGTAAACGATAGTTTATATCTTTAAAGATAAACTATTTTATTATATAATTGTCTAGGTGGTGCATTAGTTTTTTCACATAATTTAGTAGGCTTGATTCTTATCCTATAACAAAGTCCTTTAGTTATATAGAACAAATAAGAAGCATAAGAGTTAATGTTAAGTGAAACTGTAGTTGCCTTCTTAGGGTTTGATACCACAAGGAGGATTAACCCACCGGTTTTAGCGAATGTATACTTATATTGTGTACTAAATATTTGGTTTTGGGTTTGAAAATCCAAAATATACTATTAGGAGAATTTTATCTCGTTAGATATATATAGACTTTGTAGCTTTATTGTAATATGATAAGTAAGCTAACAAGTTTTATTCTATATTAAAAGATAGAACGACTTAGAGCTTGAAGAAAGTAAGAGTAGAATATTGCTAATGGGAAGATAAAAGGTCCGAAAGAGACTTTTGTTTTTCTTGGATTTACGCATATAAATGGTAAAAAATTCATCACAAGAAAAGAAATTAAAACAAAAGAAAGAAATGTTAAGAAATGGATTAAAAAAATATGCATGGAAGTCTTAAAGAAATAGTTTCTATGCTTAATGTTAGATACTAATGGCATATTTGATAAATTCAAAGCATTATAAAGTTTTACTAAATTTGTTGTCGAAGCTCTTTAAAGAGCATTAAGACATAAAGGACAAAGAGTCGGCTCACGAGAATAAAATTCTAACGAACTCTAGAGTCATTAAAATTTACAAGACCGAAATTATATCTACTTTATGGTATTAACAGTTTATGAAGCCCCGCATGCAAGAAAGTAGCATGAGGAAACGGTAGATAAATACACTAGAAAGGGTGTGAAAATCGAGTCTGGTCTACTCGATCTCTATATGCAAAATAATTTAAATATTCCCACCCATATAGCAATAATATTAGATGGTAATGGAAGATGGGCAAAAAGAAGAGGTATGCCTAGAGTCTATGGCCATCGTAAGGGTGCTTATAATATTTCTAATATAGCTCAATATGCTGATGAAATTGGTATTAAAGTGATGAGTATATATTGTTTTTCAACTGAAAACTGGTCTAGACCTAGCGATGAAGTAACATATTTAATGAAATTACCAATTAGATATTTTTCTCGTTATAAAGAAAAAATCAAAAAAAGTAATATAAGAGTTATATTTAGTGGTAGACGTGATCATATAAGTGAAAAATTAAATACTTTGATGGATGAAATAATTGATTTAACTAAAGAACATACAGGTCTAATTTTGAATATTTGTTTTGATTATGGTTCGCGTGATGAATTAATTAGAGCAACTAAAAATATTGCAAATGATATTATTAATAATAAAATTACAATTTCTGATATTGATACAAATCTTATTAATAGTTATTTAGACACAAAGGATTTACCAGATGTTGACCTTTTGATTAGGACAAGTGGGGAACAAAGAATATCAAATTTCTTGTTGTGGCAAATCGCATATGCTGAATTATATTTCACTGATGTATTGTGGCCTGATTTTGATAAAATAGAGCTAGATAAAGCCATTATTTCTTATTCTAATCGGAATAGAAGATTTGGTGGATTAAAGGAGAAATAAAATGAAAGAAAGAACTTTAACAGGTCTAATAATGATGATTATTTTTTTACCATTATTATTAGTAGAAGATTTATTTGTACTCTTTCAATTATTAATGATTTTATTGACTGTAATAGGATCATTTGAAATGCTGAAGATGTATGATAAAGAAAAAAAGATGAACAGGGTTATGAAAGTTATAACAATCGTTTGTTCTTTATTGATATATCTTGCTGTCTTAACTGAACAAAAGTTTGATAATATACCGAAAAAAACATTAGAAATGTTTAACATTAGATTAGAATTTTTACCTACTACCATATTAATATTATTGGTTTTATTTACTTGTACGGTATTTTGTCATAGTTATGATGCTTCTGATGTTGGTAAAAGTTTAACAACTATCATGTATACAGGTATTGGTTTTGGGGCAATTACAACATTGAAATATTTAGGGACTAGATATATTGTTTATCTATTTATAATCACTATATTAACTGATTGTTTCGCTTATTTTACAGGTATGTTATTTGGTAAACATAAAATGGCTCCTACTATTAGCCCTAAAAAGACATGGGAAGGTGCATTTGGTGGAACTATTATAGCATCTATTGTAGCAATAATATTTGGTTTGTTTTATGGTGAAATATTTGGTGATTTCTTTGGGAATGAAACAAATACGATATTAGATATAATTGTTAATGTTGATAAAATATCATATACTTTAATTGTTGTTATAATAATTTTAATGACAATTTTGGCCTCTATATTTGGCCAAATAGGTGATTTAGTGGCTTCTAGAATGAAAAGAACTTATGGGATTAAAGATTTTGGTAATTGTTTTCCAGGTCATGGCGGGGTTTTAGATCGCTTAGACTCTGCTATAATGGCATCAGTATTCCTGCTATGTATATTCCAAGTTTTAACATATTGGTCTAATTTCTGGTGGTAAAATGATCGATTTATATATATTAGGTGCTAGTGGTTCAATAGGTAGACAAACTATTGATATTATTTCTAATTATCCTAAATTGTTTAGGGTTGTTGGTATGTCAGTTGGACATGATTTAGTTATAGCTGAGGAATTAGTTAAAAAAACAAATCCTGAAATAGTTTGTTTAAGATATCAAAATACTAGGATTAATACAAATGCTAAATTAGTTTATGGTGATGAAGGCCTATTAGAAATCGCTAAATATAAATCAAGTCCTAATAAAGCAATTTTAGTAAATGCTTTAGTTGGTTCTAGTGGGCTTGTTCCTACAATAGAGGCGATTAAATGTCGTAAGGATATTGCTTTAGCTAATAAAGAAACATTAGTTATGGCTGGTGATTTGATCAAAAGTTTAGTTAAGGAATATGGCGTGAAATTAACCCCTATTGATAGCGAGCATAATGCAATTTGGCAATGCCTTAAAGGAGAAAATAAAAAGCAAGTTAATAAGCTTATTATAACAGCATCAGGTGGGGCATTCCGTGATAAATCAAGAGCCGAGTTAGTGAACGTCGTCAAAGAAGACGCCCTAAAACATCCTAATTGGCAAATGGGAGCTAAGATTACGATTGATAGTGCAACTATGATGAATAAAGGTTTTGAAGTTATAGAAGCACATTATCTTTTTGATATGCCATACAGTAAAATTGAAACGATAATGCATAAAGAAAGTATAGTTCATTCTCTAGTTTTATTTTCTGATTTAAGTTTAAAAGCTTTATTAGGTCATGCTGATATGAGAATACCAATTTTATATGCATTATCATATCCTAAGCATTTGAAGATTAAAAACATTAAACCATTAGATTTAAACAATTTAAATTTAACATTTAATGAATTATCAAAGGATAGATTTCCTTTATTAGCCTTTGCATATTATTGTGGAGAAAAAGGTGGATTATATCCAACAGTTTTAAATGCGGCAAATGAAGCGGCTGTTAGTTTGTTTTTAAGTGACAAAATTAAATTTTTAGAAATAGAAGAAATTGTTATTTCTTACATAAAAAAAGATTATACTAATATTTCTTATAATATAGATAATATTTTAGAACTAGATAAGAGAATAAAAAAAGAAATATTAGCTAAGTATGGTGATAATTTATGATATTAGCCTTAAATGGTTTTTGGCTTATTTTTGTTTCAATAATAGTTTTTATATTAATAATAGGCGTAATTATTGTAGTTCATGAATTTGGGCATTTTCTAGTTGCTAGAAAAGCTGGAATTTTATGTCATGAATTTTCAATTGGAATGGGTCCTTGTATTTATAAACATCAATTTAAAAATACTCTATTTTGTTTAAGAGCTATACCAATTGGTGGTTATGTCCAAATGGCTGATGATGAAGTTAGTCAATTTTTAACTAAAGGCGATAAAGTTGGCTTAATTTTAGATGATGATGAAGTAGTAAAAATTCAAGCCGATTTTAATATGTATGCGGATGTTAAAGGTGTAGTACAAGTATTTAAGTTAGCAACAGAACAAGATACTAATATGTATATCACTTTAGAAACTGAAGAGGGCAACGAAGAAACTTATCTCATTCGCCCAAGAGCTGTTTTTTCACTGTCTAAAAACACAAATATAAGGATTGCGCCATATGAAGAAACATTCTCAGCTAAGTCGCTTTGGAAAAGGTTTTTAACTTTAGCAGCCGGGCCATTAATGAATTTTATCTTGGCTATAATTATTTATTTTATTTATTTTTGTATAGTTGGAGTTCCTAATTATAATTCTAATATAATTGGTAGCGTTGGTGAAGGTTATGCTAGCTATGAAGTTTTACAAGCTGGTGATCAAATTATTAGTGTTGAAGGGCAAAAAGTTTCATCTTGGTATGATTTTGAAACTGTTTTAGATGAATATAATTTGACGTATCCTGATAATGTTAATTTAGGGATATTAAGAAATGGCAAAGAAGAAAATATAACAGTTAATTATTCTATTATTATTAATTCTATCGGCTTATCTAACTTGCAAATTGAAGACTATGAATTACCTGATGGGGTAAGTGGGGTAATAGTAGGTAATTTAGCACTTAATTATGTTAATGATAACGCAAGTCCTAAATATCCTTTATCTAGTGGTGATATAATAACGGAAATTAGAGTCGATCGTTATATAGATAAAACACATACAACTAAAGGTGAAGTTATAGCTATTAATACATGGCAAGATTTATTAGATAATTTAAAAGATGTTGATGCAGCTGAAGTAAGATTTACTTATTATGATCGCGATAAAGCATTAAATGAAGATAGTCCTTATGTCTCAATTGACGAATGTGAGCCATTAATGACTTGGTCAAATGAAACTTTAACTAGTCAAAATATTGAAAAAATAGAGTTTTTAATTGGGGTTTCACCTACTTATCATTTTGAATTAGGAGGAGTTATAACATCGACTTTCTCTAGCTTTTGGTCTGATTTTACCTTAGTTTTTAGAACATTAAAACTTTTGATTGCCCCAAGTGGAGTTAGACAAGTAGGTGTATCTAATTTAACTAGTGTAGTTGGAATTTTTGATATGGTTTTAGATTTAGTTAAAACCGGAATTTTACCTGTTTTAGCTTTCACAGCCATGTTATCAGTTAATATTGGTATTATGAATTTATTACCTATTCCAGCCCTAGATGGCGGTAGAATTGTTTTCTTACTTTATGAATTAATTACAAAGCGAAAACCGAATAAGAAATTTGAATCAGCTTTAAACACAATATTCTTGTTATTATTAATGTTATTATTTATTTTTGTTACTTATAATGATGTTATGCGCTTTGGCTTTATAAGTGCTGTTTGGAGGAATTAAAATGAAAAAAGTTTTAGTTACAGGTGGAGCAGGATACATTGGTTCACATACTGTTTTATCTTTAATTGAATATGGCTATGATCCGATAATTGTAGATAATTTTTCTAATTCTAGTCCTAAAGTTATTGAAAGATTAGAAAAAATTAGTGGTAAAAAAATTAAACTTTATAACCTAGACTGTTGTAATAAGCTTGATTTAGATCGAGTGTTTAAAGAAAATGATATTTTTGGCGTCATTCATTTTGCTGGTTATAAAGCAGTAGGAGAATCAGTTAAATTACCATTAAAATATTATGAAAACAATATAATTAGTTTATTAAATGTTGTAGAAGCAATGGCTAGTAACAATGCTAATAATTTGATTTTCAGTTCATCAGCAACAGTTTATGGTGATCCTAAATCTGTGCCAATCTATGAAGATTTTCCGCTTCATGTCACAAACCCTTACGGACGCACTAAGCTAATGATTGAAGAAATATTACAAGATTATGTTAAAGCAAATCCAAACTTTAAAGTGGCGTTACTACGTTATTTTAATCCGATTGGCGCCCATGAATCTGGACTTATTGGTGAGGATCCAAATGGAATTCCAAATAATTTGATGCCCTATATTACACAAGTGTGTATCGGTAAACTTGACCATTTAAATGTGTTTGGTAATGATTATAATACACCAGATGGAACTGGTATAAGAGATTACATTCATGTATTAGATTTAGCACGTGGTCATAGTTTAACTTTAAAGAAAATGGAAGAAACCCAAAATAATCTTTTAATATATAATTTAGGAACTAGTAAAGGAAGTTCAGTTTTAGAAGTAGTTCATGAAATGGAAAAAGTAGTTGGTCATAAAATTCCATACCAAATTGCCCCACGAAGAGCTGGTGACATTGCTGAATGTTATGCTAATTGTGATAAGGCTTATCAAGAATTGGGGTTTAAAACAAAATATGATTTATATGATATGTGTAAATCTAGTTGGAATTTTCAACAAAAAAACCCTAATGGTATAAGATGATTATTATAAAAATATAGTGAACCCCATAAGTTGGACTAGTAGAAAATACTAGAAAGACTTATGGGGTTTTCATTATGAAATTAAAGTTGGAAGATAAAATAAAAAT
>CASFCK010000020.1 GCA_949293265.1 uncultured bacterium
CATTTAGTTTGTTTACTACAGCTTTAGCCTCTTTGTTTGGTAATAAGAAATAAAATTGTATTTGTAATTTCACAATTTTAATTGATAATACAACTTTACCACCTTTTTTACCTTCTATAGTATCCCACTGTGATAAAGTGTCCTCAACATTATTTTCTTGATAAGAGATATAATCTTCGTATTGATGGCCCATCTTACGTTCTCTCATAATCTTTGAATTTTCAAGCTTTTTACGCTTTTTATGTTTAAACCTAACCATTCTATGAGTATCAAGCTTGTCGGCAGTAAAATAACCCTTGTTAAGATAATTATAGGCTGTTTTTGAACATATTGGTAAATCGTTAGATTTAATTATATGTTCAATACTCTGACCATTCTTAAGACCTGTAGAGATAATATCATCAATTGGTTTAAATTCAGAAAATGTAAGAGTAGAACCTTCCCTAGAATCAACTAGTATTTCTCTATAATTATCATTAGCCTCTAATGGTTTATAATAAAATTTAGGACAAGAACATAAACCTATTTTTGAACAGCCATTACAAACATAAGGAAACTTAGTAGTGTATTTACAAAAATAGCGTTTATAATTAATACATGGACCAAGATCCATTTTAGAAAGAGTTTTTCTTAAAGAACAATCTTTAACATTAGCACATGTGTTACAATATGTAAAAGTAAATTTATAGCCTGGAATAATACTATCGTAGCTTATACGTCTTTTTTTAACTTCCTTAGATAAAGTTGTAGGATCTTTTTCAAGCTTTTTAGCTATATCATTAAGCTTTATTGTTAAAGAGCCATTTTTTTCACGATGTGTAGCTATAATATTAGTCAAAGAATTCCTATCCTCAAGAGTTAGAGCCTTTTGATATTTTTTACTATCTAAATGTTTAACGTTAGTAGCCATAAGTGCCTCCTATCCACCTGGTCTTAACTTGGTAATTAAATTATATCAAGCGGAATTTACTTTTACAATTAACTAAGTAGTTTTTTCACCATTTTTTTGTACCAAAAACTTGACTAATTTGCTTTTATAAAGTATAATTATAAAATGCATAAATGGTGGGGTTAGTGCGCCTTGATAGCCATTTTTAATTATTTGAAGGGGTGTATCTATGAATTATAAAATCGTTAAATACGGTAAAAAATCAGAACGTAGAAACTATTCAAAAATTAGAACTGATGTAGAAATTCCTGATTTAGTAGAGATTCAAACTAAATCATTCGATCAGTTTGTTAACTTTGGATTAAGAGAATTATTAGATGATATATCTCCAATTGAATCTTTTAATGGAGCATTAAAGATTTATTTTGGTGATTATCGTTTTGAAGATCCAAAATATGATATAGTTCAATCAAAGTTAAGAGATGTTAATTATGCACGTCCATTAAAAGTTAAAGTTCGTCTTGAAAAAACAACAACAGGTGAACAAACTGAAAAAGAATTATTTATGGGTGATATTCCTTATATGACACCGGTGGGTACCTTTATTATAAATGGTGCTGAACGTGTTATAATATCACAAATTGTTCGTTCTTCTGGTGCATATTATTCAAAAGAAGTAGATAAGAAAACGGGAGCAGTTAAATATGCTGGTCAAATTATACCAACTCGTGGTGCTTGGATCAATTATGAAATGGGTAGCCGTGATGTTTGGTATGGTGAATTAGATCGTTCTAAAAAAATACCGCTAACGACTATTCTAAGAGCTTTTGGGTTAGATACAAATGAAAAAATCACTAATTTATTTGGTGAAGATGAGCATTTTACAGCTACATTTGAAAAAGATGATTCAACTAATAGTGAAGATGCAGTTAGACTTGTTTATTCTAAATTAAGAGTCGGCGAAGAAAATGTTCCTACTGATGGAGCAAGACGTTTAATTAGAGAACGTTTCTTTGATGCAAAAAGATATGACTTACAAAAAGTTGGTCGTTTTAAATATAATAGTAAATTAGATGTTTTCCAAAGAGCTAAGGGCTTAGTATTAGCTAAAGATGTAGTTCTTAAAGAAAAAGTTAACGAAGAAACTGGTGAAGTTTTAGAAGTTAATGAAGTTATTGCTGCTAAGGGTAGCTTAATTGAAGGTGAAGTATTAGCTACATTAGAAGCTAATCGTGAAGCTATTAGGGAAACTATTGATTTAGGTAATACATTATGTGATGATCCTATATGTGAAATATTATATGTTTATGCACCTAAATCAGAAGAGGTTGTTAAAGTAATAGGTAATTTACATACTGAAGAAGCTTTACATATTACAATGTCTGATATTATTGCTTCACTATCTTATTATTTCAATCTTTATAAAGGTATTGGTACACTTGATGATATCGACCATTTAGGCAATCGTCGTTTAAGATTAATTGGTGAATTATTAAAAAATCAATTTAGAATTGGCTTTGCTAAATTAGAAAAGAACATCCAAGATAGGATGTCTATAGTTGATGTTGCTGAAGCTACACCTGAATCTTTAATAAATATTAAACCACTAACATCATCATTAAAAGAATTCTTTGGTTCAAGCCAATTATCACAATTTATGGACCAAATCAATCCACTTGCTGAAATCACACAAAAACGCCGTATTTCAGCTTTAGGTACTGGTGGTATTGCTCGTGATAGAGCCGGTGTTGAAGTGCGTGATGTTCATAATTCACATTATGGTAGAATGTGTCCTATTGAAACTCCTGAAGGACCTTCAATCGGTCTTATTACATCTTTAGCTACTTATGCTAAAGTTAATGATTTTGGTTTTATTGAATCACCTTATTTTGTTGTTAAAGAGGGTGAAGATGGTCAAAAATATGTATCTGATGAAATTAGATACTTATCAGCTGATGAAGAAAATGGAGTAGTTATTGCTTCAGCTTCTACTAAGCTTGATGAAAATGGTCATATTGTTGAAGATAAAGTTATAGCTAGACGTGATGGTGAAACAGAAATGTGTAATAAGGATGAAGTCAACTTTATGGATATTTCTCCTAAACAAATTGTTTCTGTTGCTGCTGCTTGTGTTCCTTTCCTTGAACACGATGATGCTACTCGTGCCTTGATGGGTGCGAACATGCAAAGACAGGCTGTTCCTATTATTAACCCTGAAAGTCCAATTGTTGGTACTGGTATGGAATATAGAGCAGCTAAAGATAGTGGTAGTGCTTTAATTTGTGAATTACACGGCTTTGTTGAATACGTTGATGCAAAAGTAATTAAAATAAGAGAAGATAATGGTTATCTTCATGAATATAAATTATATCAATTCTTACGTTCTAATAGTGCTACTGCAGTTATGCAACGCCCTATTGTTTCAGTTGGTGAAGAAGTAGACCGTGGTGATATTATTGCTGATGGTCAATCAATGAAAAATGGAGAATTAGCACTTGGTAGAAATGTAAGAGTAGCTTTCATGACTTGGGATGGTTACAATTATGAAGATGCCGTAATCATGTCAGAAAAAATGGTTTATGATGATGTTTATACATCATTACATATTGATGAATATCAAATTGAAGCTCGTGATACTAAACTTGGTAAAGAAGAATTTACTACTGAAATACCTAACGTATCTGCAGATATGATTAGCCATTTAGATGCAAATGGTATAGTTATTCCAGGTACTGAAGTTAAAGAAGGCGATATTTTAGTTGGTAAAATTACACCTAAAGGACAAACTGATCCTACACCAGAAGAAAAATTGCTATATGCAATATTTGGCGAGAAATCAAGAGAAGTTAGAGATAGCTCATTAAGAGTTCCTCATGGTGGTGGTGGTATTGTTCAATCTATCATGCACTATAAGAAATCTAATGGTGATGATTTAAATCCAGGTGTAAACGAAGTTGTAAGAGTTTATATTGTTCAAAAACGTAAGATAAAAGTCGGCGATAAAATGGCTGGTCGTCATGGTAATAAAGGTGTTATTTCTAACATTTTACCACTTGAAGATATGCCATATTCAGCTGATGGTAGACCTATTGATATTATGCTTAATCCTCAAGGTGTTCCTTCTCGTATGAATATTGGACAAGTACTTGAATTACATTTAGGTATAGCGGCTAAAAAATTAGGTTGTAAGGTAGCTACACCAGTTTTTGATGGTGCTTCTATTGAAGATATTGAAGATATTATGAAAGAAGCTGGTCTTCCAATGGATGGTAAACAAGTTTTATATGATGGTAGAACTGGTGAACCATTTGAAAATAAAATTAATGTTGGTATCATGTATTTCGTTAAATTAAGCCATATGGTTGATGATAAATTACATGCTAGATCAGTTGGTCCATACACTTTAGTTACTCAACAACCAATGGGTGGTAAAGCTCAAAATGGTGGTCAACGTTTTGGAGAAATGGAAGTTTGGGCTCTTGAAGCTTATGGTGCTTCTCATACATTACAAGAAATGTTAACTGTTAAATCAGATGATATTGTTGGTCGTAACAAAGTCTTTAGTGCTATTACTGATGGTAAACCAATACCTGAATCATCTATTCCAGAATCATTTAGAGTATTAACTCGTGAATTACAATCTTTAGCTATTCATGTAGAATTAATTAATGAAGATGGTGTTGATGAGGCAAATCAATCTATCGTTGATTTTGGCGTTGAAGATGTTATATCTAAATATAGAATGTAACAAGGAGGGTCATAATGGCAAAACATTATAAATATATTAAAATTGGCTTGGCTTCTCCCGAAGAAATTTTACGTTGGTCTCATGGTGAAGTTAAAAAGCATGAAACAATTAATTATCGTACTTTAAAACCTGAACCAGATGGCTTATTCTGTGAAAAAATCTTTGGACCTACTAAGGATTACCAATGTTATTGTGGTAAGTCAAAAAGAAGTGCTGATAAAGGTAAAGTATGTGAAAAGTGTGGAGTTGAATTAACAGAATCAAAAGTTAGAAGAGAAAGAATGGGACATATAGTTTTAGCTAGTCCTGTTGTTCATACTTGGTTTTTAAAGAATTCACCATCACCTTTAGCAATTTTATTAGATATCAAGAATAAAGATCTAGAAAGTATTGTATATTTTGCTTCTTATATTGTTATTGATCCAGGTAAAACACCATTAGCTAAAAAAGATATTTTAGATGAAGCTAAATATTCAGAAATGTATGAAAAATATGGTAATACATTCGTGGCATTAACAGGTGCTGAAGCAGTTAAAAAATTATTACAAGAACTTGATCTAAAGAAAGAAGAACAAAATTTAAGAAAACTTTTAAAAACAAGATCTAAACAAAAACGAGATAGTGTTATTAAAAGATTAGAAATAGTAGAATCATTCCTACACTCATCAAACAAACCAGAATGGATGGTATTAAGTGTATTACCAGTTATTCCACCTGATCTTCGTCCTATGGTTCAACTTGATGGTGGTAGATTTGCTACTACAGATTTAAATGATTTATATAGAAGAATTTTAAATCGTAACAATCGTTTAAAGAAACAAATAGAACAAGGTGCACCTCACCTTATCACTAAAAATGAAAAACGTATGTTACAAGAAGCGGTTGATGCTTTAATAGATAATTCTAAACGTAAAAACAATAATGATAAAGCGCATCATTTAAAGAGTTTATCTGACATGTTAAGGGGTAAACAAGGTCGTTTTAGACAAAATCTACTAGGTAAACGTGTTGATTATTCTGGTCGTTCAGTTATTGTTGTTGGACCGAGTTTAAAAATGTATCAATGTGGTATTCCTAGAGAAATGGCATTAACATTATTTAAACCATATGTAATTAGAGAATTAATGGCAAATGACTCTAGCTTGTCTATTCCATCAGCAAAAAAGAAATGTGAAAGACAAGAAGAATGTGTATGGCCATTACTAGAAAAAGTAGTCGTAGAACACCCTGTTTTATTAAACCGTGCTCCTACGCTTCACCGTTTAGGTATTCAAGCTTTTGAACCGGTATTAATTGAAGGTAAAGCAATAAGATTACATCCGCTTGTATGTACAGCCTTCAATGCCGATTTTGATGGGGATCAAATGGCTGTCCATGTTCCACTATCTTTAGAAGCTCAAGCTGAAGCTAGATTATTAATGTTAGCTTCTAATAATATCTTAAACCCTAAAGATGGTAAGCCAGTTGTTACACCAAGTCAGGATATGGTTTTAGGTAACTATTATTTAACTATTGAAAGAATAGGTGAGCCTAAAGAAGGCCATTTCTTCCGTGATTATAACGAAGCTTATTTAGCATATAAAAACAACGAAATAACGCTTCATACACGTATTTTTGTTGATCCACATTATTTACCTGAAACTCGTTTTACAGGTGTTGATATTAGTGGTAAGTATCTATTTACTACAATTGGTAAAATGATTTTTAACACTATTATTCCGGTGGATTTCCCATATTTAAATGAAGCTACAGATTATAATTTAACTCAAAGAGTTCCAGAGAATTATTTATTCTCACCTAAAAAAGATGATATTAAAGAATTCTTAGCTCATGAGGAAGTTAAACCATTTAAAAAGAAGTTCTTAGCTAGCATTATTGCTGAAGTATTTAAACGTCATCAAACAACTGAAACTTCAGCCATGGTAGATAGATTAAAAGATTTAGGCTTCCATTATTCAACTAAATCAGGTATTACAATCTCAATGTCTGACGTACTTTTATATAAAGGTAAAGATGTAAGAATTGCTGAGGCTGATCAAAAAGTTGATCGTATTCAAGAAGCATTTGAACTTGGTTTATTAACTGAACAAGAAAGAAAAAATCAAGTTAAAGCTGAATGGAACAAGGCCCGTTCTGATATCGAAAATGGGGTATGGGCTGAGTTACAAAAATATGAAGATAATGCTATTTTCATGATGGCCGATTCAGGAAGTCGTGGTTCATCATCTAACTTTGCCCAATTAGCAGGTATGCGTGGTTTGATGGCTAACACAGCTGGTGAATCAATAGAAGTTCCGGTTAAAGCTAACTTCCGTGAAGGTCTATCAGTATCTGAATTCTTTATTTCAACTCACGGTTCAAGAAAAGGTTCAACAGATACAGCCTTAAAAACAGCTGAATCAGGTTATTTAACAAGAAGACTTGTCGACGTATCGCAAGATGTAATCATCGTTACCGAAGATTGTGGTACTGAAAAAGGATTCTGGTTAACTGATGTTTTAGGTGATGATGGTAAAGTTATGTACCCAGCTTATGAAAGAGCGATCGGTCGTTTCGCCGCTACTGATATCGTTAATCCACAAACTGGTGAAGTAATCTGCCCACGTAATGAAATGGTAGATGAAGAAACAGCTCAAAAAATTAAAGAATGTGGAATTAATAAAGTTTATATGCGTACTAACTTAACATGTAATTGTACTAATGGTGTATGTATGAAATGTTATGGCCGTAACCTAGCAACTAATAAATTAGTTGAAGTTGGTGAAGCAGTAGGTATCGTTGCCGCTCAATCAATCGGTGAGCCAGGTACCCAATTAACAATGCGTACATTCCATACCGGTGGTGTTGCCTCAACAGCCGATATTACTCAAGGTTTACCAAGAGTACAAGAATTGTTTGAAGCTCGTAAACCTAAAGGTAAAGCTACATTAGCCGAAAATCCAGGTACTATTACTAATATTGAAAGAACTAAATCAGGTCTTGAAATAACAATTAAACCAGATTCTGAAGTCTATGGCGAAGAAGAAAAAGAAGTTGTAGAAGTAACTTCTGAATTATTAGTTCAAGTAGGAGACCATGTAAATCGTGGTGATAGACTAATTAAAGGTCCAATTCATCCAAAAGAATTATTGCGTATTAAAGGTACTGAAGCTGTTCAAAAATATTTAGTAGAAGAAGTTCAAAAAGTATATCGTTCTCAAGGTGTTGAAATTTCCGATAAACATATCGAAATTATCGTAAGACAAATGTTAAGAAAAATTCATGTTAATCAAGAAGGCTCATCAGATTTATTACCAGGTCGTGATGTTTCTACTCAAGAATTTAAAGATGCCGTTAAAGCAACTTTAGCTATTGGGGGAGAATTACCAAAAGGTAAACAATTATTACTTGGTATAACTAAAGCAGCCTTAGCATCTAATTCTTTCTTATCTGCATGTTCATTCCAAGAAACAACAAGAATTTTAACATCAGCTGCAATAGCAAGCAAAGTTGATGAATTAAAAGGCTTAAAAGAAAATGTAATTATTGGTGGATTAATCCCAGCTGGTACAGGTTTATTACATGATACAGCATTTGATTGTAAACATGCCCCAGTTGAAGAAGAATTTGAAGATGAAGAAGAAACATTAGAAGTATCTGATAACGAACGAAACGTTTTAGATAATGAAGATTTTGAAGATGAAGAAGATGATTCATTTATCTCAGAAGAAGAAGCATTAGAAGACGATTTAGAATTTGATGAAGAAGATGAAAATTAAGGATAAGTTTAAGCTTATCCTTTTTTATTGTAAAAAAAGGCTCTATTAAAACAAAAAACAATGCTTAAAGAAAATGTAGTAGAGAAACAAAAAAGATAGCCTTAAAATTTCACATCTTAAAAGCTATAAAAATGCTGTAGACAAAATAGGTTTAATTTTAATAACCACATTTTATATTTTTGCAAAAAGCCCACAAACTAAGGCAAAAAACACTTTTAAATTGTAAAATAAAAAAAAAAAAAAACAATGTTTTTAGTTATAAACATGTATATTTAATAAGCTCTTTATTGTCAAAGAAAGCGCTTTTTATATATAATATAAAAACAATGGATTAGTGCGCACTTTTTATGTTGTTTCTAGTGCTTACTTATTATCTAAAATAATTATTTTTTGATTGGGAGGTAATTTCATGAAAAGAAGAAAAATTATTTACACAATTGGTTTATTAATTATTACGGCCTTATTATTGCTTACTTTTCAAAATAGTAAAATTAAAGGGCAAAAGGATTATGGTCAAACCAATACTGATCACACCATTTTAGTTGGTGAAAAAGATCCAAATGATCAAAATAATTATGATAAAATTTTTAGTGATATAGCTACAGCTTTAAAAAAAGCTGAAGCTGATTATGAAACTATGACAACAATTATTCTAACTAAAGATACAAGTTTAGATGAAGATATAACTATTCAATCTGGTCAGAATATTAAGGTAGTTAGTAAAGATCAAGATGTAGTAATTGGTGTGACTAACCGAGGTTATACTTTAAGTATAGAAAGCACAATATCTTTAGATTTACAATCAAGCTTATCTTTTGATTGTAATGTTGATTTAAAAACAAATGGTAGTATCAAGGCTAATTTTGAAAAAACAGGCGATACGTTTTTTTTACCACGTCTTGAAATATATGATTCATTGAACGCTTTAGGTGGTAGCCTTAATACAGATTATTTTAATAGCATTAATGTTTATGGTACTATCAATCTAACAGCAGGTAATATTACAAGTTCAAATGAAGAAGAAGAAAATGTTGCCTTAAATATACCATTAACGTTACAAGGTACTAATAGTGGTTTAGTTTATACTGGTGGCACATTAAACACTAAAATTGCTGGTGAAGGTTTAGTAGTTACTACAAATGATACAACTACAATTGATGCACCTGATACCGTTATGAAAATTAAAGCTGAGGTATTAACTGCTGAGAGTGAAAATAATGTAGAATTATCATCAAAAACCAAGGGTATTTATATTTTAGATTCAACTATTAACTATTCTCTAACAAGTAGTCTTACTTTAAGTGATGACCTTACATTAATAGCATTAGGTGATGCAACAATAACAGTTGGCCAAAATGGTTATTTTAATGTTTCAGAGGGTAAGACTTTAAATATCAACGGTTATTTAGATGGTAATTCAAGCTCTAATACTTTTTATTCTATTGGTGCTAATAATTTAATCATTGATGGTGGAATTACTTGGGAACAAAATAAAAATAATGGTACATATTATTTTGTTACTGATTCATATGAACCAGGTAAAGGTGATGCTGAGACTTTTGGTAGAGCAAAATATAGTGCTTCAGGCAATACTTCAAGTTACCCATTAATTAGGGTTAATGGTAGCGGTTCTACCCTAAATTTATATCAAAATGCAGTTTTACAAAACAGAATAAATACACAATCAGAAGGAAAAAGTAATAATTCAGGTGGCGCAGTAGCATTAAAGGGTGAAGCTAAGGATAAAAGAGTTAATTTAAATATTATTGGTGCTAATATTAGATATAATGCTCTACCTAATGTAGCAAATAGTTCTGGTGGTGCTGGTATTGGTGCATATAATGCTAACATTCATATGTATTCAGGTAGCATTGATCATAACACAGTATATAAACAAGCTGGATTTACAGAAATGGAGAATGGTCAGGAAGTTGCTAGTACAGATGGTGCTGGTGTATCATTAATTGAAAATGCTAAACTTATTATGGAAGATGGTTATATTAGTTATAATCATGGTAGTAGTAATTATAATTCAGATGGTGCTGGTATTATGGTTCGCCAATCATCAAATTTAGATATAAGAGGTGGCGAGGTAAGTTACAACTTTACATATGGTTATGGTGGCGGTATTTGTATTTACAATTCTCAAGTTGATATTTCTAATGGCCGTATATTTGGTAACCGTGCAACTTATGGTGGCGGTATAGCTTCAAGTCATGAAAATTCAGCTAATTTAGATGATACTACCATTAGATTAGGTATAGCTGGTGAAGAATCAAATCTAGATGTTACTTCTAACACTGCATTTACTCCAACAAAAGCTGAAGGTAAAGCTACTGGTTATGGTGGTGGTGTAGCTTTAGGAAATGATCAATTAAATAATAATCAACAATTAATAGTAAATGACGCTAATATTTATAACAATACAGCTATTTATGGTGGTGGTATTTCTGCATATACTAATGGTGGAGATAATGGTGGTAGACTTTATTTAAGAGGTGGAAATATTAGTAATAATATTGCTGAAACTTCTAATAACGGCAATGGTATATATGTTTATAGTAAAGGTAATGATGGTATTAATTCATTAGTATACCTATCAGGTAGTATAAAGATAGATACATCTAATAATATAGTTTTTGCTGACTTAGATACATTAAATAATTCTCAAAATGATGTAATAAGCAATGATGACTGGCCTAAATGGGAAAACACAAACGTAATAGAACGTGATTTCAATGGCCTTGTTCATTATAAATATCAAAATTTAGATGTTGCTAAAAATAATTATCATTATTTAGTTATAAATAGTGATGACAGACCAAACACATCAGCATCAGCAGGTTATATATTTGAAATAACCCCATATACAGATGTTACTTTTCACTTTAATCTAATAAGACCATATGATAAAGGTGATTCATCGACCTCATTTTCAATTATTAATAAATCAAATAATACAACCGTTTATACTAAAAATAGTTTAGACAGTTTGGGACGTAGAGGTTTAACTGGTAAGTGGACACCTGATTCAGTTCAATTAATGGCTGGCATAACATATAGTATTATTGCATCAGAGGATGTAGCTATGAAAGATATTAGTTATTCTAATGCCACTCAAACTCCTATAGTAGTAGAAGATACATTAACTGCTACAGGTGCAATAGGTTTAATAACTTATGCTGATAGTAATCAATATTCTACACATTCTACTTTAGCAGCTTATAAAAATGGTGAAGCTCAAGAAGACAAATTTATTATTGATAACGCTAATTATCACGTTTTAGCTCAAGGAAAAGCTATAAAAATTGTTCAAACAGAAACAGATAAAAATTATATTGCTGAAGTTATTGAATTAGATGATAATAATAATAAGTTTACTAACTTGAAGAAAGCACTAGAAGCAATAACCAAATCTTCTGATACTAATTTTACTATTCAAATATTACAAAATGTTAATTTAACAAAAGAAGACTTTATTACTATACCTACTGGTAAACATGTAACTATAACATCAGCAGATGAAAATAGATTTACGTTAAATATTCCACCAGAAATAGAAAGTGACGGAAGTACTATATTTACAATAGAAAATGGTGCAAGTTTAACCTTATCTAATATCATTTATGAAGGTGGAGCAAGTAAAAATAAGGAATTTGTTGTTGTTGAAAATAATGGTACATTTACGCTTGAAAGTAGAGCTGAAATAAACAGTAACTTAGCACCTGATGGTTTAGCTTCTATTGAAATTGGTAGAGGTAAAACCACTACTGAAATTGCTGGTATAATTAGCAAAAACGAAAGTCAATATGGTGCTATATTCATTCCTTTCTCAGAAGCTAATGTTAACATTACAAATGGTGCTCAAATATATGACAACCGATATACAGGTAATATTACAGGTTTAGAAAATATCGGTGAATATGTAGATATAGTTTTAGAAAGTGGGAATCTTAATTTAAATGATTTAACAAAAGGTTCTAATATTGGCGTTATAGTTAAACAAGGTAGTGGTAGTATAAATGCTTCTAATTTAGCTAACACAACTCCAATTGGAATTAAATTAAATGGTTCATATAACGAACAAACAGATACATACGCAAATTATTATCGTAATGCAGTTGCGGTAAATGTTACGGATTCAAATACCTATACTAATAAATTTAAATTAATTGCACCTAACAATCCTCTTGATTCATTAATAAAAGAAGAAGTTGGTAGTGATTTAATCTTAAATATGGTTTTAGCAGTTGAGATTTCTTTCTCTAATGCATGGAATGCAAATGAAGATAAAACAGGCTATATTAAAGGCGAAACTGTAGATGTAGTTAGTGATGCATATGATTCTTTTACAGATATTAAAAATATAATTAAAAAATTGTTTAACGTTGATGTTAATGAAGACAATTATACTAATTATTTAACTGTAAAAGTAAAAGAAGACACTATAATTTTCTATATTGATTCTACTAAACAATTACAATTTAGTAGATTCACTGAAATAACATCACGTGCCAGTTATTATTTGAATGGTTTTGTTCAATATGAAAAAAGTGCCGATACTTCTAATACTTATTATGGTACTAGTTCATATATATCAGTTCAAAACTTTAGTCAAACAACTAATCATATTAATCTTGGTACAGTTTGGGAACCTAATTCATATGTTTTTGAATTTAATGCAGGTGGATTAAGTACTGCTTTAGGTGAAATGGAAAATCAAACTATTTATCATAATAATTTTGATGATTCTACTAAATATCCAAATATTGATACTAACCTATATTATGCAATTGGTTTTTATTTTAAAGGTTGGAAAGTAAAAGCTAAGACAGGATTTGTTCAAGAAAATCGTGAAGATTTAGTCATAGCTGATGGAGATCAAATAACACCAAGTATGTTAAGTTCGATCACATCTCAAGCTGATGGTGATACATCTTTTGTTTTTGAAGCTCAATGGGTTTCTATCTTTGGCGATAATAATAATGATGGCTTTGCTAATATTAGTAACGTTGGTACAAGCAGCAATAATCCATTTATTATTAGAGATGTTGAAGGATTAAATGTTTTAGCAGATACTATTAGTAATGATAGCGATTCATACATGGTTGATGGATATAATTACTATACCAACATAACCAACATAACTGAAGAGAATAAAGTAGTAAATAAAGGTTATGAACCTAATAGTTATACAGGCTATTACTTTAAATTAGCTGATGATTTTGACAATGCTAATAATCTATTTACAAATGTTATTGGAACTATAGATTATTTAGGTGATAAATACTTTGACAATCCTGAAAATAAAGATCCTATCTATAGCGACATTTTAAATACTCAAGAAAATCATCCATTTAGTGGTTATTTTGATGGTAATAAGAAAACAATACATGTAAATATTAATCCAGCAACTAATAAAGACTTTGTTGGTCTATTTGGTTATACAAAAAACGCAACCATTACTAATCTAAATATTGCTGGTAGTGTATCTGGTCGTGTTTCTGTTGGTGGTCTTGTCGGTTTAGCCTATGGTGGTAAGATTAGTAATATTGAAAGTGATGTTAATGTATCATTTACAGGCATCAATGCGGGTGGTATTGTTGGTACTTATTATATTGAATCTAAAAACTATAGAAATGGTGAAGTAAGACATGTTATTAATCGTGGTGAAGTAAAATATACGCCTAGTGATAATGATAAGAAAGAAACAGAAGTATCGTTTGGTTCAACTTGGACGGAAGATAAATTAATGATTGCTTATCAAGGTACTAGAGCTGGTGGTATTATTGGTCAATCTTTCCACGTTCAATTAACGGAAGCATATAATAGTGGTAATGTCACTGCTCGGTTTGGTGTTGGTGGTATTATTGGTACTATGATTTCACAAGATGATGATATAAGTCAAGATAGTGTTGTAAATACAGCATTTAATGTAGGTGATGTAGAAGCTACATCAGGTCTTGGTACAAGTTATTATTATAATAATGACCCTAGTGAAAAGGTATATCAAGTAAATGCTTATGTTGGTGGTATTGTTGGTAGAATGTACGGGGCATCTACATTATCTAACTCTATGAATGTTGGTAATGTTACAGCATCATGGCGTGGTACTTATAACGCAAGTGATCCTAATGATGTAAAATTCACTTATAGTACTACAAATCCTACCGTTGGTGGCCGTGGTGCTGGTGGTATTATTGGTGTTACATCTATTGAAATAGAGACACTTAAAGGTGGTAATAAATATATTAGTAGTGTAATTAACACGGGTAAAGTTAAAGCTTGGAGTCATGTTGGTGGTATTGCTGGTATTTTAGCTTATTCAGATGTTTCTTATAGTATTAATGTAGGTGTTGTAGAAGCTGATGGTTATATAACATATAAAGAAGGCAACTATGCATTTACAGGGGCGATAGTAGGTCTTGGTGTAGCAGCTAATTTATCAGCTACAGTAGCATTTGATGGTGACTTAAGTTATAAAACTCAAACAGATTCTATTATTCAAGCAATTGGTGATGATGGTGATGAAAGTGTGGTTTTTGGCTACTCAACTAATAGTAGCTTAGCAGCAAAATTATCTTCTTCTCACTTGATTTGTCAACCAAATAATAGTAAACCTTATGGTTTATCTTCAACTTTCTTTGATACAGGTTGGGATTGGCAATCAAATGATGCTTCTGATGGTGAAACACAAAACTATTATTATCCACAATTAAAATCATTTACCGATTCTTCTGCTGAGTTGTATTATAAAGGCGAGCGTAAGTCTGTTAGTGAAATTTCTGAAGATGCTGTTATGCTTAGATTCCTATACAAAGATGAAGATGGAAATGTAACAGAGAAACCCGTTACTAATCAACATGACATAACTGTTATTTTAGAATTAATGAATGGTATTATAAATAATGCATCAATAGAAACAACGGAAGATGGGAAAGAAATCAAATATATTGTGACATCCGATGGTGCTAAATTTGTGTATTACGAAGGTGAAAATGTTTGGAAAGCTACAGTTTCTTATAAGGATTATCAGCAACAAAATTCAAAATTAATATTAGATAATATTGCTGATAATATGACCTATGAAGGATATGATTTTGCTGGCTGGTATTTAGACCAAGATTATACAGAACCTCCTTTTGACGGTTATGTTTCATCCGCTAAAGAACAAGTTTTATATGCAAAATGGGTTCCACATCAATATGATATCAATTTAACTGGTGTTGTATTATATGCTAATGGTAATGTTGAATTAAGTGATAATAAAGATATATTTTATACTATAGAAGATGTTTTAGATGTAAATTCTGACCCTATAAAATTACCTACAATAAAAGCTAATTCTGCCTATGATTTTGCATATTGGACTACAACAATTAATACTACTGGAGGTACTAAAACATATAACGCTCAGAGTTTCAAGATAATAAAACTAGATAATAGTAATTATCAAATAACTTTTTATAATAATGATACTGAAACAACAGCTGAAATAACACAATTACAAGAGTTTGATTTTGAACTTGTTTGTACACCACATGATTATGAATTATCATTCACCTTTAAAGATTATAGTGATCCTGATAATCCTAAAGATTTAGATGATGTAACAAACGATAATCTTGTTCCTGATCCTGAAAAAACTAATGTCATTTATGATGAAGTTGAAAATAAATATAAATATTATTTCAATATTAATACTACGGACACATTAAAAACGCCTTCTAAAACAGGCTATAAGCCTATAGGTTGGTATTATGATAATCAAAAAGTAGAAAATATAAGTGACATACTTAAAATATTAAATAAAGATGGCATCAATATGCATAATGTTACAATTGAAGGTAGATTAGAAACATTACCATATGAGCTAAGAATCAATTTAAATGGTGGTACTTTTGCTAATGCCGCTAGTGATACTGTAACTATAAATGTAGATGATATAGATTACAAACTTGAACGTAATAATGAAGGCGTTTGGGTAATGGAATTCCGTTTTGGAGATGATATTACTTGGCTAAATAGTTTACCAGTTGCTGCTGTAAAATCTCCTGCAGGTAGAACATTTAATAAATTATCTAGTAATGTAGATTCTTTAGCTGCTATCGTTGGAAATATGCCGGCATATCCTTTAACTGTTTATGCTTATTATGAGATAACAACTTATAAAATACCTCTTTATGTTAAGCCTGATAAGGATAGTGAAACATTTAACTTGTCATTTATTGAAACAGATTTTAAAATATCTAATTTATTAAGTTTCGATAATGGGAATTTATATCTAACAGCTGAATATGGGTCTGATTTATCAACTATATTAAGTACATTACAAGAAATTTTAGAAAAAAGAAACCAAACTAAGCATCATTTTAATGGTTATGAAGCTAAGTATACTTTAGGTGGAAATGACTATTCATTTAATTATCAAAATGTAAGAATACCTGATAAATACAATGATGTATCTATAAGCTTTATTTATTCATTAGATACATATATTATCGATTTCTATGATTCTAAAGGTACTCATATTACGAGTTTTGAATCATCAGATACCAATTTGAATTGGTTAAAAGATAATAATAAAATAGATGTTAGTGAATTAAATAAGGCATTAGATGGTATATTAGTAAGTTATGACATACCAACTGGTTATTATACTGAAAATAACTATATAATTACTGTTAATAATGTTCTAGTTGGTGATAATATAAGTTCTGTAGATGTAGATGTAAATGGTTATACTGTAATTGAAATAAAACTTTTACCTAATGTATATGAAGTAATCTTTAATACAGCTGGTGAAAATGTAACTGAAAAAGTTATGTTAAAATATGATGAAGCTATTACAAAATTACCTATTTCAACAAGACCAGGTTATGATTTTGTTGGTTGGGAATTTAATGGAAGTTTATTAGTTGATGGAACTGTTTTAAATAAAGAAATTCTTGAAGGCTTCGATCCAAATGGAACTAATATTAAATTAAAAGCTAGATATAAAGAAGCTACATATGAAATCACTTATAAATTTGTATCTCAAGATAATCAATATTGGAATGGTACTATTGCTAATTATGTAGAAGAAATCACTTATAGTGATGATAAAAAAATTGATTTAAATCAAGATAAATTTGGAACAATATTAGAAGGTTATGGATTTATATCAGCTGAATATCCTGATTTAAGTAATAATACAATTAATGATAGATTCTTAAAATCATTACGTGAAGAAAGAAGTATAACAATTACAATCAATATAGAAATTGTAAAAATTTATATTATCTTTAGTGCTGAGGCTGGTCATTTTGTTTTTATTGCTGATGATATAACTAATGGTTTCTACTTAACAGAGTTTAATGATTTTAATGATTTATATGATGAAAGTAAACATATTACAACTAATATCGTTGAAGATGAAAAGTTAAAATATTTAGTTGTTAAAGCTAATTATTATCAAAGAGCTGTAGATGCATTACATGATAGACCTATAAGAGATGGCTATACATATAGTGGTTATATATCTAGAGATAGTTCTATTAATATGAATGATCCTTTAACTAATAAAGAAAATATATTTGAAGCTCAATATAGTGCCGACACTCATAATATTACTTATATTGGTGAAGGCGTAGAAACTAAGACAATTGTAGCTAGATATGATGAGACAATAATTTTAGATAATACAGTAACAAGAACCGGTTATAATCTTCAAGGTTGGAAAATAGTAGGTTCTACAAATGATACTACATATAGAGGCGAATATAAAGTTCAAGGTGATGTAGTATTTGAAGCCTTTTGGGAAGAAAATAAATATGATTTAACATTAGAAGAGGTGGCTACAGAATATCAAGATAAGGTTTTAAAGATATTAAAAGATATATTAAACGACCCTCCTTCAACATGGCCTACTAATAATATATTTAGTATTCCTTATGATACTAATTTACAAGCGTTAAATGGTATAAGGTTAGTTGATGAGAATATATTATTAACTTGGCAAGTTAAAGGTACTACAGTTGATTACGTATTTGGCACTATGCCTGCAAGCCCATTATCTTTAGTAGCAGTTACAGATAAAAGAACAAATATTACCATTACCGCAATAGTAAAAGATGAAATAAATGGTGAGGAAATAATTACTTATACATTAAATGCGTTTAAACAAGAAAATTCTGATAAATATAAGATTGAAACTATACCAGAATTTAATAATGAAGGTTATACATTATTTGATATTAATTCAGTAATTTGGTTTAAAAATGATGAAAATATAGGTGACTTTAATAACGCAGAATTTACTGTAAATGATAATGGAATTACGATTACAGCTAAGGCTATGCCAGAAGATTATAAGATAACTTATGTTACTTATATAGATGATAAAGAAACAGAAAAAACAATAACAGGTTATTATGGTAGAACTATTATTAATACATTAAGTGAGGTAGAAACAAATCCTATAAGATCTGGTTATGAATTTGATTGTTGGGCTATAAATAATATATCTGTTAATGATACAAAGATTACATCAGATATGGAAATTGAGGCTAAATGGACTCCAGTTACTTATTATATAGAATATAAATGTGAGGACAAACATATATTAAAAACAGACGCTATAGAATATGATACTGAAATAAAACAATTACCAAAATTTGCTGATTTAAATACTACCTTAAATGAAAACTATTACATAATGAATTTTATGTTTAATGGAAGCTCATGGGAAGATATTTTTGGTCAAGATTTAAGAATGGTAGATTTAGCAGCTTTATATAACAAATATCCTGATTTGGTTACAAGGTCAAATGATGAATACACAATTAGAATTGATATTGTATTAGACCCACGTCCATTTACTATTAATTTTGTAGGCACTAGCGATAATGTTAATGTATCTAATTTTAAAGAATTCCATGTACCATTTAACATTAAAGCTGATTTTAATGCTATTACAAAGGAAATTAATGATTATTTAGAAAATATTAAGACATCATATAATGAATTAAAACATTATGAAATTAAGAGCTTTGGTGGCATTAATTGTGACACAAATTATGATTTTAATACTTTAATTGCATTGTTTACAGGTAATGTAGATAAAGTAGATGTTCGTATTGAATGTGAACCTAAAACTTATTATTTGGTCTATGGCGAACAGGAAAAAGATTTTAATTGTGAAATTCCTAATGTTTCTTTAAATGAATTTAAACCAACTCATGAAAATGAAGATCATTATTCATTTGTTGGTTGGTATATTACAGATGAAAATGATGTATATACTAATACAATTCCTACTGAAGTTTTATTAGATTATATTACAGATGGTAAAGTTACACTTAATGCTAAATACGAACCAAATAAGTACTCAGTAATTTTCTATGATGGCGGTAATGTTGAAGTATTACAAATATCTTATGGTAAATCTTATAAAGATGTGAGAGAAGAAGCTAAGGATATTTTAGTTGGAAACCATAAATCTGGTTATGAACTAGTTGGTTGGTTTGCTGGTGAAATTGATTTATTAGATGAAAACAATAATGATAAGATTATTGATGGTCCAATACTATTTGAAGCTAAATATGAAAAGATTCAATATACTATAATTTATGATAGTGAAGAAATTAAAGTTGATATTGATGATTTTGTAGATGGCTTTAAATTAAAAGAAAATAAAAAACTTGGTTATACTTATGATGGATGGAGTCTTTCTAATGGCACTCCAATTAAAGAAATTGAAAGTTTTACTGCTTTCCTAACTTTAATTGGTGAAAGTAGAGAATTACATTTAACTGCAACTCTAGGTACATTAATCCAGTATAAGATTAATTTAGATACTAATGGTGGTATTTATGAGGGTACAGAGCCAACAAATATTACATATAATATTAATGATAAAGATCAAGAATTAAATTGGCAAGTTAAAAAGACTGGTTATGGTTTTGTTGGTTGGAGTTACAATGGTAATGTATATAAAACAGTAGGAGATTTAATTGCAGCAATTGATGTTTTTAATGTTTCAAGTACTAACCCAGTTTGTGAAGTAGAATTAGTAGCTAAATTTACAAATAAGGAAGTTATTATCAACTATAATGTTGATTCTAATTATGGTTCACTTAAAAAACAACAAGATACCACAACTGATAGTTATATAAAGCTTCCTAATGTTACTGCAAATCAAGGTTATAAATTCTTATATTGGGAATATAATGACAAATTATATAGTGCTAATCAAATTGTTGAAATAGCTTCATTATATGGTACTGATGATACATTAAATGAATTTACATTTAATGCTATATTTAGCTATGAAGTTACATTTAATCCAAACTTTACTTTAGATGGTGAAAATTCTCAAAATCATAAAGTAGAGATAATAGTTGGTAATACTACTGTTTTACCTGTTCCAATGTTTGAAAGAGAATTCTATACGTTCTTAGGTTGGAGTACAGATCCTAATAATAGTGATAATTTATTAAAACCTGGTGAATCATATCCTCCATCTCAAGAAAACATTTCTACTACTCTTTATGCAATATGGGAAGCTAATAGATATAATGTAGTTATTAAAGATAGTGATAATAATACTATTTTTGAGAGAACATATGAATATGATAAAGGTTTAGAAAGAAATATAATAGTAGAACAAATAAGTCAAGAAAAACCAGGCTATTCTAAAGAATTTACACTTAAATATTTAAAAGATGGTAAATATGTAGAACTTAATGGTGATATATTAGCAGAAAATGGTATTGGTGATTATGAATTATTAATAACATTAGATCCACTTCCATATTCTTATAATATTAAGATCACAAATTTACCAACAGATTTAAAAACTTTAGAGACATTAAAAGATAAATTCAAAAACTTAATAAATGGTAATAATATAGTATTTGAATGTGTTGAAACGCAAGAAAAAGAACAAGAATTAGAAGGACAATTTAACATTACATTAAATAATGCTGCATTTGAGCCATATTTCTTCATTAGATATAGTGCTGATTATTCTGAAAATGATAATGCTTTAGCTCAATTACAAGAAATATTTAAAGATCCTATAACATATATTAGTGGAACTGACACTTATTTACTAGATGTTAATGTAGATGGTAAATGGAACCCAAAAGAACAAGATACAATTGTTCCTGAGGCTTTTGCTATTAGTGAAATGAAAGTTTCTTTTGCAATAATCATTTCAGATGGTAACGAAAATCCTAAATATACAATAGGTACCAGTCTTGGTAGTACTACACTAAATGCAGATAATAAGAAAATAGATTCTGAATTTGCAAACAGCTTAGCTAATGGTTGTTCCATATCTGGTTATAAATGGGATAATAAGTGGTATACATATAATAATGATATATTAGATGAATTTGATTTTGGTCAAGAACTAAATAGTTCAACCACTATTTATGCCTTATATAAACCTATTAGCTTATCTATAAAATATGAAGATACAAGCGGTATAGGTAGTGGTAAATATGAATTACCAACGGAAGTTACAAATGTTATTTATAATCCAAATACACCATTTGGGGAAATGACACCTATCTATGGTTATGAATTCTTAGGTTGGTCAGTAAAAAATGACGCGGCAGTAGAAATCCCTGCAAGTTCTAATAAATTAGAAGATTTATTACCATATTTAGATAGCAACAATAGTGTAACATTATATCCAGTATTTAGGCTTTACACTCTAACTGTTTCATTTGACAAAGGTCATGAAGATGCGGTTGGTAGTATGTCTAATCAAACATATAATTACGAATCTAATTTAGGCAATAATTTATTACCTGAACTTCCAGTTATGATATTTGCTTATGAAGGTCATAAATTTGCATATTGGCAGGCAACATTAGATCAAGCAACATATAATATTGGTGGTTCTGATGACCAAACAGAAGAATTAATATCAGCTATTGAAGAGGCTCTAAAGAATAATGATGCCGAAATGGTAGTAAAAGCCATTTGGGAAGGTGCTACTTATAATATCACTTATGTTAATGCAAATTTAAAAGCTGAATATGTAGATAAATATAGTTCTTATATTTATGATTCAACAGATGAAACATATGAATTTAGTTTACCTCAAGCAAATGAATTAGAAATTTTTAAAGGTTATGAATTTGCTGGTTGGTATACAAACAGTGATTTAAAGGGAGAACCATTCGTATTTAATACAAATACTAAAGGTGATTTAATTTTATATGCTAAGTGGATAGCTAATTCTTATACTATTTCCTTTGATGATAATGTAGATAATGAAGAATTAGGTACAATGACTAATATTCCTGCAACATTTAATCAACAAATCACATTATCAGAAGTAGAATTTACTCGTCCTGGTTATACATTTGTTGGTTGGTCATTAGATAAGGATGCAATAACTGCAAATTATTTAGATCAAGCAACTATTACAGATAATTTTGGTAAAGATAATATTTCAAAAGATGCTTTAATTACTTTATATGCTGTTTGGCAAGAAAATAAATATAATATTATTTATCAAGTAAATGGTCAAACATATAAAGAATTATTAGATCAAACATATATTTATATGAATGATTATGAGCTAGAAGAATATAGTGTTGCTCCTGGATATGAATTTAGTGGTTGGTATCTTAATGGTAGCGATGTTCCTGCTAATTGGTTTGAAGAATCTATATTTGAATATGTATTTACTGCAACTTATACTGAAATAGAATATAAGATTAACTTTAATGTTGATAAAAATGCATTAAAAGATCAAAATAATATTCCTGAAAGTAAGGTAAATATTAAATATTCAAGTAATGAAATATTAAAATATTATCAAGAAAACGAATTAAATGCTGGTTATGAATTTATTGGTTGGTATCTTAATGATAGTCTTATTGGTAAATATTTAGTTACTGGTGCTGATTTAAATATAAATAAAGATAATAAAGAAGTAACTTTAGTAGCTAAATTTAACACTTACTTTACTATTAATTTTGATACAAATGGTGGAGAAGGTAGTTTAAAACCAGTAAGAATCACTATTAATGAAGAAAATTTATACGATTTAACTAATTATTTACCTCAAAATATTACTAAACTTGGTTATGCTCTATCTGGCTTTACAACAGAAGTTAATGGTGAAAAGTTAGAAAATAATATTCTTGAAGAAAACTATAGTGTAGGTCAAGATGTTACAATTTATCTATATTGGGAACCAATCACATATAATATAGAATTAAATGCTAATGGTGGTAAATTTAGTGATGATACTGAAACTGAAAAAATATCATATATTTATGGTAATAATTTTGAATTGGATAACCCTTCAAAAGTAGGTCATAAGTTTATTGGTTGGTACTATAATGATACATTAATTGATAGTAAAGAAGCATTAGCTAATTTAAATCTTAATACAATAACTTTAACAGCAAAATATGAAGCTAATAAATATGAGATTAGTTTTGATGCTAATGGAGCTACTGAAGTTGTTAATAATCCTATAGAATTTACATATGATGAAAATACTACTACTCAATTACCACAAGATATAACAAATAGATTTAATTATGTTGGTTATACATTTATTGGATGGGCAGAAAGTGCAAGTGGCAATGCAATTTATAGTATTGAAAAAGGTTGGACTTTCAATAACAATGTAGATAATAACATTACATTATATGCTAAATGGGAACCTATTACTTATAAGGTTGTATTAGATTATAATGATAATAATATAACTCAAAATAAGGAATTAACATTAACATATGATGAAGAAAAAACATTAACTGAATTAAGTGTAGAAAATCCTACAAGAATCGGTTATGAATTTGCTGGTTGGTTATTTAATGGTATTGTTTATCAAGGAAATTCAGAATTACTTAACCTAGCAACTACAAAAGATGCTGAAGTTAAATTTATAGCTCAATGGAATGTAATCAATTATAATATTATCTTTAATTTAAATAATGATTCATATTTCAATGGAATAACATCTTATAATCCTAATACTATTAGTACATATAATGTTAATAATGGTGAATATTCTTTACAAAATCCAGCTCTTTATGTAAATGGTATTAACGTTTATGAGTTTATTGGTTGGACTATAGGCGAAACTCAAATAACGGCTATAACAAGTCGAATTTTAGAACAAGCAACTAAAGATGATAGTGGTAATTATTCATTAACTATTACTGCAACTTGGCAAGTTATAGAATATACTATTACTTTTGATGCTCAAAATGGTTCTGACAAACAAGAAATAAAGTATAGTATTGAAGATGAAACTATTTCTGATGTTGCAGTTCCAGTTAAAAATTATTATACATTTGATGGATGGTATGTAGGTAACGAAAAATTCAACTATGTTCAAGGTGAATATGTTGGTGATATTGAAGTAGTAGCAAATTGGACTCCAATCACTTATAATATCAATTATCAAGTAGATGGTTTAGAAAACTATAGTAATTCTAATGCAACTACATATACTTATGGTGAGTCTATTGACCTAGTATTATTAAGTGAAGAAGGTTATAGCTTCAATGGTTGGTATAGTGATAATCAATATAATAATTCTTTAAGTACTATTGATAGTATGAATATAGATGGCTTAGATATTTCTAATACTACAATCACAATTTATGGTAATTTTAAAGCTATAGATTATACTATTAATTTAGATGGTAATGGTGGTACTTCAGATAAAAATTTAACATTAGAATTTAATTATGATGATTCTAGTGAAATTATTACATTACCGCAAAACACATATGAACGTGAAGGCTATAAATTTGTTGGTTGGTCATTAGAACAAAATGGTGTAGTAAAATATAAAGATGAGGCTGATGTATCACGCAGTGAATTAATTGATATTAATATTTTATACGCTGTTTGGGAAATATATTCTTATAAATTAACAATAACTATTAACGGAGTACATCATCAATTTGCTGATAAACTTCAAAATGAATTAAGAACTAATTTGCAACAAAATAGTTTTGTCCTTGAATATGTTGAGGATTCTAATACTATTAAAATAACTATTAATTTAGAATATAATATGTCTTTAGATTTTGTTGATAGTTTAATTAATTCAACAATAAAAGAAGAAGTTGTTACTGAAAATGGTACTGATACCTATACTTTCAGATGGGCAGAAGATAAGGATAAATATTCTAATATGCCAGCTGAAGATATAACAATTACAGGTGCTTATATTTCTAGTGCTTGGGTTGTAAGTGTTTATATTGCAGATCAAGTATTTAATATAAATAAAGAAAATTCAAGTGACAATAAGTATACGGTAACTATAAATGAAGTTAATGATATAATTAAAGACTATAAAGTTCCTTCTGGTTACTATTTAGATTCTAATTGGTATGCTGACTCAAGTCATAATGCTTTATTTGATTTTGATACTTCTTATAATACCTCAGTACATGTTTATGGTAAATTAATACCATATAATTACATTGTAAAATTTGATGGCAATGGTGCAGAAGGCACTATGGAGGATCAAGAATTTATATATGGTGTTGAACAACAATTAACTACAAATAGTTATACTAAAGAAGGCTATACATTTGTTGGTTGGTCATTAGATAAGGATGCGACTGAAGCATCATATGTAGATAAAGCAGAATATACTTTGACTAAAGCTGAAAACATTACGTTATATGCAATATGGCAAGCTAATAGTTATACCATTTCATTTGATGGTAATGGTGCAACCTCAGGTAAAGTAAATACTATTACTACTTCATACAATAGTATAATTAAGTTACCTACAAATGAAGATGAAAATAATAAGTTTGAAAGAACTGGTTATACATTTGTTGGTTGGTCTACATCTCAAAGTGGTGAAGTATTAGATAATATTTATACTATGAATAGTACAAATCCTATTACGTTATATGCAATATGGCAAGCTAACATTTATAAAGTTACATTTGATACTAATGGTCTAGAATTAGATATGGCTAAAGAAGCTCATATTGCTTATGGTACTAATATATTTAACATTATTCCAACATTAGAATTGCCATATGGTACAAGTTTTGTTTCTTGGCATTATGAAATAAATGATGATGAAGAAGTAATAATTACAAAAGATACTGTTTATAACTTTACTAGTGATATAACTATTTATCTTGATTATGTTGATACATCTTATAACATTATTTATGAAATGAATGGTGGTTTAAATAATAGTCTTAATAAGACTGTTATTACTGCTAAAGAAGTTAACAATAGTCCATTTGTATTAAATGATCCAAGTAAGACAGGTTATAAATTTATAGGTTGGTTTATTGGCGATAAAGAGATAAAAGAAATTACTAGTGATATATTATCAGATGAAATGCCTAATAATGGTTATTTAACAATTTCTGCTAAATGGGAAATTTCTAAATTTACAGTTACTTATAAAAACATGGATGGCACAATACTAATTTCTAAAGAAGTCGAATACGGCGTAAAGACATCACCACTTGCTGATAATCCTAGTCTAGAAGGCCATATCTTTGATGCTTGGTATTTAGATGGTGTTAAATATGACTTTGATACCCCAATCACTAGTGACATTACTATAGTTGCTATGTATAAATTAACCGAAGTAAGAACAACTGTAGTAGTTAATGGCGAAGAAGTAAATGTAGTAGTAAAATCTATTGATGGTATAGGCTTGCCAGCAGATACAAGAATTGATATCAGATTAGTAAATGATACTGAAGATGAAAAGTCTATAGTAGAAAAATTACTTGAAGAAGTAGGTGTTATTTCTAGACTTTATGATATTAAGCTTGTTGATGCAAAAGGAACAGAAGTTATACCAAATGGAGAAGTAAGAGTTTCTATTACTCTTCCTAATGAAAAAGTAGAAGATGGTAAGACATATCAAATTATTCACATAACTGATACTTTAGACAAATTCACCCCATTTGATTCTAATATTAGAAACGGAATAATTGAATTCTATACCACTCACTTCTCATATTACGCTATTGTTACAGTTGATAAAGTTATTGACTACACTTGGTTATGGATTGTATTAGGAGTATTAGGTTTACTATTAATTCAAGCTATTATAGTTATAATAGTTAAGAATCGTAAATATAAGATTACATTCATTAGTAATGGTAATATTAAAGTTAAGGATATGCGTTACAAGAAAGACGAAAACGTCATCTTACCTATTCCAGAACGTTTAGGCTATAAATTTGTTGGTTGGTATTTAGATTCTAAATACACTCATCCAGCAAATATTAAGACTATGCCAAATGAAAATATTATCTTATACGCTAGATGGAAAGAAGATCCAATAACTATTGGTTTGGTAGTTAAAAACAAAAAAACTAAATAAAGCTTTATAAAGCCAAAAAACGGGTCATCGCATTAAGCTTTGACCTGTTTTTATGCATTAAAAATGTAAAACAAACTTGACATTAAACATCTTGCTTATTATAATGTAATCATGATTTATGAATTAGAAAATATAATACCATCTAGAAACCTAAACTTAGCATATATCATTCTAGATTGTCTTTTCTTAGTTGTTTTTTTAGTCTTACTAATCATCAAAAAAAGGTATGCAACTACTATCTGGTCACTGTTAGGAGGAATATTATATTTTATAGTAGACTATGGTTATTTCCATTTAATTTCAAATAGTAGGTTCATTTCCTTTAATGGTATGGAAAGCGAAACAATTACAGCATTAATTTTATTATGGATGAGCTTTTCATATGGTATTACTAATTTTGCTTTTATTTGGCTTTGCTTAAAAAAAGATAAATATTTAAAAGAATGGTTAACATTAATAATCATGTGGTGGTTAATAGCCCCTAGTCTTGCAAGTTTTGATACTACTAATACAATTATTACTTCAAGAACAACGACAAAGTACCATTATATTATGGCTATTATGTTAATTGTCGGGTACTTGTTTTTAATAATAAGGAACTTATTAACAAAAAATAAAGTTAATATATTATGCTTACTTGCTATCGGGGTTGGCGTTCAATTTGGCTGGGAAATATCATTATTAATTAATGGTATAAGACCTTTAAATGAAGCTAGTTTTATGACATTAATAATAAATTCTTTATTAGAAACCAATCTGGGATTACCATATATGTATTTAATATATAAACTATTTAGCAAATATTATAATGATGATTTAACTAAAGTAAAAGAGTCATAGATTTAATGAACCCCGTTTCTCATTTTTAGGAAACGGGGTTTAGTTTAAAAAAGTAAGTACATTAAAAATTATAAACCTAAAAGATAAACAGGGAAAACATAAGCATTTTCATTAATTGGTCTAATTTTATCACTAGTATTAATTATTAAACCACGGTTAATTTTTAAATTATATTTTTTTAAAACCTTAAAGTTTTTAGTGGGTTTGTTAGGTGTTTCACTTTTTTTAATTTCAATTGGAGTTATCTCATTATTTTTTATAAATAAAACATCAATTTCTCTTTGATCTATATCACGATAATAATATAGATATTCCTTAGGATTTATGTTGTTATTAGCTAAACTCTTTATTATTTCACTTATAACAAAAGTTTCAAAAAATTGTCCACCCATTGCACAAGCTTCAAGCATTTCACTGTTTGGCCATTTTGCCAAATAAGCACATAATCCAGTATCCATAAAATAAAGCTTAGGAGCTTTGATAATTCTTTTAGAAATGTGAGCCATATATGGTTCTAATAAATAAATAACGCCAGATGTTTGTAGTATTGAAATCCATCTTTTACAAGTTGCAGAATCGATACCAAGTTCTCTTGCGTAGACCTCGTAATTAATCTCTGTAGCTGTTCTTAACGCTAAATAAGCCATAAATCTTCTAAACTGCATTTCACTTGATGCAGAAATAAGATTTCTAACATCTTTTTCTAAATAAGTATCTAAATAAGATTTAAAATAAGTATTACGCTCACTTTCATTTGTCACTACGTCAGGCATACCACCACGGTATATTCGTTTAAATATTTCTAATTTATTTGCGCATTTAAGACTTGTTTTATTTTCTTTTTCTAAAAGATTATTAATGTTAGGGTTAAACGCCTCTCCTTTTACACTTATAGCCTCTAATTGAGTCATAGAATACATTTCTATGATACCAATTCGTCCGGCTAGAGATTCTGAAATTCCCTGCTGAAGTATAAATTGGTTAGAACTAGATAATACATACATTAATTTTCTTTTTTTATTGTTTATTAAGCAATCATATCGTTCTTTATCAATTATAATTTTAATCTCATTTAATAATTTAGGCGCTTTTTGGACCTCGTCAATAATAAGTGGCCAAGGATGAACTTCTAAAAAACCCTTAGGGTTAGATAAAGCAAGTTCTAATTCAACTGTATCGTCTAAAGTAACAACATTAAAAGAAGAACCAAAAAGTTTATAAAGTGTAGTTGATTTCCCAATTTGTCTAGCTCCATAGATTGCTATTGCTGGGAATGATTTGCTAACTGTTAAAATTGTTGTTTCTATATCTCGTGTTAAATACATTTTTATCACCCTATCAAGTATTTGTTCCAATATATCCGATTAAATAACGACTCTAATAGCAATTTAATCGGTTTATGATTAATTTTATCATAGTTTTTAAGAAAATCAATGTATCCGATTAAATGACGAGTCTAATAGTAATTTAATCGGTGAAGCAATAAAACTCAAATTTTAATTTGTGATAATTTTTCCTTTTTTTTAATAGCTTTTTATAATATAATTTACTAATATACGAGCAATCGGTATAACTGTCAATAGAAAAATTGACAATTTGACCAATGCAAAACACCCACTAAGAAAGTAGGTCGAAATCTGATATAAAAAGA
>CASFCK010000021.1 GCA_949293265.1 uncultured bacterium
AGGAGCTATTATTCTTGTTTACTAGAATCAAGATAAAAAATATCTAGAATCTTAGAAGTGTAAGAGTAACCAATTCTTACACTTACTATTATACGAGGAAGTGATAGGATGTTTAGTTTTATTAAAAGTATGATGTGGTTTATCAAGAAAAACTGGTATTTTTATGTTGCTATTGTAATTGTAGGAATATCTATTAGTTTAGCTAATTTATTACCAGCAACCATTATTTCAAGTTTGACAGAAGCAATCACTAATGCAACTATTACTAAAGATTTTATTTTAAAAAACATATTATTGTATTACTTATTAATAATGTTTTTAATCTATTTAGTATCTACTACTAAAAGAGTTTTACAAAATCGTTTAAAAGTTCGCCTTTATTACGCTTTACAAGTTAGATACATGGAAAACATTTTAGTTCAAGATGCAAGCTTTTTTGAACAATTCCAAGCTGGTGATCTTTTAACTAGAGCTTTAGGTGATGTTAAATCGGTTAATTTCAGTGGGTCAAATAGATTATTAAATATATTTTTAGAATTTGTAACCATCGTGGTAACTTTTGTAGCCATGTTACTAATATCACCAACCTTAACATTATTTAGTGTTATTCCTCTACCAATTATCTTTTTCTTTAATTTTTATTTAAAGAAAAAAGTTAAAAGAAATTGGAAAGAAGTTAGAGAAGAAGCTTCAAAAATGGGTAATGTGGTCCTAGAAAGTATAACTAATGTGCGTACTATTAGAGCTTTTTCAAAAGAAGAAGAAAATTATCAAAAAAATATTAAATACTCAGATCAGGTTTATAAAATAGAACGAAGAAACTTAAAATTAAATGTAGTTTTTCAGCCAGTATTTAATAGTATAACGGCAGTTGCGACTATTATTGCCTATGCAGTTGGTAGCTTTTACATCCTAGATAAGGGCATGGATATAGATGCGTTTGTCCAATTTACAATCTATTTAGGTATGTTTGCTTCACCTTTAACTAATATAGGCAATTTATTAAATAATTTTTATCAAAGCTTAATTTCAGCCGATCGTATAAATGAAGTATATGATGCTAAATCGAAAGTTATTGATAGTTCTGATGCTAGTAACATTAATCATGTTGACAAAATTGAATTTAGAAACTTTAGTTTTAAATATGAAAATGATAATTTTTATGTTTTAAAAAATATTAATTTAACGATTAAAAAAGGAGAAACCTTAGGTATAGTTGGTAAAACTGGGTCAGGTAAATCTACTTTAGTAAGACAATTAGTTAGACAATTACCAATTTGTAAAGGTGAACTCTTTATTAATGGTAAATTCATTGAAGACTTTAATCAAGAAAGTGTTAGAAGTATGGTCTCATATGTTCCTCAAGAACATGTTTTATTTAGTAGATCAGTTTATCAAAATGTAGCTTTAGGTAGAGCGGATCAGACTAGTGATGACGAAATAAGACATGCAATTGAGTTAGCTGATTTTGCTAAAGATATCGATGCACTACCATATGGTCTAGATACCATCGTTGGTGAATACGGAGTTACATTATCAGGTGGTCAAAAACAAAGACTAGCAATAGCTAGAGCTTTTTTAAAGAATTCAGATATTTTAATATTAGATGATTCTTTATCAGCTGTTGATGGTTCTACGGAGGCTAATATTATAAAATCTTTAAAAGAATACCGCAAGAATAAGACAAATATTATTGTTGCACATAGATTGAGTGCAGTTATGGCAGCTGATCATATCATCGTTTTAGATGATGGTGTTATCATTGAAGAAGGCACGCATGATGAATTGATGCAATTAAAAGGTTGGTATTATCATCAATACTTATCTCAACAAATGGAGGAGGTATAGTATGGCTAAAAAGAATAAAGAATTAGTTTATGGTAAATCAGAACTATTAAAGAAAACTATACCATACATTAAAAAGGAATGGAAAACTTTCTTGATTGCATTTTTGTTAGTGTTCGTGATAGCTTTTTTACAAACCTATACTCCTTTACTAACTAAAAGTATAATCGACGATTATATTTTAAATGAAACAATAACTAAAGCCACAAAATATGTAGCAATTAGAAATTTGTTGATTCTTTATGGCTTATTAACTCTTATCATGGTCATTTCCCGTTATTTTATGCAATATTTTATGTCTTTAACCGGAATGAATATTGAAAGGAGATTACGTAATGATGCGATTAGAAAAATAGATTATTTACCAGTTGATTATTATTCATTAGAACCAGATGGTAAAATAGTTTCTAAGATAACAAACGATAGTAATGGGGTTAGAGTTTTCTTTGAAACAATGTTTTCTATTTTTCAAGCTTTAATTAACATTGTAGTTGTTTATGTTGGTATTATTATTTTAATGCCAATGTTAGGACTAATATTACTAGTTTTAGTTCCAATTCTTTTAATCTGGGTAACAATCTATCGAAGAAGAGTTCATGGTTATTATCAAGATTTAAGAGAGACGGGTTCAAGAATAACTGGTAAATTAAATGAATTAATTACCGGAGCTTTAGTTATTCAAGATTTTAATCAAGAAGAAGCAATGTTAAATGATTATAAAACCTTAGTTAATCGTTACAATTATAATGATAAAAAAGCCAATACAGTGGCTGCTTACTTTGGTTGGGAATTATTAATGCTTATTAAAAGAGTAGCAGAAGTAGCTATTTTAGTTTATTTTGGATTTAGATATTTTGAACTAGGTCCTACCGTTATAACAGTTGGTTTAATAACTACTTTTACAGATTATTTAACAAGAATGATTAATCCGGTTAATGCTATTTTTAATAATTTAAATGAGTTAGAAGATAGTATGGTAGGAGCAAATAGAGTATATCTCTTTATGAATGAAGCAAATGATACTAGAGTATTAACAGGTGCTGAAGCTCCAACAGAAATTATTGGTAACGTTGAATTTAAAGATGTATGGTTTGCCTACGTTAAAGGAAAACCAGTTTTAAAAGGAATCAATCTTAAAGTTGAAGCTGGTAAAAACATTGGAATAGTTGGCCATACAGGTTCAGGCAAATCAAGTTTAATGAATTTATTATTAGCATATAACGATTATGATAGTGGGCAAATCTTAGTAGATGGTGTAGATATTAAAACATATAATAAGCAAAGTTATAGACAAAACCTAGGTATAGTTTTACAAACCCCAGCTTTATTTGCCGGAACAATAAAGTCTAATTTAACGATGGAAAGAGATATATATCAAGATGATGAAATAGAAAAAGTTTTAATCGAAGTAGGAGGTAAAGATTTATTAGCTAAATCAGAAAAAAGAATTTATTCACCTATTTCTTTTAGGGGTGAGAACTTATCACTTGGTGAAAAACAATTGATTTCTTTTGCTAGAATATTATTAAGAAATCCTAAAATATTAGTATTAGATGAAGCAACCGCAAACATAGATACAGAAACGGAAAATAAAATAAAACATGCTATGGATGTAGTATGTAAAAATAGAACTACATTTATTATTGCTCACCGCTTATCAACAATTAAAGATTGTGATGAAATAGTAGTGTTAGATAATGGTATTATTGTTGGTCGCGGCAAACATCATGATTTATATCAAAATTGTCAGATTTATAAAGATATGTATGATTCTCAATTTAAAAATTATGCATAGATTAAAATAGTCCTCAGTTATTTGAGGACTATTTTAATTAAGATTAGGTTTAAAAATTGTTATACTTAGATTTAGAATAATAGAAATTAATAAGGGACAAATTATTACTAAAAAATTATTACTTGATTCAAGTAGAATATTAATTGGTGAAAAATAATATAATTGATTATTTAAAATGATATTTAAGACAAACATTATAATTAAATAAGAAATAGAAAAGAAAATTAATATTTTAGAATATTTATTAACATTAAAATAATAAATATTAAATATAGTAAGAGTTAAAATAATAAATAATAGATAAGATATAACATTACTTAAATAAAATGTTTTATAACATATTACTGAACAAATAGTTGTACATAAAAATGTTATAGTAATTAAAATAAAAACATGGAGATAAAGAGCTAAATAATTATAGATTAATTGTTTATTCTTAGCTATTGGTAATAAGAGTTTAGTGTTTATTTTAGTTTTAGCTAAATAAATTGCATAAATTATTATTATTGGTGTGAAATAGAGAATTATATAATTAAATAAATAGCTAAAGTCATTAAATATAGGAATAAAGATAATAAATAATAATTTAAAATAAAAAGGTAAATCTAAATATGCCTGATAAGCTTGATTTGAGACCCCATTATTGTAATTAAGACTAATAATTAAAGAACTAAATATTATCATTAAAACACATAATAATAGGGTTTTAATGATGTTTTTGTTAAATAATAATCTATACATTTATACCACCATCATATTCGCATAAAGCAAAGTTTAAACCAAAGACTACGATGATTACTATGGCTGCTAAATAATCAAGACTTAAGGCTTTATCAGTTATTATTTTTAAATAATCAAAATAACAAATTGGATCTAAATAAGCAATAAATTTTAAATTAGTAGTTTTATATATTGCGGCTAAAATGATAAAAACAAATAAAACTACAACTGTTGTAATAATTATATAAGGTGATTTTATTAAAAAAGAACTAATAGCTAAGATTAAGCTATAAATAGTAAGTTCAGTTAAAAATAAAGCAAGTTGTAATAATAATAAAATCAAATATTTATTAGAACTAAAATAAAAAGAAAAATGGATAATTAAATATAAATAAGAAATTAAATTAACTAGTAAAAGACAGGTAACAGCAAAAAGTATTTTCTTTTTTAAATAAGTTGTTTTATTTTCAACTTTAGTGATGAAAATAGAATTATATTTAGAGTCATCTTTAATAGTTTTAATAGCTAAAATGATTGCTAAAATAAAGTAGATTAAAGAGCCAAAATTTAAATAGATAGCGTAATAATAAATAAGGTCAGTAAAACTATTAGGAGTTAATCTTAATAAATTTAGGGTGGTTTTAGGTAAACTATTAAAAATAATCTCTAAATTTGGTTGATTAGTTTTATAAACATTAAAAAGAGATAAAAACACGGATGTAGATAAAATAATAAGTATTAAAGCTAATAAACTAAGTCTTAAATAATTATTAAATATTTTACGATAAATCATATAATAGACCTCCTAAAAGATCTTCAACAGTTGGATTCTCGATAACAATATCTAATATTTCAAAAGTGGCTAATTTTTTTAATAAATATGATATATCACCAGTAAAAATAAAACTAGCTGCTTTATTGTTTAGACTTATATTAGACACACCTTTTAAATTTAAATCTTTATAGGTTATTTCATTTTCTGAAGCTATAGTTATTTTTTTATAGTCATTTTCTTTTAGTTTAGATTTAATATCAATTAAATTAAAATCATTTAGTAAATAGATTCTATCAGCTAATTCTAAGATGAAGTTTAAAGAATGACTAACGATTAAAATGCTTGTGCCTTCATACTTTAATTTTTTTAATATTTGCGTTAATGTATGGATGCTAGCAGTATCTAAGAAGTTAGTAGGCTCATCTAACAATAAAAGTTTCGGTTTGTGAAAAACGGCTAAAATAAGGCTTAATTTTTGAACTTCCCCACTAGATAATTTTGAAATATCACTATTTAAATCAAGATTAAACAGTTTTACATATTCTAATATATCATTTGTATAATCTAGATTATAATAAGTGTTTATTATTTTTATAAAATCCTTTAATTTTTGTTTAGGAAATTGATTTTGTTTATCTGGTAAGTAGCCAATCACTCTTATTAAATCTTCATAATTGTCTTTAAGATAATTGTCATATATTTTAATTTTACCACTATCTGCTAAAGTTAGATTTAAAATACATTTTAAAAGTGTTGATTTACCTGAGCCACTTTTACCGATTATCGCAACACATTCTTTTTCTTCTATAGAAAAGGAAATGTTTTTGATTCCTTTAGTATCAGAATACATTTTTGTTAAATTATTAATTGTTAATATTTGCATATTATCACCATTTCCATTTTAGCACATTTTATTTTTATTTTATACTATAATAATATTTAAAAAAATAGTATAATATCATAGACTTGAGGTGCTAAGATGGATGTATTAACAAGAATTGAAGAATTAAGAGAAAAATTAAATAAAGCGGGTTATGAATACTATGTATTAGATAAGCCTACTATTTCTGATTATGAATATGATATGTTAATGCAAGAATTAATCAAATTAGAAGAGGAAAACCCTGAATATAAATCAGAAACTTCGCCTACAGTTAAAATTGGTGGTGAAGTTTTAGATAAATTTAGTAAAGTTACTCATAGTAGCCAAATGATGTCTTTAGGGGATATTTTTTCCTTAGAAGAAGTAGATGATTTTGTTAATCGGATAAAAAAAGTTTGTGTTGATGCAACATTTGTGTGTGAGCTTAAGATTGATGGCTTATCTGTTAGTTTACGTTATGAAGATGGTAAATTAGTTTTAGCAGCAACAAGAGGCAATGGTAGAATAGGTGAAAATATTACAAATAATGTTAAAACTATAAAAAGTGTTCCTCTTGTAATTGATGCTAAAGAAGCATTAGAAGTTAGAGGGGAAATCTTTATGCCTAAAGCTTCATTAGTTAAACTAAATTTAGCTAGAGAAGCTAACGGGGAAGAATTGTTTCAAAATTGTCGTAATGCTGCTGCCGGGTCAATTCGGCAATTAGATAGTAAGGTTGTAGCTAAACGTAATTTAGATACTTTTATCTATTATTATTTAGGTGATGTACCTACTCAATTTGCGGCTTTAACAAAACTTAAAGAACTAGGTTTTAAAGTAAATCCCTATGCTAAGCTTTGTAAAGATGCTCAAGAAATCAAAAATTATATTAATGAAGTTGCTGCAATTAGAGAATCATTGCCATATGATATTGATGGTGTTGTAATTAAGGTTAATGAAATTAAATATCATGAAATTATAGGTAATACAGTAAAGGTTCCTAAATGGGCCATAGCTTATAAGTTTAAACCTGAAGAAGTTGAAACTAAATTATTAGAAGTTACCTATCAAGTTGGTAGATCAGGTGTAATTACGCCAGTTGCTAATTTTAGTCCGGTTTTTGTTCAAGGTTCTACTATAACTAAAGCTACCTTGCATAATGAAGATTATTTAATTGAAAAAGACATTTGTGAAGGCGATACGATTGTTATTCATAAGGCTGGGGATGTTATTCCTGAAGTTGTTAAAGTTGTCTTAGATAAACGCTTAGAAAATGCTAAACCAATTCGAATGATTGATAAATGCCCATGTTGTAATTCACAACTAGTAAGATATCCTGGTGAGGCTGATTATTATTGTATAAATCCTAATTGTAAAGAAAGAATTATTAATTCTTTAATTCATTTTGCATCTAAAGCTGCTTATAATATTGAGAATTTAGGTGAACAATTAGTAAAATTATTATATAATGAAGGATATTTAAAAAATATAGTTGATATTTTCAAATTAAAAGAACATAAAGACGAGCTTATTAATTTACCTAAATTAGGAACAAAGAGTGTAGATAATTTACTTGCTAATATCGAAAACAGTAAAAACAATACGCTAGATCATTTAATTTTTGGCTTAGGTATACCAAATGTTGGGGCTAAGGTGGCAAAAATAATATGTGAGAAATTTAATAATATTGACCAAATATTAAATGCTAAATATGAAGATATTTTAACTATTAATGATATTGGTGAAATAATAGCTAGAGATTTTGTGGCTTTTTTTAATGATGAATATAATAAAAAAACAATAGCTGAATTAAAAGAATTAGGTTTAAGAATGGATTATCCAACAATAGAAATTAATTATAATTCTTATTTTAGTGGTAAAAAGATAGTATTAACCGGAACTTTAGCTCATATGACAAGAGATGAAGCTACAGCTAAACTTAATCAGTTAGGAGCTAATGTTATTAGTTCGGTTAGTAAAAAAACAGATTTATTAATTTGTGGTGAAGATGCAGGTTCAAAATTAACTAAAGCTAAGGAATTAAATGTAAAAATTTTATTTGAAGATGAGTTTATAGATTTATTAAAGGAATGATTTTAATGGATTATATCTATATAAAAGGTGCTAGAGAAAATAATTTAAAAAATATTGAATTAAAAATACCTAAAAATAAATTGATTGTCATGACAGGTGTATCTGGTAGCGGTAAATCTAGTTTAGCTTTTGATACAATTTATCAAGAAGGTGAAAGAAGATTTGTAGAATCATTATCTACTTATGCTAGACAATTTATTGGTATGCAAGAAAAACCAGATGTTGATGTTATTGAAGGTTTATCACCATCAATTTCGATTGATCAGAAAACTGCGAGTCATAATCCGCGTTCAACAGTTGGAACGGTTACGGAAATTCATGATTATTTAAGAGTGTTATTTGCTAGAATTGGCACCCCGTATTGTCCTCATCATAATATACCTATTTCAGCTTGGTCAATTGATGAAATAGTAGCTAAAGTTATGAATTTAGCTGAAGATAGCAGAATATATATATTATCTCCTATAGTTAGAGAACAAAAAGGAGAATTTAAACAATTATTACAAGAATATTTGAAACAAGGATATATAAGGGCATATATTGATGATGAATTAATAGAGCTTGATGGTGAAATAAAGTTAGAAAAAAACAAAAAACATAATATTGATTTAGTAATTGATAGATTAAAATTAAAGCCCGATTCAGCATCAAGAATTGCAGAAGGAGTAGAACTAGCTTTTAAGACAAGTTCTGGTTTTGTTAAAATTATGCATGATGACCAAGTTGATTTATATAGTGAAAACTATGCTTGTCCTATTTGTGGTTTTACTATTCCTAGTTTAGAACCTAGGTTGTTTTCTTTTAATAACCCTTTAGGAGCCTGTCCTGATTGTCATGGTTTAGGGTATAAACTTCATATTGATAGAAATTTAATTATCGATGAAGAAAAAAGTTTAAAAAACGGCGCTATTGTGCCATATCGTAATCAAGATAAAGAAAATTTAAACTATGCTGAATTAGATCAAGTTTGTGCATTTTATGACATTGATCAAGGCGTTCCATTTAAGCAATTAAGCAAAGATAAACAAGATATAATTCTTTATGGTTCACCAGATTTAATTCATTTTGAATTAATCTCAACAAGCGGTAGAAAAACGAATAAAGATAAACATTTTGAAGGCATAATCAACCAATTTGAACGTCGTTATCTTGAAACTAATTCTGATTGGATTAGAGAATGGATAGAAGGTTACATGGTAGAAAGTGAATGTAAAACGTGTCATGGGGCAAGACTTAATGATGAAGTTTTAGCTGTTAAAATTGCGGATAAAAACATTAATGATTTATCAAGAATGTCTATTGGATCATTATATGATTTTTTTGGTAATTTGCAACTTAGTGAAGAAAAAGCCCAAATTGCTTCACTAGCAATCAAAGAAATTAGAGACCGACTTAAATTTTTAATCGATGTTGGTCTAGATTATTTAAATTTAGCTCGTAGTGCTGTTTCTTTATCAGGCGGTGAAGCTCAAAGAATTAGACTTGCAACCCAAATAGGAAGTCAATTAACAGGTGTTATCTACGTCCTAGATGAACCTAGTATCGGACTTCATCAACGTGATAATATGCGATTAATAAATAGTTTAAAAAATATGCGTGATTTAGGTAACACCTTAATCGTTGTTGAACATGATGAAGAAACTATGCTTAATTCGGATTATTTAGTAGATGTCGGACCTGGTGCTGGTATTCATGGTGGTGAAATTGTAGCTTGTGGTACACCTAAAGAAGTTATGGCTAATCCTAATAGTTTAACTGGTAAATATTTGACAGGAGAATTAAAAATAGAAGTTCCTAAAACCAGAAGAAAAGGTAATGGCAAAACCATAACCGTTTTTGGCGCAACTGAAAACAATTTAAAAAACATTAATGTTACATTTCCATTAGGTAAGTTTATTTGTGTTACTGGTGTATCTGGTAGTGGTAAATCTACATTGGTAAATGAAATATTATTGCGGTACTGTCAAAAAACGCTTTATAAGTCAAAGAAAATAGCACCAGGTAAATTTAGTAAGATTACCGGTATAGACAATATAGATCGAATAATAGAAATTAGTCAACAACCAATTGGTAGAACACCTAGATCAAATCCTGCTACATATACAGGAGTATTCGATGATATTAGAGAATTATTTAGTCAAACTAATGAAGCGAAAATGCGTGGTTACGATAAGGGAAGATTCAGTTTTAATGTCAAAGGTGGTAGGTGTGAAGCCTGTGGTGGGGATGGCGTTAAAAGAATATCAATGCATTTCTTGCCGGATGTTTATGTTCCTTGTGAAGTTTGTCATGGAACACGCTATCAAAAAGATACTTTAGAAATTAAATTTAAAGGAAAAAACATTGCTGATGTTTTAGATATGCGAATTGAAGAAGCATATGAATTTTTTATTAATTTCCCGAAAATTAAAAATAAACTTGAAACCTTAATGTCAGTAGGTCTTGGCTATATGAAATTAGGTCAATCATCAACAACATTATCAGGTGGAGAAGCTCAAAGAATTAAGCTAGCAAGTGAATTATATTCAAAAATAAGTGAAAGAACGTTATATATATTAGATGAACCATCAACCGGTTTACATACTGATGATATTAAAAAGCTATTAGCAGTTTTTAATAAAATTGCGGATAATGGTGCTACCTTAATTATTATTGAACACAACTTAGATATAATTAAATCAGCTGACTATATTATAGATTTAGGACCAGATGGTGGCGATAAAGGTGGCAATATTGTTGCCTGCGGCACACCAGAAGAAATAGCTAAGGTTGCTGCTTCTTATACTGGACAATATTTAAAAAAAATATTAGGAGAAAAAAATGACTAAAAAAGGTGTAGTTGTTAAAAAAATTATTGAAGATAATAATTTAAATATATTTTATGGAGAAACTGGCTTAGATAGACTTGTTGTAGAAGATATGATTTGTCGACCAGGAATGGAATTATGCGGCTATTTAGATTTTTATGAGCCCCAAAGAATCGTTTTAATTGGAACTAAAGAAGCAACTTTTTTAACAACCCTACCACTTGAAATGCAACTTGAAAGGGTAAAAAATATTTTTGCTTTAGAACCACCATTAATAGTATTTTCTAAAAATGTTAGTATTCCTAACTATTTTTTAGACTTTGCTAAAGAACATAATATTGCCCTTGTTAAAAGTGATCTATCAACTACAGCTACATCCTCAAAACTATATACCTATTTACAAGAAATTTTAGCAGCGCGTATCAGTCTACATGCGACGTTTCTAGATATTCATGGCTTAGGCACTTTAATTATGGGTCATAGTGGAATAGGTAAATCTGAAACTGCACTAGATTTAATAAAAAGAGGACATCAATTAATATCTGATGATTTAGTTGAAATCTTTGAAAAAGAACCAGGAAATTTAATTGGAACAGCCCCAGATATTTTAAAGCGCTATATGGAAATTAGGGGTATAGGAATAGTTGATGTTGTCCATATGTTTGGCTCAGGAGCATATCGCCCAAAGAAAAATGTAAAACTTGTTATTGAGCTTGAAGCTTGGGATAAAGATAAATATTATGATCGTTTAGGTTTAAAACAAGAAAAAATAAAATTTTTTGATACTGAAATAACAAAAATGGTTATACCTGTATTACCAGGACGAAATGTGGCCCTATTAATTGAATCAGCCGCTTTAAATGAAAAATTAAGAATTTATGATGGCTATAATGATGCTAAAACATTTGTCGATGCTGTCAATAAAAAGGCTCGAGGTGAAGAATAGTGATATATGCTCTATATATTTCAATTATAATTATAATTTTAATCTCTTTATATTATCCATATCTAAAAATAAAAGGTAAAGAAAAAAGAATTAAAATAAAAAACATTTTTAATAAAAAAATCTATAATTGTCGCATATCTATGCCATTAATTGCTGTAATAATAGATGCTATATTAATGATTATATTAGACTTATGCATTAGTGATTTATTTATAGATCCCGTAGCTTTTACCATCTTTGGCTTAGAGATTAGATGGTATGCACTGTGGATTTTAATTGGTGTAGTAGTAGCTGTAATTATGGGTGTTAAAGAAGGTAAAAGAATAGGTATTTATGCTGATTTTGTTTATACGGGTATTTTAATTACCTTACCTCTAGCAATCATAGGTGCTAGATTGTGGTATGTATTATTCAATTTAGAAGATTTTGATTCATTTGCTAAAGTGATTGGTTTAGATGGTGGTTGGTCGGGTTTAGCTATTCAAGGTGGTATTATAACCGCTATAATAGTCGTATATGTATATTGTAGAAAAACAAATGTTTCTTTATATAAAGCCCTAGATATTGTAGCCCCTGGTTTTTTAATCGGCCAAATATTTGGTAGATGGGGTAATTTCTGCAATCATGAATTATATGGACCTATGATTAATAATTTAGATTTATTTAATTTCTTTTTTCCGGATTTTATTACTGATAACATGTATATATCAGGTAATTATTTACTTAGTGGTTTACATACAGGCTATTATCAACCAATGTTCTTATATGAAAGTATACTTAATTTAATTGGTTTAATAGGTATGCTAATTTTAAGAAAAAAATCAAAACATTTAGAATCAGGAGATATGATAGGAATTTATTTGATTTGGTATGGAATTGTTAGAACTATAACTGAATCTTTCCGTTTTGATGGCGAAGTATTAAAAATATTCAATATTAGAGTTAGCATATTGATGTCAGTGATTTTTATAGTATGTGGCATAGTTTTCTTAATATTAAAACGTCAATTTGGGAAAAGAACCAATTATGTAGATTTAGTTGAATACATTAAGAATAATAAAATAGATACTGTTCTATTTGATTTAGATGGAACTCTTCTAGATTCAAAAGAATTAATTTATCGTTCTTTTGTTCACACATTTGAAAAATTTTATCCTAACCATGAATTATCAGATGCAGAATTAGATTCATTTTTTGGTCCACCTTTAAATGTAACTTTTGCAAAATATACAGATGATCAAAAACAAATTGCAGAAATGATTGACTATTATCGTAAGTATAACGTAGAAGCACATGATGAACTTGTTAATTTATTCCCCGGTGTTAAAGAAACTATTAAGTATTTAAGTAAACATAATTATAAATTAGGAGTTATATCAGCTAAGAAATCTGATTTAGTTAATCATGCTCTAGAAATATTTAAAATAAAAGAATATTTTGATATCGTGATTGGGCAAGACGAAGTTAAAAATCCTAAACCAAATCCAGAAGGTATTATATTAGCAATAAAAAAATTAAAATCAAAACGAGCAGTCTATGTTGGTGATAGTGTTTCAGATATAGAGGCAGGCAAAAATGCTAAAATAAAAACTTGTGCCATAGCCTACAAAAAAGATAATGGTAGAGCCCCGATGTTAATGGAAGCAGAACCAGATATGTTTATTGATTCAATGTATGGTTTAATTAAAGCTTTAGGAGAATAAAATGAGTTATGCTTTAGATTGTAAGGAAGAACTAACTCATTTAGATGTAGTTGCTAATCAAGAAAGCTTAACTATTTTAAATGCTATTTTAAGAAATGGTTTTGAAATAATTCTCTCAGGATTTACAAAATTTAGTTTAAAATTTAGCACTAAAAGTAATCCATTGATGAGATATATTATTAAATTACTAACTATAAATTTTAATGATATAAAATATGAATTATATCAAAAACAAGTTATTCGTTTTGATAAGCCCCAACTTTTTGTTATAGAAATTAAAGAAGATAGTAATACATTAATTGAGGCATTTAACCTATTAAACGATGATAAAGAGGTCAAAAAGGAAATCTTCGCTAACGAAGATTTAATTAAAGCTTATCTAAGAGGTGCTTTCATAGCTTCGGGGTCAGTAAATAGTCCTAAAACGAGTAATTATCATTTAGAATTTCGAGTTGGTTCAAATGTTGAAGCCTTATTTATCCAAAAATTAATCAATTTTTTTAGCTTAAATGCCAGAATTAGTAAAATCAAAGATAAATACATTATTTATCTTAAAGATAAAGATAGCATTTGTGACTTATTGCGAATTATCGGTGTTAATGTGCAAGTATTTAAAATGGAAGATGATATAATTAAACGTAAAGTAATAGCTGATACTAAACGCAAAGTCAATTTTGATATTGCTAATCAAAGTAAAACTAATGAAGCTAGTAAAAATATGCTTAAATATATTTTCTATCTAGAAAAATATTATCCTTTAGATAAATTAGATCCGAAACTCAAACTTATCATGAAAGTTAGAAGTGAGAATCAAGAAGCTTCATTAACTGAATTGTGCCAAATATTAGAAGAAGAATATGGAGAAAAAATTTCAAAATCAGGACTTAATCATCGATTAAGAAAAATTAAAGAAATAGCACTAGAATATAGAAATAAAAGGGTAGAACAATGATAGGAATAGATCTAGTTGAAATAGCAAGAATAGTTAAAGATATAGATAGATTAGCAAATAAAATTTTAAGTTTAGAGGAAATTGAAGAATACTCAAAACTTAATTTATTAAAAAGGAAAGCTGAATATGTAGCAGGTAGATGGGCAGCAAAAGAGGCTATTTATAAAGCTTTAAATGAACAAAAAGGCTATGATTATAAAGACTTTTCAATATTGAATTTACCATCTGGTAAACCCTATGTTAAGTCTAGTATTGCGCTAAATATAGAAATATCAATAAGTCATACTGATAATTATGTTACTGCTGTTGCTTTAGTAAACTAATTTAACCTTGCTATTTTAGGTTAAATTTATTATAATAATTATGTTTTTTAAGGAGGAATGATTATGGCACGTGCTAATGTTCATAATGAATATAAAGAGAAAAATAAAAGCCATAAAAAATTATGGGCTATAATAAGTTCAGTTGGTGTAGTTGTTGTAGCTGGTATAGTATTATTAATCTTATGGTTAGTTGGTGTATTTGATAGTAAAGAAATACCAACATATTTAACTAAATATGATGAATATAAAATCAATTACTCACAATTATCTTCAAAGTTAAATGATACAGAAAGTACATTTGTTTTTGTTTATGATAATGATGTATATGATGAACTTAGTGATAGTAATAAAACAACTATTGAAACAAGAATTGCAAACCTAATTGAATCAATTAATAAAGTTAATGAAGAAAAAGATGCTGAAGTATTTAATTTCTATATAATTGATACAACAGTTTCATCAAATGCTAATATTTTAGAAAACGATAGTTATGGTTCATTTACATTTACACCACAATTAATGTATTTTTATAATGGTACATATTATGCTGATATGGAAGCAGCATGTGATGCTAATAATAATTTAGCTTCTCAAGTTAGTGAAGAAGATAAAGATATAGTATTTACTAATGATTCTATTGGTAGTTTAACTAATAATCTAACTGAAGCTAGAACCTTAATTGATAATATTCGTTAATTTGAAGAAAGGAAATAAACGCTTTATAAGCGTTTTTTGCATATTATGGAAAAAGAAAAACTAATAAAACCAATTGCTGAAGAATTAAATATTAAAGTTGAACAAGCAGAAGCTGTATTAAATTTACTAGCAGAAGATGCTACTGTACCATTTATAGCACGATATCGTAAAGAAGCTACAGGCGGCTTGAACGAAATTGTTATAAGAGAAATTGCTGATAAATATAATTATGCGGTTAACCTAGATAAGAAAAAAGAAGATGTTATTCGTTTAATTGATGAAAAGGGCTTATTGACAGATGAATTAAGAGCAGAAATTTTAAAAGCAACAAAATTAATTGAAGTAGAAGATTTATATCGTCCATTCAAAGAAAAGAAGAAAACTAAAGCAACAGAAGCAATTAAATTAGGATTAGAACCATTAGCAAAACAAATGTTAGAGCCTAACTATGGTAAAAATAAAGAAGATCTTGTTGCCCCATATTTAAAAGATGGATTAACATATGAAAAGGCAATTGAGGGAGCTAAGTATATAATTGCTGAAATGGTAAGTGATAACGCTAATTATCGAAAATACATTAGAGAAAAATCCCTTAGATATGGTAAAATTTCTTCAAAATTAAAAAAGAATGGTGAAGATACTGATCTTAAATTTAAAATGTATTATGATAATACTGAAGGATTGTCTTTTGTAAAACCTCATCGTATATTAGCGATGAATAGGGGTGAGGATTTAGATATTTTAAGTGTCTCAATAACCTTACAACCAGATAGAGACATTGATTATTTAAATTATCAAGTTATTCATAATCGTCACCTACTTTTTATAGATGAGATAAAAGAAGCTATTGCTGATAGTTATAAAAGACTGATTTCTCCATCAATTGAAAGAGAAATAAGAACGATGTTGACCGAAGATGCTGAAAGCAAGGCGATTGATGTATTCTCATTAAATGTTAAAAATTTATTATTACAACCACCACTAAAAGGAAAAGTTGTATTAGGCGTAGACCCTGCTTTTAGAACAGGATGTAAATTAGCTGTTATAGATCCGACTGGTAAAGTTTTAAAAATAGGAGTTATATATCCAAACGAAAAAAGCAAAGGCGCAACAATAGATAAAGCAACATTAGAAAGATCTAAAAAGACAATAGTTAATTTATGTAACGAGTATAAAGTAGAAATAATCGCTATAGGCAATGGTACAGCATCAAGGGAAACTGAAAGTTTTATAGCTGATGTTATTAAAGAATATGATTTAAAAGCTAAATATATCATTGTGTCAGAGGCTGGAGCTTCTGTTTATAGTGCATCTGATATTGCTAAAGAAGAATTCCCTGATTTCGAAGTACAAGAAAGAAGTGCTGTAAGTATTGCTAGAAGAATTCAAGACCCTTTAGCTGAATTAGTTAAAATCGATCCAAAAAGTATTGGTGTTGGTCAATATCAACATGATGTTAATCAAAAAGAATTGTCTAAAGCTTTAGATAACGTTGTAACTGATGTTGTTAATAATATAGGTGTTAACGTTAATACAGCTTCAGTAAGTTTATTAACATACGTATCAGGCTTGTCAAAAGCCTCAGCTGCTGAAATAGTAAAATATCGAAACATTAATGGTAAGATTAATTCACGTACTGAAATCAAAAATGTTAATAAAATAGGGCCAAAAACCTATGAACAAGCTATTGGTTTTTTACGTATTTCTGAACCACTAGAAAAACTTGATATGACATCCATTCATCCTGAAAGTTATGATAAAGCAAGAACTTTACTAAACTATATAGGCTTAACAGAAGATGCAATTGGAACGAACGAGATTAAAGATTGCATCAATAAGCTTGAACGTAAAACAGTAGCTAAAGAGTTGAATATAGATGAATATACATTTAATGATATATGTGATGCATTCATTCAACCATTAAGAGATATAAGAGATGAATATCCTACCCCAACATTAAGAAGTGATATTTTACACTTTGAAGATGTTAAGCCTGGTGATTTATTAGAAGGAACAGTTAGAAATGTTATTGATTTTGGTTGTTTTGTAGATTGTGGAGTTAAATATGATGGCTTATTGCATATTTCAAAAATGAATAAGGCAGGAATTAAACACCCATCTGAAGTTTTAAGTGTTGGTGACTTAATCAAAGTAAGAGTTTTAGATATCGATTATGATCATCATAAATTACAATTAGAATTAATAAATTAGCACTTGCAAATTGTCAAGCTTTCATATATAATATAGGAGCTTGACAGGTAATGGAGTAGTACTCAAGAGGCTCAAGAGGCTTCCCTGCTAAGGAAGTAGGTCGGGTAACTGGCGCGAGAGTTCGAATCTCTCCTGCTCCGCCATTTAGAAAATTAAAGCTCAGTTATGAGCTTTTTTTGTTTTTAAATTTAACTCAGAGTAAGGAAAATTGTTATATTTTAACTCATAAAGAAGCCATTATTTGAAATGACACTTGAGTTAAACCTTGTTTTTTCTTGTGCAAAAATTTCCTAAAAATATAAAAAATAAAGATAGTGTAAAACCAAGTTTTTTAGAAAAAAATAATGAAAGATATTGATTTAAATGAAATATTTAAAAAAGTGACATTTGAAGATAATAAAGAAAAAAATTTAATTACTGAGCGAATAATGTCTGAAGAATATTCTTTCTTTTATGGGCAAAGTAAAGAAAAAGTAAATCGTAAGACTTGGTTAGGCTTAGCAATGATACAAGCTTCACTTTATAACACTTTAAACCAATTCAACATTAAAGTAGATACTGAAGAAAAAGCTGAAAAGGTAGTAAATCTAATGATTAATGGAGCTAAGTATTATGAATATGCTTTAGGCTATTAGAACACTTAGATATTTCACTTATACAAATTAGTCCAAATGGTGAGATTGCGCAAGCAAATTTAAAAGATATCGAAAACCCATTTGAACGTGGTGTAGTAGATGACTTCTTGCAAATCTAATAAGTATTATAAACATAAACTAATAATTAAAATTAAAAATATAATTTTATGTTTAGTATATATATTACTAATAGTAGTATTTATAGATTTGTTAGTATTACTAGTATTTAAACTTGCGTGGTAGTTTAAATAAATAAAAAAATTAAAGGTAGGTGTAAAAATAATCCTTATGGTCTATTGGTCAAGTAAAATACCACGCTTTACTTGGCAATGGTTAGGATTAGTGAAAAATATATGAAAAAACAAGTATTAATTAAATTACTAGAATGTTTTGGTCAAAATACTAAAAAAATAGTTTTAGATTTTTTTAAAAATGCGATACTAAAGGTTACCAAGAATTGATTCGAGATTTACAAGAAGCAATAGATATCAAAATAGCAAAGGATGGAAAATAAATGTCTGATTTTGAATACATCATTAAAGAATTAAAAGCTAAGCGTTTTGAACTAGTAGTTTTAGAACAAAAAATTAAAAATTGTAGATTTCTTGTAAGTCCATAATTTAGAGAGCGGATTCAAGGTGGTAAGCCAACTGATTTAGAAGAAAAGTATGCCAAATATAATCAATACATTAAAGATTATCGAGAAAAAAACTAAATTATCTAAGTTAGAAATTAAATTTAATGAATTAATAGATAATTTAAGTGAAGTTGATGACAAAATGATTCTATCCTTATTTTACTTGCAAGGATTATCGTTATTTCTGTTTCACAAAAGATAAATTTTAGCTATGGATATATTAGGGTAAGAAAATCTAAAGCCACTAAAAAGTTAAAGCAATTTACTGTTGATTTAGGTTAAAAAGTACAAAGCGTATAAAATATACACAAAAATTAAAAAACTCATAACAAAATATAACAAAAAATAGCAGAAAATAACATTTTGACATGTTATAATAGTATCATAGATTTATTGTAAATGACATAGTTCCATTTTCCATTTTATTTTTTATTTTAAATGTTCATTTTTATTATTTTTTGTAGGAAATGTTAACATTAACTGCAGATAAGCTCTCTTTAATAAAGAAGAAGAGTAAGGGAACTATAGAACGCTACATAAAATCAGTACAAGAAAAAATCTTTTCCGCAGTGGTTTTGCTATGAAAGGTGTCTGGAAAATCACAAAATAGCTATTAATTGCATCTTATAACTAACATTTTAGCACAAGTTAAAGGTTTTTAATTTAAACCCATAGTGTAAAGAATAGTTTTATGTTAAAATTTTATATGAATCGAGGAAGAAGATATGTTAAACCTACAAGAAAAAGCCCCAAATTTTACGCTAAATAATCAAGATGGTAAAGCAATATCTTTGAGTGATTATTTAGGTAAAAAAGTGGTATTATATTTTTATCCAAAGGATAATACACCAGGATGTACTAAGCAAGCTTGTGCTTTTAAATCAGCATATGACGAATTTAAAAAACTTGGTGTTGAGGTGATAGGTATTAGTAAAGATAGTGAAAATTCACATTATAATTTTGCTAAAAAATATAATTTACCATTCACTTTATTAGCAGATCCTTTACATCAAGTGATTGAAGAATATGGAGCATGGCAAGAAAAAAAGTTATATGGAAAATCATATATGGGAATAAATAGAATGACTTATATTATTGATGAAAAAGGAATAATTATTAAAGTAATGCCTAAAGTAAAACCTGATACTAATGCAAAAGAAATATTAGATTTTTTAGCTAATATGAGGGGTGAATAATGCAGGCAATAATTTGTATGGCTGGCAATTCAACTAGATTAAATATTGGAGATAATAAGGCTTTTGTTTTATTGGATAATAAACCAATATTTATGCATTCTGTTAATAAAATATTAAACTATGTAGATGTGATATATTTAAGTGTTAGAGAAATTGATTTGCCACGCGTTAAACCGTATTTAAATAAAAAAATAAAGGTTGTTTTAGGTGGAAATAGTAGATCAGAAAGTGTATATAATGCGATGAAATTAATACCAAAAGATGAAAAAGTGTTGATTCATGATGCTGCAAGACCGTTTTTATGCGAGAAAATATTGAAAAGTATTGTTTCTGAAAGTCCTAAATATGATGCAATTTTACCTTACCTACCTTTAAAATACACACTTTATCAAGCGGAACCATTTACTTATTTAAACAGAGAAAAATATATTGTTGCTCAAACACCACAAATGGTAAAAGTCAATGATTTTATTAAAAGTTATGAGTTAGCGTTAAAAGAAGGTTTTGTAGCAACAGATGATGTATCTTTGGTTTTAAGATACAATCCGGAAATTAAAGTTTTAAAATTGTTAGATACTGATAGAAATTTTAAAATTACTACTAAACATGATTTAGATATAGCTAAGTCAATGATATCAGAATCTAAGTGATAATTATATTATATATAATTAAAAAAATGTTGCTATTGGTGAACTAGTGTGATAGAATAACAAAGGCACAAAAACACATGCTTTTGGAGTTTGCCGTCGTGTGCAATTTTGTTGGAGGCAAATGTTGAAGAAGGCAGAGGAAAATAACAAAAATAAAATGGAGGAAAAGAAAATGTCTGAAACAGTTGTTTCTATGAAACAATTATTAGAGTGTGGTGTTCATTTCGGCCACGCTACTCGTAGATGGAACCCTAAAATGCAAAAGTACATCTATACTGCTAGAAATGGAATTTATATTATTGATTTACAAAAAACTGCTAACGAAATTGAAAAAGCTTATGCTGCATTATTAGAAATATGCAAAGATGGCGGTAAAGTTTTATTCGTTGGTACTAAAAAACAAGCTCAAGAAGCTGTTAAAGAAGAAGCTGAAAGATGTGGTATGTACTATGTTAACCAACGCTGGTTAGGTGGTACTATGACAAACTTCAAAACAATTAGAAAAAGAATTCAAAAATTACAATCTTTATACAAAATGGAAGAAGATGGTACTTTTGAAGCTTTACCTAAGAAAGAAGTTATCGCATTAAAGAAATTAAGAGACAAATTAGAAAAGAACTTAGGTGGTATTAAAGAAATGAAAAAAGTTCCTGAAGCTATTTTCATTATCGATCCACGTAAGGAATATAATGCTATATTAGAAGCTCGTAAATTAAATATACCAGTATTTGGTATTGTAGATACTAACTGCGATCCAGATTTAGTAGATTATGTAATTCCTGCTAATGATGATGCTATTAGAGCTGTAAAATTAATCGTTGGTGTAATGGCTAATGCTGTTATTGAAGCTAATGGTGGTACAGTTGAAAAATTCAGTGATGAAGAAGTAAACATGTCTGAAGAAATTTCTAAAGAAGAAGAAAAAGAGACAAAAGCTAAGGCACCACGTAAACCTAGAGCTAAAAAAGAAGTAAAGGAAGACTAATATGAACATTACAGCACAAATGGTAAAACAATTACGTGACAAAACTGAAGCAGGTATGATGGATTGCAAAAAAGCTTTAGTTGAATCAGATGGCGATATGGAAAAAGCTGTTGTATGGCTAAGAGAAAGAGGTATCGCTAAAGCTGGTAAAAAAGCTGGTAGAGTTGCTGCTGAAGGTTTATGTAGCGTTGTAACAAACGGTAATAAAGCTGTTTTATATGAATTAAATAGTGAAACAGATTTTGTTGCTAAAAATGAAAAATTTACAACTTTAGTAGAAAAAGTTGGTCAAGTAATTATTAATTCAAATGCTAATAATACTGAAGAAGCATTAAATATTAATGTTGATGGTCAAGATTTAAATACTGTTATACTTGAAGCTTCAGGTGTAATCGGTGAAAAAATTAGTTTACGCCGTGTAACAGTTGTTACTAAAGAAGATGGTGAATTATTTGGTACATATAAACATATGGGTGGTTCAATTGTTTCATGTGTAGTTTTAGCTAATGGTGATGAAACTAAAGCTAAAGATATGGCTATGCATGTTGCTGCTCAAAGCCCACGCTATGTTGCAAAAGAAAATGTTCCTCAAGAAGAATTAGAAAAAGAAAGAGAAATAATTCTTCATCAAGCACTTAATGAAAATAAAGAATCTGCTAAACCAAAACCTGAACAAATTGTTATTGATAAAATAGTTCCAGGAAGATTAGAAAAAGAATTAAAAGAAATTTGTCTTTTATCTCAACAATTTGTTAAAAACCCTGATGTTACTGTTGCTCAATATTTAGGTCAAGCAAGTGTTAAAACGTTTGTGCGTCTAAAAGTTGGGGAAGGTATTGAAAAAGAAGTTGTAGATTTTGCTGCTGAAGTTGCAGCACAGGCTGGTTTAAATAAGTAATTTAAAGGGCCTAAATAGGCCCTTTTTTATAAAACGGAGGACTTATGTATAAAAGAGTATTACTGAAGATGTCTGGTGAAGCTATTAAAGGCGAAACTCAATTTGGAATAGATCCTAAAACAGTATCTGAAATAGCTAAACAAATTAAAGAAGCCCATGATTTAGGTGTTCAAATCGGTATTGTTGTGGGTGGCGGAAATATATGGCGCGGTAAAACTGCATCTGAACTTGGTATGGATAGAGCACAAGCTGATTATATGGGTATGTTAGCTACTATCATGAATGGCTTAGCTTTGCAGGATGCTTTAGAACAATTAGATGTTCCAACTCGAGTTTTATCAGCATTAATGGTAAATGAAGTTTGTGAACCTTATATTCGCAGGCGAGCTATTAGACATTTAGAAAAAGGGCGTGTTTGTATATTTGTTGGTGGTATTGGTTCACCATACTTTTCAACAGATACAGCATGTGTTTTAAGAGCAGCTGAAATAGAAGCTAATGTAATTTTAATGGCTAAAAATAATGTTGAAGGGGTATATTCTGCTGATCCACGTAAAGATTTATCAGCTAAAATGTATGATGAATTAACATTTAATGAAATATTAAATAAGGATTTAGCTGTAATGGATTCAACTGCTGCATCTTTATGTAAAGATAACAGTTTAGAGATTATTGTATTTAACATGAATAAATATGGTAATATTGTTAAAGCTGTTAAGGGTGATAAGATAGGTACTCACGTAAAAAAATAAGGAGGATAAAATGCAAGAAATAGCTGATATGCAAATGTTAGAAACTGAAGAAAAAATGGATAAGGCTATAGATAGTTATAATAAAGAATTACAAACTATTAGAACAGGTAGAGCAAATCCTCAATTACTTGATCATATTCAAATTGAATATTATGGTGTTATGACACCTATCCGTCAAGTTGGACAAGTAAGTGTTCCAGAACCTAGTCAATTATATATTAAGCCTTATGACAAATCAGTATTAAAACAAATTGAAAATGCTATTGCTACATCTAATTTAGGGTTACCACCTCAAAATGATGGCACTGGTATTAGACTTGTAATTCCAAAAATGACAGAGGAACGTCGTCGTGATTTAGTTAAACAAGTTAATAAATTAGAAGAAACTGCTAAAGTTGCAATTCGTAATATTAGACGTGATGCTAATGAACAAATCAAAAAAATCGGTTTAACTGAAGATGATGAAAAAGGTTATTTAGAAGATGTTCAAACTTTAACGGATAATAAAATTAAAGAAATCGAAAAAATAACTGCTAAGAAGAGTGAAGAATTAATGCATATTTAATCCCTTTTATAGGGATTAATTTTGCAGGCATAGTTCAACGGTAGAATACCGGCTTCCCAAGCCGAGGATACGGGTTCGATTCCCGCTGCTTGCTCCATCATCCAAGGTTACTTGGATTTTTTTAATCGGAATGTAGCTTAGCTTGGTAAAGCGCTAGCTTCGGGAGCTAGAGATCGTGAGTTCGAATCTCATCATTCCGACCATGCGGTCATGGCGAAATTGGTATACGCGTACGTTTGAGGGGCGTATGGTTAATCCGTGTGAGTTCAAATCTCATTGGCCGCACCATCTTATAACTAACATTTTGATACAAAGTAAGGGTGTCAAAATTAATTATATTTGTCCGAGAAATCGGACATTTTTTACTTTTCGGCGTTTTGCTAGTAGATAAAATTAGGTTCGAACCGACGGATTTTTAAAATTTGGTTCTACTAGAAAAACGATACCCTACTAGAGAAATGATACCCCTAGGAAATAAAAAGGACGAAGAATTAATCCTCGTCATTAATAATAGCTTCAAGTAGTTTTCCTATTTTTTTTATTATTCCACACACTAGAGCATTACCCATTATAAAATATCTACGTTTATCACTCATGCCTGTGTTTGTCCAATTATCAGGGAATTGATTCAGCCTTTCACATTCAACGGGCGTAAGTAGTCGTAATTTTTTGGTTTTAGGGTCGACAATAATATGTGTCGAACGATTGACTGTTCCTTCTGATGTGAGCATTGTTCTTCCCGGAAGTTCTAAGGAATCATTTTCGGACATGGCACCTTCGGAATAAGTATATTCGTAACCATTTTTATCTATTCTTTGAATCTTTTTACTGCCTCTTAAATAGGCAAATTTCTGGATTTGTTCTTTTGAAAGATAATATTTTTTCTCAACTCCGTCTTTTATGACTATGTCGCCTAATGTTATTGGTTTTTCTATAATAGGCTCAGCTTTATGAGTGAAAACTTTTCCACCAATCATATAACCTGATGTTTCAAAAGAAGCAGCA
>CASFCK010000022.1 GCA_949293265.1 uncultured bacterium
AAACTAGAGAATAAAAACCCAGTATATGTAAGACAAATGGCAAGCGGATTAAAAGAATATATTAATGATTTATTTGGGGAAAATGTAATGAGTCAATGCTTATTACAAATTCAATATATAGAACAAAATGTGTAGGAGGTTATTATGAAGAAAGGCGTTTTAGTGTTTTTAGGATGTATTATATTAATAATTTTATCTTCATTAGCCACTTATACATTATTGTTAACAACAGGTGTTTTAGCAAATGAAAAAATAGCGATTAATTATACTTTAGGAACTAAGACTAAAACATATGATGCTAAATCTTATTCATATGATGATGCTGATTTTGTGCTTAGTGAAGGTAGTTTATTACAAGGTGATAAAGCCGTATTTGAGGTTATTAGTAATTATACTGAAGTTGGAACCTATGAAATCTATTACAGTGTTGAAATATACGATGAAGAGGGAACTAATGTTTCTAATAATTATAAAATTAAAACTACACCAGGTAGTTTAACAATTGAACAAAGATATTTACATGTGGTTTTAACTAATAACAATTTAGAAAACGGTCTTATTAGTTTAAATGATTATTATTTAATTGATAACACTTATCTAGTAGATGGTCAACAATTAATGTTAAGAAATGATAGTGAAGAAATACTTGGTGTTGTTGGACCTAATGGTATTAATTTAAGTGATAATTATAATATTCAAATCGGTTATGATTATGAAAATGAACTAGTGTTAAAAGTAAAAGATATAACTAAAACCTATGATGGAAATGATGTAGTTCTAAATTATGAAATTTTAAGTGGTAATTTAAATGAAAATGATAAACTAGAAGTCACTTACGGAACGGTTAGTAATAGTGTAGGAAATTATGAAGTTGAAATAATTGATTATAAAATATTAAATGGTGAAACAGATGTTACAAACAATTATGTTGTAACAACTTTACCAGGTAATATAACAATCAATAAAGCAAACTTAGAAATTGAAGTTAATGATATAGTTAAATATTATGATCGTGCTACAATTAATTTAGAAAATGAATATAGTTATACAGGTTTAGCTGAAGATGATGAAATAACATTAACGTTTGCGGATACTAACTATATTAATGTTGGTAAATATACTATTGAGATAGAAGAAATAGAAATCACTAACAACAATAATGAAGATGTAAGTGGAAACTATAATATTAAAATTAAAAATGGCTCTTTAGAAATTATAAAAAAACCTCTTACAATCGGTTTTATTGAAGAATTAGATTTTGATTATAGTAACTCTATTCCCACTTTAAGTGTTTCAAAACTTAATAATGTAGATTTAGTTGAAAATGATACAATAACAAATTTATATGTTGATAAAACTACATTAGATAAAAATGTAGGAACATATGATTTATATATTAAAAATATAATAATTAAAAATTCAGACGAAAATGTTACAAATAATTATGAAATCACCTATATTCCTGGTCTTTTAACAATAAATAAAGCTGATATTACAATAAATACCATTAAAAATGAAGTGATTTATAATAATGAGTATGTAGTAGATGCTACATTAACAACTTCATTACCAAACCTTTCAGCAACTGTTACTTTTAAACACAGTAATATCATAAATGGCGAAATAAATGATTATGATACGCATATATATGCTGGTAATGAAGATGTTACTAATAACTTTAATATTATTAAAAACTCTTTAAAACCAATTATAAGGAATAAAAAAGTTGTTATAAATTTAGGTAATCAAGAATTTATGTATTCAAATGATAAATATAATATTACATATCTAAATTCTAGTGGTTTATTACCTACAGATGTCATAAATAATATAACGATATCTAGTAATGTAATAGGTATATGTAATGATTTTAATACTCAAATAATAAATGAATTAGGTGAAGAAGTATCATATTATGATATTACCTACATGGGACAAATAGAAATAGTACCAAGAAAATTAACAATTAAAATCAATAATGTGGTATATCAATACGGTGACGAAATAAATATAACAGCTAAAAATAGTGGCTTATTACCTACAGATGTTATAAATAATATAACGATATCTAGTAATGAAATAGGTATATATAATGATTTTAATACCCAAATAATAAATGAATTAGGTGAAGAAGTATCATATTATGATATTAACTACATGGGACAAATAGAAATAGTACCAAGAAAATTAACAATTAAAATTGATGATATAGTATATCAATATGGTGACGAAATAATAATAAATCACCAAGATAATGGTCTATTACCTACAGATTTTATAAATAATATAACGATACCTAGTAATGAAATAGGAATTTATACTAATTTTAATGCAGAAATAGTAAATGAATTAGGTGAAGAAGTTTCATATTATGATATTAAATATATTGGACAAATAGAAATAATACCACGAAAATTAACAATTAAAATTAATAATATCAAGTATCAATATGGTGATGAAATAATAATAAATCACCAAGATAATGGTCTATTACCTACAGATACTATAAAAAATATAACGATACCTAGTAATGAAATAGGAATTTATACTAATTTTAATGCAGAAATAGTAAATGAATTAGGCGAAAAAGTTTCATATTATGATATTAAATATATTGGACAAATAGAAATAGTACCACGAGAATTAACAGTAAATATTCTTGATTCTGAACATCAATATGGTGATGAAATAATAATAAATCACCAAGATAATGGTCTATTACCTAATGATAGTATTTCGTTAGATTATAGTTCATATCAGGGTCTTGATGTTGGCACATATCAAATAACACCAGAAATAACAATAATTAGTTCTAATTTAAATGCTGATACTTATTATTCAATAAATATAATTCCAGGTAGGCTTACTATTAACCCTAAAGATATTACTTTAGATAATGAAACATTATCACAAATAACTAAAACAAAAGTTTATGATGCCTTACCACAAGCTAATCAAATTATTGAATATAATGGTTTAGCATTAGAGATTGGTTATTTAGATAATGATGGTAAATTAATTAACCCACAAAATGCTGGTGATTATCAAATCTATATTTATGAAATTCCTAATTATAATTTAATTTATGATTCAATTTTATTCACAATTGAAAAGTCACAAATTGAATTAAATTTAATTCAAGATACGATAATCAATGATTTTGTTTATACAGGTAATAATATAACATATTATGAAAATCTTGAAATTTATAATATTATAGGAAATCTATATGACGACATTAAAGAACTAGATATAACTTATAATGATAATTCAGTTAATGCTTGGCTTGTTGATACATATATTATAAATAAAGTTGATGTTATATTTTATGATGATGTCAAATTAAATTATGATATTATATCTAATATTAACCAAAGCTTTAATATTACAAAGAAGAAAATATTTATAATTACACCATATATAACAATTAGCGATAAAAATGACATCTATCAAATTTTTGATATTAGTTATTCTATTATTGGAAATTTAGGCTTTGGTGATGAATTAGTAGCTGAAGCATCTTATGGTAGTATTCCAGAAGCATCGGGTGATATGGCGATGATTTATGCTGATGTTATAAGCATTACCCATACTTTTGTTGATGGTTCAACCTATGATGTTTCAAATTGTTATGATGTTGATACAGATACTTATGCTGGATATATAATTATGATTTAAAGGAGGTGGCTAGAAATGCTATATGAACAATATGAAGCTAAAATGTTAAAATTAGCTGAATTAAAGAAAAAAATAATGCGCTTTAAATGGCTATATATAGCCATAATTGCCATTATAATTGCTGCTACAATAACATTTCTAGCCGTTAAAGGTATTGTAATTAATCAACTAACTACAACTAAAATCACATATCAATATGGTGAGCAAATAGAATTAAGTGGTGGTAATGGTTTATTTAGTGATAACCATTATGAATATTTTATAAACAATAGGTGGCAAACAAAAACCCCTGATAGTCCAGGTACATACCGGGTTCGCTCAGCTACTAAAACTACATTTGGCTATAATTATAGTAATGAGGTTGTTATAACTATTACGAAAGCGGATTTAGTTTTAGTTTATAATCAGGAAATAGATTATGGTGAGGACTTAGAACTTAAAACTAGTCTTGGAGATTATGTTATTCCTGGTGGATATGAAACAAATCTAGTAGGTGACAATCTTTATAATATTTCTTTAAATATGAGTATTATTCAAATTGTGAATGAAAGTTATAAAGGAATAAATAATTGTTATAATATTCCGGATGAATATAATCTAGAAGTAATAATAAATCCTAAGAAAATAACATTAAAACCTAAAGATATAGTTAAAACCTATGATGGAAATCCATTAGATGAGAGAAACATTAAATTTGATGCTGATTTAGTTGAAGGTGATCGCATTGATCGTATAGAATACATTTTTATTGATGAATCAGGTTATCAAACTAAATATCCAACTAATGTCGGAGAATATGAATTAGTTGTTTATTCAGTTATTATTCGCAATCGTTATGGTAGTGTTAGTAATTTCTACGATATAGAACTTGAAAATGCTAAATTAACGATTAATAAAGCAGAATTAACAGTTAAAACCGGTTCAGATGAGTTTATTTATAATGGTGAGCCACACGAAAACCTAGAATATGAGATTGTTAGTGGTATTTTATATGGCACTGATAAACTTGATATTAAATCACCATCATTTATTGAAGTTGGAACTTATAGTAATGATTTAATAATAACTAGTAGTAATTATAATGTTACAATTATTCCAGGAAAAATCACTATTATACCATGTGAACTTAACATCGTGCCTACACTACCTCCAGGTTTTGAATTAAGCTATCAAGGTAGAGATTTAAGCGAATTAATTAAAATGAGTTTAGTGTTTCAAAATAAATACGGTTATGATATTAGTTTTATAGGTTTAAATATTGTCTTCAATAAAGTCCAAATCAATAAGGATATTTATATATCAGAAGGCATTTATGATGCTGGAATTTATAAAGCTAGTATACAATATAGTAGTTGTTTAATTAACGATAAAGAAAGTGAAGGATTTATTGTTAATGTTGAAGAATTTACTATTAGAGTTAATAAAGCTAAATTAGAAGTAAGTTTTATGCCTGAAGACAGAACTTACAATAATGAAAAATTTAGTCCAAATAGTTCAGATTTAACAATTAATAGCGGAATATTATATAATGATGATTATTTAAGCTATACTATTAAAGATAATGGAATAGATTATATAAATTCGGGTAATTATGAAATAGAAATAGATAACATATTTGCTAATAACGATAATTATGAAATTAAATTATTAAATAATAAAAGTGAATTAGAAATACTACCATTAGAAATTGATGTTTTAATTCCTAACCAAGAAAAAACATATGATGCCCTACCTTTTATAATGGAAGATGAAACGAAAGAATTTATAGTTCCAGGTAATCCTAAAGTTAAGATTAACTACCTATATAAAGCAGAAGATGGAACAATATTTGAAAAGCCAATTAATGCTGGCAAATATGACATAATTTTTGGTGAAGCTATATATTATAATGGCTTAAGTACAAATTATATATTAAATGTAAATGGTATATTAACTATAAATAAAGCCTCACTTACAATTAAGCCAACAGATGTAATTACGAAATATAATGGTCAAAACTTCATTCATGATAATTCAATTGAAACTAAGGGAACTATATATAATGATGATCAAATAATAGCCAATGTATTAGTATCAGGAGAATGTAAAAATGTAGGCCTATATGAAACAAATATTGAATCTTATTATTGGCAAATTGATGGTCGTATTGTAGATATAAATAATAATTATGAAGTTATATTAGAAAAAGGTGTATTAGAAATTATACAACGAGAATTAATATATGAAATAAGTCCAATTGCTGATCATATCTATGATGGCATGGCTTATAATCCGACTATAAATATGACATTAGCTTTTACTAGTGATCAAATTGTTGCTGGTGAAGATATCATCTTCAAATATTTATATATTGAGCCAACAAGTTCAATTCAAGGTTATGTTATTCCTTTAAATGTAGGAACATATTATCTTGATGTTGTAGTTGAAGAATACGTTAATACATTAGATATAAATTATAATATAACTCTACCTACAATTAGTTTTAATATATTACCAAGACCGCTTACTATAAGTTTAATTGAAATTCCTGATTTCACTTATAATGGTCAATATTATAAATATCCAAGTTCAAGTTATATATTAGAAAATGGTACAACTTTAGCTCAAAATGAAGAAATAAGCATCGTTGTTGATGACGATGACATCTTTAATGCCGGTAGTTATGAAATTAATTTAGTAGATGTTCTATTTATTAATTGTTTTGCGAGTAATTATGAACTTAATTATAATATTACAACTAGAACATTTACTATATTTAATAAAGAACTATTTGCAAGTTCAATAATGGAAAAAATTTATGATGGTCAATCAGTAGAAATAATTTGTGATATTTTAAATCCTAATGATAATTTCATAGAATTATATTATGTATATGAAAACATAGCTAGTGGAATTGAAACAACTGATCCAATCGATGTTGGTACTTATAAAAGAACGGATTTAAAATGGAAAATATATAATACAAAATATAATCTTGATGTCACACTTAATTATTCAATTAAAAGTGAATTTAACGATTTAACAATCACAAAGCGAATTGTAAATATTATGTTACCAGAATTAAATGATGTAACATATAATCAAAGTGACTATAGAGAATTCGTAAACAATGCATTTAGTGAAAAAAGTTTTAGTTACGCCGCTAATAGCCTTGAATTTATTTTCCCTGCTACTATTAAATTAGTATATTATAACGAAGAAGGCGAACAAGTTAATACCTTTAATAGTGGTATTTATAGATATGAATTAGCTGAAGTCATCACTAAAGATTTAGCTAATTATGAAGTTTTAGCTAATAGTCAAACCTTTACAATTCATAAAGCAGAAATTATTGTTTCTTTAACTGATAAATTAGAGAAAACCTATGATGGTTTAGAATTCACTTATTCTGGTGGTTTTGTAGTTTTAAATCAGGTTGATTTAAAACTAGAAGAAATAAACTTAAAATATCTACAATCAGAAATAGAAACAACACCTTTAAATGTTGGAATATATAAGGTACAAATTACTGATCAAATCCCAAATTATGAGATAGTTTTAGATAAAGAATATTATTTAAATATTTATCAAAAAAATATCAATGTTAGCCCACTTCCTATAACAACAATATATAATAGAGAAGTATATCAATATGATCAAACAAAATTTATAGCTGATTCGTTATGTAACGGAGATGAAATTATAAGCATTGAAGTATCATATGATAAATCACCTTTAGATGTTGGTGAATATGTAATTTCCATTACAAATGTTTTAATTAAAGGTATTAAAGAAAACTATAATTTTATTTATAATCCTAGTAATTTAATAATAAACCCATATGAATTAAATGTTAATGTATTTCCTATCTCAGACCACCAATATGATGGTAATAAATATCTGCCAACACCAGCAATTAATATTAACAACTTGTTAAATGGTTTAGATTTAAATTATAGTTTTAGCTATAGAATAAATCAAGAACCAACAGAACCAATTGAGGTTGGTAAATATGAAATATTAATTAATTGGGATTTTGTAAATGATAAAATGACTAATTATAATATTTTAATTAATGGTGATTTGTCATTTGCAATAACTAAGGCAGAATTAGTTATAGATACAGCATATCAAGATGCTGTAATAACATATGATGGAAAAGCCAAACAATTTAGTGAGTATAAGGTTATAACAGGCAAAATTGCTCCACGTGATTTAGAAAATTTAATTGTTAAATATAGTTATTATCAAGATTTAGAATTAGTTTCTGAAGTTAAAAATGTAGGTGAATATAAAATAATATTAACCCAATTTGAATTTATTAATAGTGATAATTATGAAATAACTATATTAGATAATGAATTTAATTTAGAAATTTTACCTAGTGAATTAATAATTGATTTAAGTAATTACATTCTAGAATACGCAACTATTATTTCAAATAATATAGCTGAAGAATATTATAGCGTAAATGGCTTATATAATGGCTATGTTAAAGGCTTATTTGTAGATTATGACTTTAAGGAAACCTATCCGCAGGTAGGTAGTTATAATGTCTATCTTCATAGATTAGAATTAGTTGATGAATTAAACACTAATTATATAATAAAAATAGAAGGCATGTTAAAAATTATTCCAGCTAACCTAGAAATTGAAATAGCTGACATACCTGAAACATATTATGATGGCATGACAAAAAATATTAATTTTGATCATAAAATTATTAGTGGTAATTATGTAGTTGAAGATGATTTAAAATTAAGTTATCAGATATATCAAAATGATACTGAAATTAATGAACTTATTAATGCAGGTAATTATGAATTAAGAATATTTACAGCTAATAATAATTATAATTTGATTTATGAACCTAAAGTATTTAATATTAAGCCAAATCAAATTACAGTAAATATTAAAGATTTAGTTAAAACATATGATGAAAATGAAGTTAATGTTGCTGATTTATTAAGTTTTACGGTTTTACATTCTATTCCTAGTGAAGAAATTATAATTAATTATTTAATTTATCAAGATAATAAGATAGTAGAAAATATTATAAATGCTAGTAATTATCAAATTGAGGTAAATGGTTTTAATATTATTAATGGTCTTAAATCTAATTATGAAATAGTTTCAAGTAATGTAGGTAATATTGAAATTCAAAAAAGAACAATTTATATTAAAACAAGCAATTTAGAAACTACATATGATGGCGAAAATCATAGTTCACGTCAATTTGATGTTGTTAATAGTGTTGACCTTTTATCAGCTGTTCCGCAAGTAATAGAATATAGTGAAATTAAATTTGTAGGTAGTTGTCAAAATGTTTTAAAATTAAGTTATTTAAATAATTTAAATCAAGATGTTAGTCTTAATTATGAAACAATAATTACTGATTATGGTAACTTAACAATAAAGCCAAGGTCAATAACAATAACCTCAAATTCAAGTGAAAAAATATATGACGGCACGCCTTTAACCGATAATTCATATAAAGTAGATAATTTAGCTTCAACTGATAATGTTGTTATTTCAAGTAGTCCTAGTATTACTTATTATGGTCAAATAGAAAATCATTTAGAATATGTTATTAAAAATAAAAACGAGAATGTAACTTATTGTTATAATATAACAGAAGAATTTGGTTATTTAAAAATTAATAAAAGGGATGTAACTATTACTAATAATGATAGTGAATTTAATACTGAATATAAAGGCGAAATGATTTTTAATCAAATTTATAATTATCAATTAGCCCCTACTGATATTATAAATATTAGTTTTAGTCAAGATATCAACGAAATCTTAAAAAAAGTTGGCGAATATGAATTAATGATAGCTAACATTAATATTCTTAATTCAAATGGTCTTGATGTAACAGATTCATATAATATTACTAATAATACAACAATGTTAAAGCTTAAGGTAGAAAAAGCTAAATTAATATTTACTAGTAAAGATTATACTTTTGTGCCTTCCCCTTTAGATAAGGAGGGATATTCTTATCCTTATTATGAAGAAGAAGGTTTAAAAGCTGGCGATGAAATAAGAATTACAAGTTATAATATTATTAATATCGGTAATCATGTAATAGAAAACAAACTAGATTATGACATTTTATGTGCTGGTATAAGTGTTAAAGATAATTATGAGATAGAAAATAGTTATGGTACTTTAAGGATTGCTTATGATACTGATTTACTAGATTTAAAAACAGAAAATAAAACTTATCAAGAAGCTGGTTATAAGCTAGAAGATTTAGATATCTATAAAAATTATTATGATGCTTCATTAAAGGGTTTAAAAATACCAGCAGTATCTACTTATAGTGATGAGGTAATTGAAGGTTTATATTATCTAGTTGAAGTAGAAGAATTTAATTATAAAGATATAGGTAAACATTATATTAAAATAACCAATATACACTTAGTTGCTGATAATAATAATCCTATATCAGATTATATAATAACAGAACGAGAAGTATTACGATATGAATTAAATATCAAAAGAATTAATATAGCTGTTAAAGCTAAAGATTATGAAAAGGATTATGATGGTAAAGCCTTCATTCATCCTGAAGATGGTTATCAAATAATTGAGGGTGAATTATTACCTAATCATAGCTTTATTTTATTAGATACAAATTATGATTTAGAAGGCGGCATAATAAATGCAGGTAATTATTTAATTACTATAGTTAATTATAAAATAGTAGATGAAATGAATAATGATGTTACTAATTTATATAATGTAAAAACTGAAGCTAGTTTAAATGATCGTGACGAAATAAAGAAATTTAGAGCTAGAGTTAAAGTTAACCGTCTAACAGCTTATGTATATAGTCAAAGTCAAACCTTCGAATATGATGGTAAGGCCCATTCATATAATGATGGTAGTATGATTAAGTCAGGCTTATTAAATGGACATACTTACAAAATAAATGAAGCTGGATTTAGTGTTAATAGAGCCGGAAGTTTTAAAAACCGAGTTCGCTTTAACATTTATGATGAATTTGGTAATGAAGTAACCCAAAATTATAAATTTAATTATGATGATTGTGGTGCTTTAACCATTAACAAAGCAAGTATTACAATTGAAATATTATATGCTGAAAAAACCTATGATGGTTTGCCGTTAATTTCAACTGATTATCAAGTAAAAGGCTTAGAAAATTTAGTTGGTTTTAAGGTAGATGATAACCTAATTAAAGAGGCATTAGCGGCAAATGTAATTACAAATGTTGGTGAAATGGTTAATACAATTTCACTAGCTGATGTTGTGATTTATCAAGATAATTTAAATGTTACACGTAATTTTAATATTACAATCATTCCTAATCGTTTAGTAGTTAAGTAGGGGGATTATATGTTTAAAATGTATTTTAAAAATTTAAAATCAGCCATAAAAACACTTTGGCCAATCACCAATATATTTAAATATTTTATCTATTTTCTAGCTAATATATTAAGTTATATTATATTATTTGCTAGACCAATATTTAGTTTGGCTGATATAGAGTTTGCTAAAAACAAAGAAATAAATTATGGTGATATTTTTAATAATTTAAATAAAAGTAATAAATATTATAAAATGTTTATATTAAGCTTATTTAAATTTGTTATATTATTATTAATAATAGCTTTATTTAGCGGTTTATTTATAGCTTCTTATTATTTTTTCACCAATTATTACGAGCGATACATAAATTATATATTGATTATTTTAATCGTTTTAGCGGTCATTGTGATCTATAGCTATTGTTTAAAATTTAGATCATTAAGTTATTTAGTATATAATGGTGATAATTGTGATTTAAAGGAAATTTATAATAATACGATTAAAACCTCTAAACAAACAAATCTAAAAGAATTAATTATAGATTTAATAACCTTATTATTTATATTAATAATGGCTATTATCTATTTTATAATTATCTATTGTTTAATCATTAGAGGAATTGATATCGCTAATATTATTGCCTATGTAGTATTAACAATACTAAGTCTTATTAACTTAATATATTTATTCCCTCTATTATACTTAACTAGAAGCATTTGCTTATTTGATATATACCAAATCAAACATGTAAAGATAAAGAAAGTCAAAGTTTTAACATTGACTAATCCTAAATATTATAATGAAATTGGTGGTGAAAGATAATGATTATATGGTATGTTTTAACAGTTTTAACAGGTTTATTAGCAATAGCTATTCCTGTCATTTTAAAAATATTAAAATTAACAAAATTAAGATTTTATCATGATTATGTTACCCCAATATTATTAGAAATAAAAAAAGAATCATCTTTACCAGGTCAAACAACTATTTATGCAAGCGATAGAATGAATGCTAATTATATTAAAAAATATCTAGTAAATAGAGATAGTTCAGATAATATTTTAATTTGTAATTATGCTAGACCTTTTAAATCCCTGTCTTATTTTTTGTTTGCATACAATAAGAAACATAAACTAAAAGATGTTTTAGAAATTAAAGAAACAAACACCTCAACTACCAGCAAAGTTATAGGTTTACCTGCAACTTGTACTGATGTGAACATCGTAATAAAAGAAGCTGATGGTATATCCTTAAATTCTGAAATAATAAAACCATTTAAAAATCGGCAAATATTACTAGCCTCTAGTTTATATGCGCTTGAAACATTCTTTATTTTATTTGTTTTAAGACAGTTAATTTTATATATTGGTTTTTATAAATATAGTTATTCATTTTTAAATAATAGTCCTTTAAATTTAATTACTTTTGGGGTTATTTTCTTAATATCTTTAATTAATTTTGCGGTAATTTATCGTTCATTAAGAAAGAGAAATAAAAAAGTTAGGGTAGGAGGTGTATTAGAATATGAGTACTTCTAAAGTTATTTATAATAAATATCATCTAGATTATCCAGTTTCTTTAATAAAATATTATTTATATGAAGAAGACTATGTTATTCTAATCCTCGCAAACAATTTAAATCAAAATCTTAGTGAAATTTGTTTTAAGATCTATGAATATAATAATGCCGATGAACTTATTGAAGAAGTTACTATAAATGTTAATGATTTAAATAAAAAAGCTAATGAAGAATTCATTTTGCCCAATCGTTTAACTTTAAAAACAGGCACTAAATATATAAAATATGAACTTATAAAAGCTGTGTTTAGTGATGTATTATTTGAAAACAATAAATTAGAAAGAAAAATATTAGATTTTCAAGCTGAAGTAAAAGCGGATAGAGGGGTAATTAAAAAGACTCCAAAAAAAGAGAAAAAAGTTAATGATAAACAAACATTTGTAGTTGAGGCTTTTAAAAAGAAATCAAGATTAATCTTAGGACCAATTTTAAGTATATTTTTAAGCGTAATCGCTATAGGCTTTTTTATAGCTTTTCTAATCTATTATAAATTAGATTTACCAATAGTTTATTCTAAAAATGGTTTTGCGATCACATTTAGTGAGTATGAAGATAGGTTAATTATTACTGATTTTTCTGGTGATGCGACAAACTTAGTTATTGAAGATTCTTATTTTGGTAGTAAAGTTATTGGCATACATGAAGAAGCTTTTTTAAATGCTAATGTTAAAAATGTAGTTATTAAAGCTAATGAAATATATATAGGACAAGACGCTTTTAAAGGCTCAAAATTAGAAACTATTACAAGTCTAAATATATATTCACTAGGAGTTGGTGCTTTTAGTGAATGTGTAAATTTAAAATCAGTAACCATTGATGCTGATTGTTATGTTTTAGGAACAACATTTGATAATTGTCCTTTATTAACATACCTAGATTTAGGTGAAAACAGTATTGTTAGCGGTAGTATATTAGTTAATAATACGGAATTAAGAACCTTAAAATTTGGTACTACTAGTTTGCCATATTTATATCGCTTTTTCGGGGAAACGGACCTAGAAACTTCAATTAATGATTTAATACCAAATTATGTTGAAGATATAACCTGCCAAATGGCAAATATTTCTAATTATTTTTTAACCGGCTTTTATATGGTCGAAAGAGAAAACTTCCATTATCCTGAAGATGCATATTTAATGCCAGGTGCCTTAGATCATTTGAGGTAGTATATGGATGCTTTAGTCAAGTTTTTAATTCTTTATTTACCGACAATAATCTTTTTTCTTGCAGTAGCTTTAGGCACACTATTTGGCTTTTTACGCGGATTTCGAAAAAGTTTAATTTTAGCAGCCAAGTCATTAGTTTTATTTATAATTTTAACTATATTATATATATCAATAATAAATCTAGAAACATTAGATGAATTAAGTTTTAATTTTATTAATCAAATCCTAAAAATATTTAACACTTCATTAAATATATTATTAGAAGCTCCAGATGCTATTAATTTAACTGAAGCATTAACGAGCTTTGTGATTAATAATTTAGGCTATGGTGAAATGTTAAGTGCAATTTTAACTAATAATACTACATACATCACGAGCATGACACTCTTACTTTATCATTTAGTAATCGCTATTATTTTCTATTTATTTTATTTAATATTTGATTTTATACTCTATATTATTTATTTAATATTTTATTCAGAAAGAAAACATCGTAAAAGAACTTATAAAGCTCATTTAAACGGTAATAAAGATTATCCTTATCGCAAGAGAAAAGCTTTAGGTGCTTTAGTAGGATTTATAAGAGCTAGTGTATTTGGAATCGTCGGGCTTTCATTTATAGGTTCATTATATTTTATTTTAGGTGGCGGTATTAAAACTAGAACCAATCTAGATATAAAATTAGATGATCCAATTTTAGACACAATAACCGGAGCTTATGATAGTTTTTCAAGTTATGGTGATGTTGGTATATTTAAAATATTAAATGCCTTTAAGGATGATGAAGATACACCATATTATTTATTTATTAGTGATGTTATTTTTTCTACTAAATATGAAATAAATGGCAAAGAAGAAAATGTATATCTAAGAGAAGAATTAGGTAATTATACCAATTTAGCTAGATCTTTATTAAATCTAATTAATGAATATGATGATGAGATTTTAAAAAACATTTTGCAAAATGGTTTTACAAACGAAACATCTGATAAATTAATAACCATTTTAGGTGATAATGAGTTTCAAGCTAAATTAGATCTAGTCATTGCTGAATTTGAAGAAGATAGTTATTTAACAAACATTTCGCTAAATATATTAAATTCATTAGTAACTAACATCAATTTCTTTGATTCATTAACTGATGAAGCCGTCGAATTATTAAATATTATATTTGTCGGTGAAAATGCAATAACTCTAACTGATTTAGTTAAAGCTACCGATGTTGATGTAGCTTTAGGCATATTTTTAGCGGTTTTAAACTGCAATAATAATTTTGATTCACCTTCATCAGCCGACTATGTAAGAGCGATATTACCAAATGTTGAAAGATTATCATTATTTAGTTCAAGTGAAAATTTCACTAAATTAAACATGTTATTAAATGAAGTTTATGGCTATGTTATTGATAATATATTAAGTGAAAATATCGACCTTGATGTAGCCTTAGTAGATGTCGAAATAAATAATATAAATTGGTATGATGAATTAATAAATATAGTTACTAATGCTAATCAGTTGATATATTTTATAAATTATATATATTTAGCTGCTTATGAAGAAAATCCTAATTTAGATTTTATAACTTTTTTACTAGATGATGTATTTGTTAGTGAATATAATGAAGAAATATATAATACTTTAGTAGAATTAATTTCTAATTCAGAAATATTAAGTGTTTTAATAAATAAATTAGGTATTATAAATGAAATAATAGAAGGATTAGAAGAAGAATTAAACATTAAAATACCTAAATCTATTAAATTAACTAATACATATGATGAAAACAAAAATATAATTGCTTACGGGGAATTATATAATTTATTATCAACTATTAGATTTGTAGCTAAAAATGAAGATGCTACTTTAGCATTTAAAAATTTAATGGAATTTAGTGGTGATATTAATAATTTAGATGTAATAATTAGTGGTTTAAGTTCTAAAATAAGCCCTAATTCTGAGGTTACAATCTTAGAAACTTTAGCAGAATCAGAAATAATTAACTATATTTTAACCGCCTTCTTACAACAAGATTATGACGGATTTAGTATTTATTTACCACTTGAAACAAGAGAAGAATTAATAGAAGATAATTATCATTATGTAAAAATTAAAAAAGAATATCTAATCACAACTTTAAATAATTTACCAAAAATATTAGAAATAGCTGATAAATATCAAACTGCTAATATGGATGTTGATGCAATAGAACAATTGATAAATGATGAAGATGTTCTCTACTTATTAGAAAATGATTTAATAGCTAAAGGTACAATTTCTAATCTTTGCTTAAATGCTTGTAAAGATATTCCATTTGTCACTTTAACTAAAGAATTATCAGATGTTGAAACATGGTTAGATGGACAAGGAGAAATATTAGATTTAATTGATGTTGTTGATGAGCTTAATATTAATTTAAATGAACTATTAAATGAAAACATTAATATAGACACTATACTTAGCTGGAATTTAGATAATGACAGCGTGAGAATAATTATGAATTCTAGATTAGTTTATTATTCATTATCAAATTATCTATTAAATAGTGAAGATTTAGTAGTTCCATATCAAGCTCTAGATACTTATAATGATGACACATATTTAGATGGAACTAAATTAAGATTAATATCTAAACCTGAATTTAGAATACTTATTGTACGAGGTCTTAATATTTTAAATAATGATTTTGATATTAAATATATTTATGAAGTGATTGATGAACTAAAAGATAATGCTATAATTAATGCGACTGCAGTTTATCATTTAGCTAAAGAATTAAGTGATACAAATTTAACAATACCACAAGAATATTTAGACGCTACAACTAAATCTAGCTTAGAAGCAGAAGGTAATATTTGGCTTGTTAACAACGAATTATATTATTTATTGATTGCTTTAGATGATATATTTAATATTAAATATAAACCTGATTTTTCATTTTCTGATCTAACTGATATTCAAATTAAGAATGAAATATATAACCTAAATTATTATGGTTCATATAATGATACAAAATTAAACATTATATATAAATCAAGCATTTTAAGCTATAACCTATCTAATATAATTTTAGATATTTTATCACCAGAATTAATTAGTGATAATTATTTAAATTTAATTTTAGATAATGCTCTAATTAAAAAGGAAGAAATTAGTAATTTAGTATACTTATTACAAGACTTAAATATATATGACATTGATGATTTAGATGAAAAATATATTTCAAACTTAATATTTAATGATTTTAACTTTATTACCACAATTTATAAATCTAATATCGGATGTTATACTGTTGCTACTAAATTAGATTATATCTTAGCTGATTTACCAAAAACATTACTTGATAATTCGAAATATAATTCTGGTTATAACTATAATGGTTATATGATAGCTGAAGTAAATGGTTTAATTAATGCGATTAAAGAATTAGGTTTTACAAGCTTTGATAGTTTTTATGAAACTGATTTTATGAATATATTTAATACAATCAATAGCTATACTTTAAATAGCATATATACTACAAATTTATGCAAAGGTTTGATTACATTATCAATAGATGAATTAGTTAATAATAACCCTAATTTAAGTACAACAAATTTAGCTAAAGAAAAACTTTATGATACATATGTCTACAAATTATCTGAATTAAATAGTGTATTATCTTTCTTACAATATATAGGTCAAGACTTTAAAGATTTAGATATATTAAAACTAGATTTAAATACTTTAGTTAGTTATGTTGAAGAATCTTATCTTATTAATGCTATAATTACTAAAAATATATTAAATATTGATTATTTAGCTATCCCAAATGAAATAATTAACGAAAATACAATAATTAGTGAAGAAATTCAAAGTTTAAATAAAGTATTTGCTGACTTTAATATTACAACTTTAGCTGATTTTAATGCTGATATATTAGAATTAAATAAAATTAATACTATTCATATCATAGATTCTAATATTTTTAAAACAAGCTTAAGTTATGAATTAAGTAATAATAAATTAGTAGTAATACCTGAAACAGTAGTAAATGAAGTAAGAACAAATAAAGGTTTAGTTAATGTTATTTATGATTCAGAATTAGAAAATGTTATAAATGCGATTAGATATGGCTTATGTTTAGATAGCATTGCTGAACTTATGGAATTAAGAATACCTAGTGATCTAGATTTAGTATTAAATAGTTCAATTATGCAAGCAAGTATATCAGAAAATATTGCTGAAATTAATGATGACATTTTAATAAGTACCAACAAAGTTAATATAATTAAAGATGTTAATAATAATGATATATATCTTATCGATAAACAAGAAATTAAATTATTAGCTAGTTGTTTAGTTTATAATTTTGAAATTAATTTCACATTCACAGATATCATAGCTAATTTAGCTGAATTTATTGAATCAGATATATTGTGGAATTATGCATCTAAGGAAGTAGAAGAATACTTAGCTATTAGGCCAAGTGAGACGGTAGATGTTTATAATTTAGGTAATAAAACCAAAGTAACTTTCACAAGATATAGTAAGGAACAATTGTTAGATTTATTTAGGAGTTAATATGCAAGAAACAAATGTTGGACAAAATTTAGAAGTTTTTTATGATGTGTTTGATGAATCATGTAATTTTTTATATGAAAAACTACATAAAAAATATTTAGAATTAATTCTGTTAACCGCAAATAATATTTTAGCAGGTGAAGTATTAAATGATTTAGAACCTGAAGATATTAAAAAACTAAGAGATATATATAAACCACTTGAAGATAAAGATTTTAACGTCGAAGAAATACGTAAGGCTATGCAAGCCCAAATTTTAAAAGGTATTAAAGAAATGAATTTTCAAAATGGTTTAACTACACCTGATAGTATAGGCTTAATAATGGCTTATTTGCTTTCTAAATTAACAAAAGAGAAGAGCTTAAATATTTGTGATCCTTTAATTGGATCTGGTAATATGCTTTATACAATTTGTAATCATTTAACAATTAATTTAAATTTATTTGGCTGTGATCATAATGAATATATGATTAGAATAGCTAAAGTGTTTGCTGATTTATTAGAATTAAATGTTGAATTACATTTAGAAGATACTTTAAATTTAAAGATTTATAATCTTGATTTCATTGTTTTTGATATGCCAAATGTAATTAAAGATGCTGATAAAAATTATATACCATATAAATGGATACTACATTATATTGATATGTTAAATGATAATGGTTATATTATTGGTTTAATTAATAATGATTTTTTTGATTATGATTATAATAAAGAATTTAAAAAAGAATTAATTAATAAAGGATCAATTATAGGTTTAATTGAATTACCAGATAATATGTTTGTAAGTAAGCCTAAATCTATTATTATTTTAAGTAAAAAAATATCTAAAGATAAAAAATGTTTTATGGCTAAATTCACTAACTTTAACGATGTTAAAGCATTCAATAATGAATTATTGCGAATAGATGATTATTTAGATAGTCTTGAAGTTTAAAACTTATATTATGGTTTTTCAAATGTTAAGCATTTTAACTTTTGTTAGCGAACTTAAGTGAAGTTGAGTATAAAAGTATTTTATGTATTAATAAATTTAATTTACATTATGCAGATGAAGAAATTAGCTCATAACTATGATAATTAGCTATTTTAGGCTATCAAAAAGGAATAAATGAATAATTTAGACTACAAAAAACGTTTATTTTGTGTTATTATATTAAAGGGTTATAAAGCATTGTGCTTTAAAATAAAAACAAAATATATAAGAAAGTAGGAGTATTTAGAAATGAAAATTATGGCTGTTAATGCAGGTAGCTCATCTATTAAATTTCAGCTACTAGATATGCCAAGCGAAAAAGTTATCGCTTCAGGTGTAATGGAAAGAATTGGTTTACCAGAAGGTATCTTTACTATTAAATATGATGGTAAAAAAGAAGAAACTCATCCTGTTTTAAAAGATCATGCGGTTGGGGTAGAATTATTACTAAAATCATTAATTGAAAAGGGCATTTTGAAAGATTTAAAAGAAATCAATGGTGTTGGTCATAGAATTGTCCAAGGTGGAGAATATTTTAAAGATTCTACATTAGTAGATGAAGAAGTAGTTAAAAAAATTAGTGATTTAGCTGATTTAGCACCTCTTCATAATCCGGCTCACATTATAGGTATTAGAGCTTTCCAAAAAGCTTTACCAAATGTGCCAGAAGTTGTAGTATTTGACACAGTATTCCATCAAACAATGGCTGAAGAAGCATATATGTATGCTACACCATATGAATGGTATACTAAATATGGCATTAGAAAATATGGTGCTCATGGTACTAGTCATCAATATGTTTCACATCGTTGTGCTGAAATTATGGGCAAAGATGTTAAAGACACTAAAATCATTGTTTGTCATTTAGGTAATGGTGCATCTATCTGTGCTGTTGAAGGTGGCAAATGTAAAGATACATCTATGGGTTTAACACCACTTGAAGGTATCCCAATGGGAACTCGTTCTGGTAATATTGATCCTACTGTTGTTTCATTTATAGCTACTCATGAAAATAAGACTGCTAGCGAAGTAGTAAATGAATTAAATAAAAAATCAGGTTATTTAGGCATGTCAGGTCGTTCTAACGATGCTCGTGACGTTACAGCTGGTATGGAAGATGGAGATCATCGTTGTAAATTAACATTTGATGTACAAGCTAAACGTATTGTTGATTATATTGCTTCATATTATGTTTATATGGGTGGATGTGATGCAATCTGTTTCACTGCAGGTATGGGTGAAAATTTAATTCATTTAAGAAAGAACATTTTAAATCGTCTAGGTGTTTTAGGCGTTAAACTTGATGAAGAAGCTAATAATGTTCGCGCTGAAGAGCGAGAAATCACAACTAAAGATTCAAAAATTAGAGCATTTATTATTCCTACTAATGAAGAAGTTATGATTGCTCGTGATGTTGTAAGAGTTGCTCATTTAGGTTAATATAGTGAAGTAGTGTGATTTTTCACACTACTTTTTATGCAAGAAGGTATAATATGGATTACATTAAAAATTATGAGGAAATGGCACCTAAATACCAGAAATTAGGTATGCCAATCCCAAGACGCGATATGATAAAGACTGCGGAACAAATAGAAGGTATTAGGGAAGCTGGAATCATTAATAACAAGATCTTAGATTTGGTTGCTGCTAACATAAGAGTGGGAATGTCAACGTTAGAAATTGATGAAATAGTTCATAATGCTACCATCGAATTAGGTGGTGTACCAGCAACCCTAGGATTTGAGTGTTATCCTAAAAGTTGTTGTACATCTATTAACGAACAAGTTTGTCATGGAATTCCTAGTCCTAAAGATATTCTAAAAAACGGTGATATTGTAAATGTTGATTGTACAACGATCTATAAAGGTTATTATGCAGATGCTTCAAGAATGTTTCAAATTGGTTTAATAACTGAAGAAGCTGCTAAATTAATAAGAGTTACTAAGGAAGCATTAGAATTAGCTTTAAAAACTTTAAAACCTTACTCTAGATTAGGTGATATCGGATATGCAATTGAACATCACGTTAAGCAAAACGGCTTTAGTGTCGTCCATGAAATTGGCGGTCATGGTGTAGGAATTGATTTTCATGAAGACCCTTATGTTGCTCACTTTGGTAAACGCGATACTGGTCTCGTTTTATTCCCAGGAATGGTGTTTACAATTGAACCAATGATTAATGTTGGAACTAGAAAAGTGTTTTTAGATGCCGCAAATAATTGGACTATTTATACAATGGATGGCAGCCTTAGTGCTCAAGTTGAACATACAGTAGTAATAACTGAAGATGGCTTTGAAATATTAGCATATTAGGAGGATGACAAAATGGCTACATTATTAGATTTAGCGAATTTAATATTTCCAGATATTAATTTAACTATTGCTGACTTAGAAAAAAAATATCCTAATCGTAATTTAGCAAATAAAGCTATGGTTACAAGGTTTGCTCCTAGCCCAACCGGCTTTTTACATACAGGTAGTTTGTTTACATCTTTAATTAGCTATCGCTTAGCTAAGCAAAGTGGTGGTATATTCTATATTAGACTTGAAGATACAGATACTAAACGAGAAATAGAAGGCTCTGGAGCTGATTTAGTTAAACAATTAAATTATTTTGGGATTATTCCTGATGAAGGATATATTAATGATGAATTAGAAAAAGGAGAATATGGTCCTTATAAACAATCAAATAGAGCTTTTATCTATAAGGTTGTTATAAAACATTTAATCGAAATAGGTAGAGCTTATCCTTGTTTTTGTACAGCAGCCGAATTAGATGAGCTGAGAACTAAACAAATTCAAAATAAAATAACTCCTGGATACTACGGCATATATGCTAAATATCGTAATTTATCGCCTGATGAAGCTATTTCTTTAATAAAAGAAGGCAAACCATATATCATTAGATTTAAATCTATGGGTGATGAAGCAAACAAAGTAAAAGTTCATGATGAAATTAGAGGCGATTTAGAATTACAAGAAAATTATCAAGATATAGTAATACTTAAAGGTGACGGTTTACCAACTTATCATTTTGCGCATTTAGTTGATGATCATTTTATGCATACGACTCATGTAACACGTGGAGAAGAATGGTTAGCAAGCTTACCTATACATATTGAATTATTTAACACTTTAGGTTTCGCTTTACCAAAATATGCTCATTTACCAGTAATAATGAAAGAAGAAAATGGTAACAGAAGAAAATTATCTAAAAGAAAAGATAACGAAGCTGCTGTATCATATTTTATAAGTGAAGGTTACCCTAAATATGCCTTAATAGAATATTTATTAACCTTAGCTAATTCAAATTATGAAGCTTGGCGCGAACAAAATTTAGATAAATCATATAATGATTTTATTTTAGCTTTTAATAAGATGAGTTTAGATGGAGCTCTATTTGATATTGAAAAAATTGCCAACATTGCTAAAGAAAGATTAGCTTATAAAAAAGCTAATGAAGTTGAAATGGAATTAAAAGAATGGGCTAAAACATATGATAATAATTTCTATCAAAAAATCATTAGTGATGAAGAGTTTATTACAAATATTTTAAATATTGATCGAGAAAAAGCAAAACCAAGAAAAGATTATGCTAAGTATAGTGATATCTATCCATTAATTAAATTTTTCTATAACGATGAATATGAAAACTTATCAAAAATAGGCTTTGAATGGAATCCTGAAAAGCCTAAAAATGAAATCAAAAAAATTCTAACATATTATAAAGATAATTATAATTTAGCTAATGATGAATCATTATGGTTTAATGATTTAAAAGAAATCTGTCCTAAATTTAATTATGCTGAAAATACAAAAGATTATAAGAAAAATAAAGAATTATATAAAGGTCATGTTGGTGATATCGCCGAGTATTTAAGAGTAGCAATGACTACTAAAAAGAACTCACCTAACCTTTATTCAATACTTAACATTTTAGGTAAAGAAGAAGTATTAAATAGATTAGAAAAAGCAATTAACAGTCTAAATTAATAAAAAAATAAGTCGAATTTTATTGCATAAAAGCAATAATTTTCGACTTTTATTCGTTTTATAAAGACGAATTATATAGAGATCAAATAAATACCAGTCAAAAAGCGCTCTTTGTTCAAAAAAAACTTGATGAATTAATAAATTGTGTTACAATAAAACATATACGAGCAATCGGTATAACTGTCAATAGAAAAATTGACAATTTGACCAATGCAAAACACCCACTAAGAAAGTAGGTCGAAATCTGATATAAAAAGA
>CASFCK010000023.1 GCA_949293265.1 uncultured bacterium
CATTTCAAGATCAATTTTATTTAACATGAAAAATCTTTGGCCACTACGGTTATTTTTTTCTTCTTCTTTTTTTTCTGTCTTATTTTCTTCTCTTTTATTGATGTTATCAACAATATCGTTAGCTTTAACTTCAACTTTTTTCTTAGGTAGTTTAATTAATAATAAAATTAAGCCAGCCATAAAGAGGACAAAAATTAATATTAAATAAATTAATATAGCTCTACGGTCCGTAAATATACTTAATATCATAATTACCCCCCCTTAATTTAATATTCTTAAAGTGTGTTCTAAGTTAGTTTCCTTAAAGCATAAATCTAACATTTCTTTTAATTTAGATTTGGTATTATCTTCACTAAAATATGGTAATGTTTTTAATAGCGGAATTAATTTATTAGCTAATAAGCAATCTAGTGTTTCATCTTCATCTTTATTAAGTTCATAATACACAGCTGTATATGCTTCAATATTAAGGATTAAACTGTTGTTAAAAACATAATTGGTTTTTTCTTTAACATAGTCAAAAAAGTTATCTAGTTTATGCCATGAGTTTTCTGATAAATAGCTATTATTACGAGCTATTCTTACTTCAGATCTAAAAGCATTAATATTTTTTGGTGTAGCTAATACATGATTTTCTTTAGCTAAACCTTCTTCTAATATTGGGTTTAATAAAATACCTTTTTCTATTAAGTCACTATCTAAATTATCAGTTATGATAAAGTACCAAATATTTTTAGGTAATAAAATTTGTTCATACTCATCTAATTTTAAATAGAACTTATCATTGCTTTGAATATTAGCTAATTCAACTTGGAAACTTGTAATAAAGCTTTTATCAGAAGCTTCAATCACACTTACAAACATTTGCTGTTGATTATTTTTAGCTTTTAATAATGTTCTAGCAACATCAGTCATTATATATTCATTATGTTCAACATCTAATCTTTTATATAATAAATGATTGTTTTCATCATAATTAATATAATTACATTCAACTCCTAAAAACTCTTGTAAACAAGTTAAAAAACGATAGATTAAAGGTGATTTAGGTAAAATTATTAATTTTGTCATCGCTAAACCAGCTAATAAACCTCTAATCGTTAAATAATTAGTAACAATACCATTATTTCTTAAATATTCTATAAAATCAGCTACAAAATTACTAAAATTAACATTAGTTGTATTTTTTATTTCATCTGTTTCAATACTATAAACTGCTTCTTTAGGTTTAACTATGTCTTGTTTTTTTGTTTCTTCTTCTACTGTTGTTTCTTCTTCAGTTAATGGTTTAGTAAAAGTAACTCTAACTTCATCAGTAAATTCTTTAAAATTTCTTAAATCAACAGTTTTTTCTTTAACTTTTAAATTTTTAACTAATCCAATAGTCGATAAGGCAAATAAACCTATTCCCCCAACAATAGATATGATTGTTAAAACTAAAGAAATATAGCAAAATGGTACGCGGTCATCATTACGATACATTGTGCCAAATAAAAGGGCTAAACAAATCGTACTTGCTATAATTATTATAATTTTTAATATATAAGGCAAAACAAAATTATTGTTTTGTTTAGGCTCAATCTGGCCGATAAATTCTTCTTCTTCATATTCAGATTTTTTAATAGTTTTATTTGTTAATGTACCTTCTAATAATATCTTAGAACCATCACTAATTGACACATTATAATTAGGTCCTGTTAAAGGAGTGTTAATCTTTAAATAAACCATATCACTTTGTTTAGCAGAAATATTAATATTTGAAGTTAATAACATTATATCTTTTTCATTTTCTTTAATTTGAGCATAGTAAGTCATATTAGCAGCTAAATTACCTTTGTTAGCCGCAACAAAAGCTATTTCGTTATTTACTATTGTTAAACGATCATAATTAAAATTATTATAATTTAAGCCTGTAAATGTTGGATAATTAGCTAATTTCATAGATAAATGTCCACAAGGATTATATTTATTTGTTATAATTTCTGCTAAATGTATTTTTGTGTCATGATATATTTTTGGTAAATATAAAATAGCATTAAAATCTTCAAGATATGTAAAATCAAAATCTTTATTGGTATTTAAAACAACTACAACTTTAGCCCTTGTACTTCTTAATACATCAGTAACCTTTTTTTGACCAATATTAAGTTTATCTAATGCTTCACAATCTAGGCCTAAAATAACAAGATCGCAATTTGCTGATTCATCGGTAATTTTTTGTAAAATTAAATCATCAATATAACCATCTTGTTCCCAAGCTTTTTCAATTTTAATTAATTCATATAAATCAGATTCAAATTCATTAGCTAGATCTAAAGCTAAGTTGCCAATTAAACATATTTTTTGTCTAGCAACTAAAGGTAAAATATTATCGTTTTTTAGTAAAATAATACTGTCTCTAGCAAGTCTTAATTTTAAATTTTCTTCATTATATAAGTTAGTAGAAACTTGATTAGCATCTAATTCTTCTTTTACGCATGTAATATCTAATATATTTAAAACTTTGTTAACAGCAAGATTAAGATTTAGTAAAGAAATACCATTATGTTCACTAACCCATTCATTATAGTCTTCTTCAGTTATTTCTTTACGTTTTAAAGCAAGATCTTTAGCTTCTAGGTCACTATAGAGTTTAAAAATAGTTTCTTTTATTTCATTATTAGTAAAAACAAATGTGACACCTTTGTTTATAGCTGTAATTATATTATTATAATCTAGACTAGATAAAGCCATATAGTCATGTTCTTCAGTTATTTCATAGTCAAAAGAATAAATGACATTACTAAATTCATATTTACAATTAGATACTAAAACAAAGTTATTTTTTGTTAACCCTTTTAATAAAGATTCATATATTAAATCATTATAAAAAGAATTATCACTATACATATTCTTATAATTTAAAGTATAGATAATATTAGAACTATTTTTGTATACATCAGCATAACTTTCTATAACCTTTAAATCACTAACATAAGGTAAACTACTAGGTATCGCAAATTCTTTAAAAATAGCATTAGGTATATTTAAATCATCTATACCACTTAGCTCTTGACCTACTAAAAAAACTAAATTTATTTTCTCTTTTAGAGTAAGTCGGTTAATTATGTTTGTGTATGTCTTCACTGCTCCCCAACTCCTTACAATAATTATTTAAATTATATCACTTGTTGAGATTATATACCATAAAAGATTACAAATTTAAATAGAAATTTACTTTTACAGTTAACGTTTTTTAAAATTAAATAAAAAAATATATTTTTTTGTTGACATTATTTTGGATTATGGTATAATTCTACATGCGCACTTAGGTTGTTGCGCTTAATCTTATATATGGCCCGTTGGTGAAACGGTTAACACACATGCCTTTCACGCATGCACTTGTGGGTTCGAACCCCGCACGGGTCACCATTGTAGATTCAACTTTATTGTTAAAAATTAGAATTATATTAGAAAAATAACAATAAAGACTATATAAAATTTCATTTTTATGGTTTAGTAGTGGATTTTCAACAAATGTCAGTTGGGATTTACTACTATTTTTTTTATAAAAATCACTAAAAAACACTAAAAATTATTAAAAATCATTAAAAAATATGGCGTTTTTTTATGGCGTCGCCATAATTTTTGTAAAAAAATTCATTTTTTGTAGTGCTTTTATGGCGTTTTTTTATGGCGTCGGCTCTAATGTTTATTTTCAAAATTTATGCTAATTTTCTTGATTTTGACTAGAAAATAGCTATAAAAATCAAAAAAATAAATATGGAGGAACAAAATGATTGAATATGAAGAAAAAATTTTATGCGATGAAAAAGGATTTTATACGAATTTTATGCATAAAGGAAGTTATGTAAAATTAAGAGGAATTACTAAAGAAGAATTAATAATAAAAACAAAATAAAAAATCCTAGAATTTAATCTAAGATTTATATCATTCATCAAATATATATTGGTTATAGTTGGATATATCAAGTTATAAATGCTATATTTATTAGCTCTAATATGAATTAAGTTAAGTATAGCATAAATTATTAAAGATATTTGTTAATGTTTTTTATTATATATAAAGTAATGAAACTTGTGTTAAGCCAAATTTATAGATATATAAAAAATGTGAGCTAAAATAAGAATAATTAGCAATATAACTGATGTATAGTGTGTACATTTAACTGCGAAATCACTTGGCTCATCATCTATATCATCTGTATTTTTTCTACGTATGTATGATTGTATTGAATTCGATAGATAAGCAATCTGATAAGGTAAAAAAGCACAAATTAATTCTATTATCCCTAGAAGCGCTAAGAGAATAATAGTAATTATTACACTTACATTTAAGTTTAGAAAGACGAGTTCTAAAATCATGATGGTTATTATAGTTAAAAATAAAGCTATAAATACTACTATTTTAACTAGCGTTTTTGTTTCATTTTTCATATGACTAATCTCCATTTTAGTTTAATAAATTCGTAAATATATTATACGATACGCTAAATGTTTTAGCAACACTTTGTTTATTGAATTTGGCTTTTTAAAAATCGCACAACAAAAAGGAAATATTATTGTTTAGTAACTTAAAAATGGGATTTATATACTATACCAAATCTTTAAATGATTATATTTAGCTTTATTTAATATTTGAGTTATACCATCTTGATATGTACCTAAGACATAATTACAGTAATATGGTAAAGCTAAATTTTTTAATTGGGATGTTAAAGTATATAATAAGAAATAACCTAAAAGCAATAACATATATTTATCGGTGAAAATGGCCTTTAATTGTAAAATAAAGGGAACTTTTTTTCTTCGATACCATTACTTTCAGCTGTAACTCTTTCCTTAGTATAATAATATTCAAGTAAGACAAGTGGTAAAGATATACAAGATAAAATTGACATAACTATTATCCACATTCCTTGCACCTAAAGCAGGCATTATAGCCATCGGAAAAATTAAAGTTACAAAAATACCAGTCATCATGATTGTAGATACATTATTAAATATTGCTAGTACTTCTCTTTGAGCAGTATTTCTAGTTGATAAAGATACCATTAAATTATGACTCATATTATAAATTGTGAAAGCTAATGAATAATATAAATTATATGAAATCATTACCCATATTATTTGTAATACTTCATTATTACTAGTAACAACAAATAATAAAATACACTAACACAAAGAAATGGTGCCGATAATAATAACCATGGTCTAGCTTTACCTTATTTAGTATGAGTTCTATCGATTATAGCTCCCATAATGACATTAGTAATTGCATCTAAAATTTTTGATAAGCTTGGGAAATAACTAAAATCATTCCTTTCCATAATTCCACCAAGTTTTAAAACATCAGTATAATAGACATTTATTTAAGTAGCCATGACTGCATTAAATAATAAAGCACCACATGGTCCAAGTAAATAGCCGATCCATTTTTCTTTATTAGTTACATTTTGTGATTTTAATTTTTAATTAAATATCGGCTTATTTAAAACATTTTCCATGTTATTGCTCCTCAATATTAGGCAATTCTGGTGCCTTTATTTTGGTAAGTATTTTCTTAATTCCTTTTAACAAATGACCATTTGCAAGATCTACAAAACCACAGGCAAAATTGTAAGGAAATGTATTACCAGCACACATTGACATTGATATTATTGAATTACTTTCTAAGACTCTTCTTAAAAATATAGCTCCTTTAATTTTATTATCTCTAATTGGTCCTTCTGGTAATTTTAGAGCTTTTCTATATTGTTTATTTGCTACACTTAAAACAGCTTTATATAAAATATTACCAATAAAAGTTTCTTTTAAATAGGTGAATCTACTGTCTATATTTAAAGGCTTTTTCGTTACTTTAGGTGGTATATTTAGCTTAAAATGACTACCATATTTTAAATCATCTATTTTTTCTAATTTGGCATTTTGATAATAATCATTAATTTCATCTAATTCTGTTTTTTCTTCTTTACCAACAATAATAGAATCTTCTAAAATTACACTTTGAGAATTTTTACATATGCTAAATATATATTTACCTTCATCTAATATATATTTATTTTCTTCTATATTAAAATATTTTAACTCATTTAAATTAATAATAAATTCTGCAGTCTTAATTTCTGAAGGTTCTAAATATAATTTACTAAATCCTTTTAATTCTCTTTTAGCTTTAAATGTTTTATTTATAGGACTACTTACATATAACTCTACTACTTCAGCACCCTTAATTTCTCCTATATTTTTTATATCTACATTAATGATTATCTTGTCATTTTCTTTTTTTATTTTTAAATTATCATATTTAAATTTTGTATAACTTAAACCATAACCAAAAGGAAATAATACTTCTTTATTTTTATTTAAATAATATCGATATCCTACTAAGATACTTTCTTTATAAATTGATCTTTCTTCTTTTCCAAATTCATCATGATAAGCAACATCTTCATATTTGATAGGCCATGTTTCACTAAGTCTTCCCGAAGGTGATACTTTACCAAATAATAGTTTATAAACTGCTTCACCACCAGCTTCACCTGGTAAATACATATTGATTATTCCTTTTACTTTATCTACAAATGGTAATTCAATTGGTGAACCTCCAAATAAAACCACAATTATATTTTTATTTAATTTAATAAGCTCATTTACTAATTCTAATTGATTTGTTGGCAACTGCATATTAACTCTATCTTGGCCTTCACTTTCAATTAAATCTGTTAAGCCTAGAAATAATATTATATCTTCATAATCATTAGCTTTTTTAATTGCTTCAGCAATTAAATTTAAGTTTGTTTCTGCATTTACTTCTTTATAACCACATACAAATTCATAATTAATACTATGATCATTAAAGGCCGTTTCTGCATCTTTTAACATAACTGGATTTATCATTGAACTACCAGCACCTTGATAACGCATATGATTAAATAAATCACCAATTATTAAATATTTCTTGTTTTCTTTAAGTGGTAATATATTATCATTTTTTAATAACACAGCACTATCACAAGCTATATCTAAAGCTATTTGGTAATGTTTATTAAAATCAACTATATTTCCCTTAACATTTTCATGTTTATAAACTAAATTTAAAACATTTAAAACAGCTTTATCTAATACATCTTCAGCTAATGATTTATTTTTAATCGCATCATATATTTGTTTTTTACATATCGCAGTATCACCAGGCATTTCTAAATCTAAGCCAGCTTCTATCATTTTATCTCGATTATGACTTCCTCCCCAATCAGTCATAACTAAACCATTAAATCCCCATTCTTTTCTTAATATGTCACTTAATAACCACTTATTTTCTGAGGCATAAATACCATTAATTTTGTTATATGATGACATAACAGTTTCAGCATAACCATCTTTAATAACCATTTCAAATGGTTTTAAATAGATTTCGCGCATAGCTCGCATATCACAAATACTATCACCCATAAAACGATAGTTTTCACTATTGTTTAAAGCAAAATGCTTAACCGCCACCGCAACACCATTTTCTTCAATCCCTCTAACAACATCTTTGGCCATTACACCTGTTAAATATGGATCTTCTGAAAAATATTCGAAATTTCTTCCTGCTAAAGGATTACGTTTAATATTTACACCTGGTCCTAAAACAACACTAACACCGTAATGCTTAGCTTCCTTAGCTAAACATACCCCCATCTTATAAGCATTATCTTTATTCCAACTAGAAGCTAATGTGGCCGCTGTCGGAAAAGCTGTAGCTTTTTCTGATTCACTGATTCCGTTATCTCTTTTATCGGTTTGAACTCTTAAACCATGAGGTCCATCAGCCATCTTAATGCTTTTTATATTTAATCTTTTAATAGCATTCGTGTTCATAAAATTTGTGCCTGAAACTAAGGCTATCTTTTCTTCTAATGTTAATTTTTTTAATATTTCTAACGTATTCACAGTTTTCGCCTCCTGCTATATTATAATATATATAAGCGCTTTTATCTTGCATAATTGTATTTTTTTTATAATTGTATTGAATGTGAGAAACGTTGATATGCAATATATCTCAACAACTATAGCTAATCTAGCAAGTATACCAATTAGAATCTATGAGAATAATAAACAAACTTTTTATTATTCAACCATTAACTTACCTATTGACCCAATTACGATCAATTTAGTAGGTATTCTTAATATTAACGAACACATTGGCTATTATATTACAGATGACTTTTTATATTATGGCATAGTTAATTCTAAAAGTACTAAAATTATTATCGGTCCTTCCTATACTAATATAACTGATCAAACAATTAAAAAACACCTTTATAGTTACCATAACTTTAGTAGCTAGGGCAGCTATAAAAGGAGGATTAAATGTTGAAGAAAGCTTAGCTTTATCTGATTCATATATCCAAAAATGTGAAGTTTTAAATTCAATAGAAAACATAACTAATCTTCAATACCATATGTTAATAGATTACACTGCTAGAGTTGAAAAGCAAAAGTTTTCCAATATTAAATCAAAACTTATAGTAGATGTTATTAACTATATTAAGCATAATTTACATGAACCAGTAAATATTACAAAACTAGCTAAATCAGTTTTTGTTTCTAGAACTTATTTAGCTAGTAAATTTAAAGCTGAAACAGGGTTATCACTATCTGAATTCTATATAGAACAAAAAATCGAAGAAGCTAAATCTCTTCTTCGATATACTAATAAAAGTTTAAGTGTAATTGCCACATACTTAGGTTTTTTTCGCAAAGTCATTTTACAAACACATTTAAAAAATATGTTAAAATGTAACCAAATGAATATCGTAAATATAACGAAAAATAGCTAAAAATAAGGAGAATTTACACTTTCTTAAATTGCTTGTGTTCTTATAAAGAATATACACTATTCTACAACGCCATATGAATCCAGTAAATCAGCAAGTGCATTTGCTATGTCTTCTAATGTCTGACATTTTTTAAATCTTTCATCAATTATTTCTAATCCACCTCTTACGTATGAATCAAAGTTTTGTTCATCTTCTTTACTATGTTCTAACTCAAAGGCTTTTTTAACTTTTTGATCGATGTTTAACCAATCATATCTAGTAAAAACCATATGTTTAAAAATTCTTTCAAGATTATTTTTACCTTTGATAACTTTCTCAGCGAAGATGTTTGCCGGAGTAGTTTGTGTTCTATCTATTTCAGCTTTTCTATCATTTATTATGCCTAACATTGCAGATACCATATAGCATTCAAACATATCACTAAAAATGTATGTATAATCAGTGTCATCGTTATACGAATTTCCAACTCTAAAATAATTAGTTTCAGAGGCTTGTTTATCCGGAGAATATTTTTTTATAATGTTGGCATGTTTACCATATATTCTAATTTGATCATTAAACATTAGATTTCTACCTCCACTATTTTAGTATAACTTTCACTTATTTTTTCAAATCTATATGCTTTACCTATTAATCCATTAACACTTGATATTGCAGTTTTAAAATCCTTTTCCATAACAGCTATAATCACTTGATTGCAATACCTAGTTAATGCTTTACATATATTTGATATATGAGTTTCATCTAGTGATGAGAATGGTGCATCCATTACTAATGGATATATATTATCAATATCGTCACTTTCTATTTCATCAGTTACTTCTTCTTTTTTATCTCTTATTAATTTAATTAAACCTATAACAAATGCATAATTCACCACTGTACTAAGACCTGTTGATTGATCTAATTCTTTTCCACTACTTAATTTAGTATCTACATTATAATTTTCATCAATTGAAATTGTACGATTTCCATGATACATATCCTTAAATATATCATTAACTAATTTATTTAAATCAATTTTTGTTTTTCTATATTCATCATTTATGTGTTTCTCAACAAGACGATAAATGGTATCAGCATATTTAATGCAAAGATCGTATAAATCATTTTCCTGATTATCAGCTGCTATTTTTGATAATTCACTTTCATCCCGCTGCAATTCAGATTGTTTTTTCTTAATTTTAATATCATTTGCCACTTTAATTGACTTTTTTTCTTTAATTTGTCCATCTATTTGGTCAACTTTAGTCTGATATATTGCAACATTAGGCTTGTCTTTTATTTGCTTTTTAATATTTTTAATTTCTTCTTTTTTATAATTAATATTTTCTATTAACTCAATAAAATCATTAATTGATGTGAGAATATCTGATAATAAAGTAGGAGCCATATTTCTTTCTTCGTATTCTGAAAAATCTTCTACATATTTATCATAGTTATGTGGTGCCATGTGCTGTTTTGCATCTATCAAATGCTTATAAGCGTCATTACTATCTTCAATTTTAGCACCACATAAGCAATATCCTCTATCAATTAATTGATCAATTGCGGCTTCTTCAATGTTGGATAATGAATCATTATTGTTAAATGTAGAGCTTTTAAGCTCTTTAGCTAATTTATTATTTCTAAAATTATAATAAAATAATACTCTTAATAATGCATTATTGGAATTCACATTTCTTTGTATTTGAGAAAAGCGAGTGCTTCCGTTAGCTATATCGCTATTTAATTTCATTTGTTCATCTTTTAATTTAATTTGAAGTTCTCTTGTTTCTTTGTTTTCTTCGATTATATTTTTACATTCATTTTGCTGGTCTTCTAAGTTTTTAATTTCGTCTTCAATTTTTGTATTTTCTTTATTTAACTCATCAATTCCGTATTTAGCATCACTAATATTAGATTTTAACAACTCTTCTTTGAGCAAATCTATTGTTGTTTTTTTATTTTTAAATCTTGATGCAACACCATCACTTTTAAAATATGATTTAAGTGCTTCAATTTTGCCTATTCCTAACATCTTCGAGATTGCTTCTTTTAAATTTTTCTTAGTACTAGCGCTTTCAATAGTATTGTTTTCACCTTCAAAGAAAAAATAATTTTTCAACTCTTCACTTAAAATATCATTTATCTTTTCTTTTACTAGTTTAGAAATAGTGGTGGGAATTGACCCTTTTTCATTGTTGTATTCTAATATTGTAGTAGTGGCCCTTGTATCAACACGAACTGTTCCTAATTTATCCCTATAATAAGTTTCTCTAGTAGTGATTGTATATTTAGTATTATCGTGCACCAACTCAACTATAATTTTAGCTTCCTTTTTGTCCCCATATTCTAATTCTTCTAAAACATCATTATTTAATAAAATTCTAGTTCCGAATGTATTTTCTTGATATAAACACCATAGAAATGCTTTAACTAAAGTGGTTTTTCCTGTAGTATTATCACCCAAAAGAACTGTTAATTTTTTATTTTCATCCATTGAAAATAAAATCTCTTCATCTTTAAATTGTCTGAAATTAATCATTTTTATGCTCTTTAATATCATTTCTGATCAAGTCCTCCATCTTATTAACTAATTCACCAATAGCTTGACTTCTTGTTAGCTCATTTGCGTTTTGTTTTCTTACTAGTTTATACCCTTCTTGAATTATTTTTCTAATAACTTCTCTATTTATTTCCTTATTCATTTTCATCATACTCCATATTAATTTTGTTTAATTCAAAAGCATCTTCAATTTTGTTTATAATCTCATTAGATTCAGAAGAATTTATAGCTGAATTTGAAAAATCAATAAGTCTTTCGAACTCACGCTTAATTAGCCCATATACATGTTTTTTTTCGTGATAGGAAATTTCTATTGCTTTATCTAAACTATATGGTAAAGTTATGAAATCATATATTTCAGCATACTGTTTTCCTTCAAATTTACGTAAAACTCTTCCCCTTCTTTGAATATATTCCTTAGGGTTTGTACTACTTGCTAAAATAAAAGCAGTTTTGATTGACGGAACGTTTAATCCTTCATCTAAACATTTAATAGCAACTAATGCTTGAATATCACCATTTGAAAAAGCATCTATAATACTTAATCTCTCATCCGTATTTTCTTCAGAAGTAAATTCTGTTGCCTTAAAATCATACTTTTCATTTAAATCCGCAACTATTCGTTTAATTTGCTTTAAATCATCATTTGATGAACTATCTATATTTTCTTTACCATATTTAATAGCGCCACAATATATTAAGATATTTTTAGAGTTTTTATATTTTAAAATTAATTCATACAATTTATTTATTTTATTTTCTGTTTTAGCAATTAGTCGAGATCTTTTAATCAATAACATCTTATATGTCTGATTATCTTCAAAATCAGCATATGAAGCATATTTAGATATTCGTCTTGTAAGATTTTTATATTCTTCTAATTCATCTTCAGAAAAAGTGACTAGTATTGGATAATAATAATATTTTGTTAAAAAACCATCAATAATTGCTTGTTCTAACGTATATGCGATACATTTTTCTCCAAAAAAATTTAAAATTTTACTGTTACCGATAGAATCGCCTTTTCTTTCTATCGTAGCCGATAATGCCAATCTATATTTACATTTATATTCTAACATTTTACTTATATTAGTTGCTCCAAAATTATGTGCTTCATCAGCAATTAAAAGAATTTCACTTAGGTTATCAAGATAAACGCTTTTTAAATGTTCAGTCGTAAATGTAGCATTTGTCGTCACTATACATAGAAAGTCCTTGCGTTTCCTCTTAAAATTACCAATTTCTCTTTTCAGTTTTTCAGAATATTTATTATAAGAACCATAGCATTTAAGTGCATCAATATTAAAGTTTTGTAACTCTTTATACCATTGCTCAACTAAATGAGAAAATGGGCAACAAACTATTACTAATAATCGTTTTTTATCTTGATATAATTTAGTTATTGCACCTGCTGCAGTATATGTTTTACCAGTTCCTGTAGCCATATCAAATATTCCTATATAATTATGTTCTTTCCAATTATCTATTGCGTTAATTTGATATTCTCTTAAAATTTCATTTATCTTCAGGTTAGGAATCTTAATTCTTTTCTCACGTTCTTTTTTTTGAATGTATTTCTCGACAAACATTTCATCTAATTTAAATGTTTTATCAGTAATTTTGTAATTTAATATTCTATTCTTTATAACTTCTGGAAAAGGAATAGAAACAACGCCTTTTTCACAATCATTCCATATTGCATCAAATCTTTCTTTTTTTAAATTACACCTTATTAAGTTGTCTTCATTTCGCCAAGAACAATAGACATCTATATTTTCATAATTCAAATTAAATGCATTATACGTTTCATTAGCTGAACCAGAAAAACAAATCATATTATCATATTCATCTATCATTATTCCAGTTTTTTCATGATATAAAGCATGATCATTATTTTCTTTTAGTGCTACAACTTTAATTTCTAATATATTTTTAGCAATCATATAGGATAAGAGTCCAAATCTATCTTCCTTATCTTTAAAATCAATAAATTCATCGAAGGAATTTACGATTTTATCAGTTACAATTTCCCTAAGAGAATATCCATTTTTAATAGCTTCATAATCTTTTTCATCTAGTTGAGGTGAAATCAAAAGTTTCATAACGCCACCATTTTTAGAAAAATTTGCCAATCCCTCAGTTAATTGTAGTAATATTGATGAGGAAAAATAAGCTACAGCGCGATAATATTTTTTAGCTATAGATAAACAAGGTATATAAAAGTTATTGACTACATCATCATACAAAGTCCTATATTCAACATCAATTTTTGAGTTAATATCTTTAAATCCCATCTTCACATCCCCTTTAATGCCTCAATTAGCACATCTATTTCTGTTTTAGTATTGAACATACCAAAACTCACCCTAACAGTTCCGCTATATTCTTCTAAATTTAAAAAATCATTTATTAATGGGGCGCAATGGTAGCCTGTTCTTACACATATATCATAATCATCTGCTAATATTTCACCAATATCAGAAGCCTTATAATTTTTCAAATTAAATGAAACTATGCCACATGAAATATAATTGTCTGGTAAATATATTTTAACCCCATCAATATGTTTAATTCTTTCTAATAAATATCGAGTTAACGCCTTTTTTTTGCCTTCTATATCTATATTCTCTATAATATCTAAAGATTTATTTAGCGTATATATTGCTATAGAATTACTAGTGCCTGCTTCATAACGACTTGGGCTTTCATTTGGCATATTTAAATTAAGAGAATCGCTACCAGTTCCACCTACTTTTACTGTTTTTAATACTATATTTGCTAAATTGAAATATCCTGCACATCCAAATGTAGCATATAAAGTCTTGTGACCTGCAAATACTACAAAATCTATATTGCTAGTATTGATTTTACATTCTCCTAAACTTTGGGCAGCATCTAAAATATTAATTGTATTAATGTTTTTACCTAAAGAAAATATTTTTTCATAGGGTAACATATAACCTGTTACATTGCTTATATGTGAGATGATGATTGCTTTAGGTTGTTTTATCACGAGTTCATCATAAAATTTATTTTCATCTAATAAAAAAGTTTTATTATCAAAAGGAATTAGATTAATTTTAGCCTTAATATTATGCAATGTTCTAATTACTGCATTATGCTCAAATGGTGAAACAAAAACTACATCACCTTCATTAACTAGACCATAAATAATATTATTTAATGCTTCTGTAGCTGATGATGTAAACACAACATTATCAGGTTTAGTATTTATTAAGCTAGTTAACTTTCTTCTTGTATTTTCAATCATTTTAAAAGTATCATTGGCCTCTTTATAACTACCTCGACCAGCGTTAAAAGCATAATTTTTAGCCGCAAATTCTAATGCTTCATAGACTTCTTTTGGCTTAGGGAATGTTGTAGCAGCGTTATCAAAATAAATCATACTACCTCCTTAATAAGTGCATTAAGAATTTTAATTTTCTCTTCTTTATTTATAGAATCACCATACTCATTTAAAACATCCTCTAGACTACTTAACAACGTTTCAGCAAGCGGACTTAACGGAACATTACTTTCTATAACATCATTGTTATTATTATAATTTTCTAAATATTTAACAAATTCTATTAATGTTTCTTTATACAATTCATCTTTTTGAACATTAAAATTAGTTAGATTAGATTTTGTTATAACTATAGCTAATTGCTTTATGACAATATTATCATCATGATTTGCTTTATTTAACGTTTCATATATTTGATTATATTTGTTAGGCAATACTATGTTGTTCAAGTTATTCATACTTAGCAAATTAATGAACCCATTTTTAATATCGTCAGTAGTCTTAAATGTTTTCTTTGTAAAATCAATTAAATTATTATAATAATTATCAGCTTTTCTAGTCATACTTTGTCTAATATCTAATATTATTTTAGGCAAGTTATTAATATTATTTTTAAATAAAGCCGGCAATTCTTCAAATAACACTGTAAAGCTATTTAAATCATTATTTCTAATCAATTCTTTATATTTAAGCTCTATATCTGATAGCTCTATAAGATTATCTCTTGTAGTTGTTTGTGAAATTATTTGATGAAAACTATAAAAATCATTTCGTAAATATTCAATTAAATTCTTAACCATTTCCGCTAGATTATCACTCTTTTTAATTTCTAAATATGTACATAGCGATCCTATAGCATTGTATGAATCCTTCGTATATTTTAAAAAAGATAATTCGTACTTATCATCAGTTAATGCTAAATCAATATTAGCTGTGTTTACCGGAATTTCTAAATTCTTGTTAAATAGAACAACAGCTCTATCACTAGTATTAATATTAGCAATCACTTTAGCTATAAATAATGGCATAATGCCTCTTCTCATACCATAAGGTTTGCTTTTTAGATAATTATATATATCATGTACTTTAATTCTATTATTTACTTGATTATTAAAAATATATGCAGTTATCTCAGTAATTATATTTGCATTTATTTCTAATGATTTTTCAAGGCTTTTAAATATTGTCATTTCTGGTGATGTATCACTATAATTATTATTATTATTAATACCAAGTATAATATCTCCTACGCTATTTCTAGAGCGTTTTGATGTTGAAGAAATATTATTTTTATTAACTTGTTCATTAACAAAAATCACTGTTTTATCATATGTTTCACTAAAGGAACTATATATATTATCACTTAATGACCCATCAACTTTTGTGTTACTTATCAATATAGGTTTCGAATATATACATTCTAGATATTTGTTAATATCGCTAGTTAAATCCATATAATATAGTTTTAAAGTTTCTTTTTCGACTTCATTTAGATGTTTATCTTCTAATAAACAATTAATAGATAAAGCTCTTCTTCCTTTTTCAATAATATTATCAGCAATTTCTTTATTTATTAATCTTATAATCAAATTTGAACAATTAAAATTACTCAACTTAACTGATATATCATCTGAAGTATATTTATTATCGTTAATTAAATTTATTAATACACCATCACCATTATTATAATTTTCTAATGATGAAATATCTTTTAATTCCATAAATTTTGAAGCTCTAAAATAGATCATCGTAAAATATCTAATCATTTCAAATTCATAATTATATCTATTAGAAATAAAATATTTATGTGTATCTACATTAAATAATAATTCTTCTAACTTTGTACTTAGAAATTTATTATTAGCAATTTGTTCTATTTTTGTATTTAGATTTTCATCAATAATCATTGAAAAATCAATGTTATTAGTTATAGAATCTTGTTTAAAATAATTATTAGTAATTAAAATTGCTACAATTTTACTAACCACAACCTCATCTAAATTAAGAGCTAATGAAATATTTTTAATGCTTGCAGGAAATTTATTTTCATCATTAATGATTTTAAAAATTGCTAATGCTTTAATTATTTTTTTATATTCTTCTTCCTTAACAACATTATTTATAGCTTCTACTTTTTGACCTAAAGCTTTATAATTCTCATCATTTTTAATTATATCGGCAAAATAGTCATAAATATAATCAACATTTAATAGGCCTTTACTATTATGATTAACAAAATGTTTAAAAGTTTTTTCACTAGTATCAGTTAAAAATGTAAATAATGTACGTTCATTTTGACCTAAAAGTTCGGAAATATTTACTAATGCATAAACACTTAAAGGATTAAAAGGAAATGCATTTTCAAGAATATCAGTAATATTTTTTTCACTTAAAACACTAGTTTCTATTAATTTTTCCTTAAAATCAGTATTTACCTTTATAAATTTACCAACTAAATCTACATATCCATCTTTTTTATTCAACGCATCACATAAAATTTCATAATTTTCTTCTAGACTACGATTAAACTTAATTGTTTTAAATCTTCCCGCTATTTTAGCAAAAGAATTTATACTTTCTTTCTTCTTACTATATAAAACAAAATCTTTGTGGGTAATACAACATAAATGCATTTGTTCTAATTGACTAGAACTATTACATTTTTCAGCTAAATTTTGTAATTTATTTAACTTAGTATTAAAATCAACATCTTGATTTTCTAAAAATAGGCCAAATTCATCATATATTATGAACAAACCTGAATATCCATATTTCTTTATTTTGTTAGCTACATCAGCATATAATGCAGCTATATCATTTGAAATATATGACATAAAAGATGCACCATGTGAAACATCTTTAAAAATCTTTCTAAATGTTTGTAATGCATTTGCTTTATATTCTTTTAACTCTTTTTCTAAGTTATGAATAGTTGTATTATATTCTTTAAAATATAAATCTAAATTAAAATCACTTTTAGAATTTTCTTTTTTCCATTTTTTGATTATGTTTAGTGCATCATCAAATGTAGAATCTGGCATCAACTTATCTAATTTAGCATCCTTTAAAGAGTTAAATAACGAAATCATAAATGAATTATTAAAATCATCAGTAGAATTATTATTAATAATTATTGGCAACAATGATAAGTTTTCTGAATCTATCTTTATTAGCATATTTGCCAAATTAGAATTTATTTTTTTTATCTTATCTACCACTATATTAAATAATGCTTTATTTTCTCTTTTACCAAGTAAATAAGTTATCATCAGCATTAGATATGATTTACCTTTACCATAGGGACCTACAAGTAATGTTGAACGTAGATTTTTATTGTTTAAAGCTGATGAAATATAATATTCTAACACGTCACATAAATCGGATGTAGGAATATATTCTTTAATTTTTTCTTCATTCTTTAAATCATATTCCAAATTAACAGAGGATTTAAATTTTTTGTTTACATCAATATATCTACTATACATATAAACCCTCCTAGTCATATACTTCATTAACGTTAATTGGTTTAACTAAAATTAGAGTGTTTAACCCAGCTGTCCTTACTAAATTTATCATTTTTTTATTTCTTAATTCATCTAAATATGAAAATATACTAGAACGTGTTAAATTAAAAATTAGTATTGGACTATATTTAGAATTTAAAAAATCATCTAGATTAAACTCTTTTTGATAATTTTCTTGTAAATTATTTTCTTTCGCTAAAGCTTCTGAATAGCGTGATAAAACAAACAAAATTACATTACTATTTAAAGAATCATATAACGGATGTTCTTTTACAAATTGTTTATTTTTTTCATTCATTAAACCAAGTCTTGAAAGTGGTGAATTCATATTATTTTCCGGATCATCTATATAAGTTTTTACATATGTTTTAAATAAAACTAAAACATCGTTTTCAATTGATGATTTATTTATATTTTCATAACTTGAAATATAATAATCATATAAATAATTAGTATAACTATCTTTTTGAAAAGCTTGTTGTGATGAATGAAAAGTTTGATAAAAAACAGGGTTTTCAATTTCATTCATAACTAAATTATAATGAATTAACCACCATGATATATGGTTTTCTAAATATCTATCTTTTTCAAGTAACACCTTACCAAAATCAGTTAAACTTGCTCCTTTTTGATTACTAAATGTGCAAATTTGCGAAACATTAATCCAAAATTTTAAGGCTTTTACCATATTTGAACCAATACCAAATATAATAGTACCTTCATTATTTAAAAAACATCTATTATTATCATTAACTTTATTTATTGCTTTTTCTAACCAACCTTCTCTTATAGAAAATGTTTCATTTCTTTTAAATTTAGGAGCATTTTTATTATTCATAAGATCATTCCTTTTTTGTCTTTAATACTTTATTTAAATAGCACCCATTAGGAAAATGAGTTACACACTCTAAACAACCAACGCATTTATTTTCATCAATTTTATAACATATTGTATCTTGTGATACATTTCCCTTTTCTTTGTTAAAAACTGTGAGGGCACCATGTGTACAAACTGCTTCACAATATGTGCAGCCTAAACAGGTTTGAAATTTATTTATTTGATTTTTAATATTTGATTCAGCAGTTTTTATATTTGTAAAATAATCAACATTTAAAATGGATATTTTAACTTCATCTTTATTTAATCTGCCTTGTATTTTAAGTAAAGGTTGATTATTATATCTATCGAGAATATAAACCTCATTTAGCAATTTGTTTCCAATATCAAAATTGAGTTTGCCAAAAGGCTTAAAAAATGTATAAAAATCACTATTTAAAGGCTTAGTTAAGCTAAAATTTATTGTATTTTCTTCTAAGGCACAAGGTTTAAATGTAACTATAGACTTTTTACTAATTTCAAGTCCATTCCCACCTTGTCTTTTTTTCCATTGACCAGTATTTACATATTCTATATAATCTGGTTTACCAATGCTTTTAGCAAATTTATATAAAATGTTTCTAAAAGTTTTAAACTCATTACTCATATAGATAGCTGATAAAAATTCTGACCAACTACTATTGTTAGGACAACACCAACAGCCAACTCTCGAAAAACCAAGTCTATATGCATCATTAAAATCTATATTATTAGTCAATATATATAACCAAACGTCAAAATCTAACCAATCAATTATTGGATTCACAGATTTTTGTTTCTTAATTTTTGATTCATCTGAATCCCTATCATATTTGCTTCTAGCAGCTGATTCAATTCTTCTTAATCCTTGGAAAGCTAAAACTTGTTTAGAATTTTTAAATGTTGATTCAATTTTTTTAGTTATAGCACCTGTCTTAAATACTGTGCAGCACCAACGAAGCATTCTTGCTGGTGGTCCTATAACTTCACATAAATTATTAAAATCTTGATCTTTATTTTTAGCTACTAAAATAGGAATATTACGATGTTCCTCTTTAAACCTTTTCAAATAAACTAGAGATGATGGGTATTCTAATGTAGTATCACCATAAATATGGATAACATTTTTAGATAATGCATTTAAGACTAAATGACTGACAACTGTACTATCTTTCCCACCTGAAAAAGAAACAAACATTTCAGCTTCTGTATATCCTTGGGCCTTATTTTTTATATATTCTAAAGCTTCTAATGTGATATAGTTTAATCTTTTCTTATTACAGTTTATAAAATTCTTAATAGTTTTAGATTCAAAAAATGTATCAATATATTTTCTATTCATTTCGCTAAATTCTGCAATTTTTTTAGAAACAAGATCCGGATCATTTTTTTCACGTAATCCTTTATAAGATATTAGGGTCTTTTTCCCATCAATCAAATATCTATTGCTACCTAAATTCCATATACTTGAATTTGCATATTTAAAAGGTGAATCTAGTAATACTTCAAGTAATAATCTTTCTTCAGGGAATACCGGACGCAAATCACTTCCAACTTCAATACACTCATTATCGCAGCATGGACATTTTGCAAAGAAAGTTGGTGCCTGACATTTATCACACCAATATATCTTACTCTCTAAAATTCTAGTTTTCTTATGACAAATAGGACAAACACTCGTTTCGCATTCAATATTACAATTATCACATGTATACTTAACCATTATTAAAAGCCTTAAATTTTATTATTAGTGAAAACATAATTTTTGCCCCTTCGTCATAGGCCACAAGATTGACTAGGAATAGTACGCCTAATACAATAATAGGTGGCCTTGTTTAATTTAATACATCAATTATTATACCAAATTTGTATACATAAGTCGAATGCAAATACTTAAAAAAACAGATAATTAT
>CASFCK010000024.1 GCA_949293265.1 uncultured bacterium
TATTTATCTTCAAATAAATTGATATATGTTTAATGATGTTCATAATGTGTCTTTAAATAAACTGAGAAAAGTTTCTTTAAATAATATGCTATTCAACAACAAAGTTTAGAAATTGTAGATTTCTCGCACCCACTAGGGCCAACTAATGCAGTAACTTCGCCTTGCTTTGCGGTGAACGATACACCATTGATGACGCTTTCATCCTTGTCATAGCCAAATTTAACATCTTCGAAGGTAATGTCATAATTGGCAGGCTTGAAATCATCCTTACCTGTTTGGACAGGGCAATCATAGAACTCATTCATCCTTTCGATATTCAAGAATGTAGAGTTGATTGCCGCCAAGTTCTGAAGCGCGGTCGCCATTGGTTCGTAAAATCTTGAAACAAGAAGCAAGAACATGAAGAAGACCATCATGTCCAATGTTCCACCAATAAGAAGGGCAGATCCAACCAAGGCAGTTGTCGCTATGCCGAATTTAAGGATCATCTGAGCAGTCACGACAAACAAGGCCACTCCTAATTCGGATTGAATATGGAACTTCTCGACTAATCTAACGTTCTTTTTTATCTTTTGCATATATTCGCTTTCGGAATTGGTCGCCTTCAAATCCTTTATCGTCTCAATGCATTCCTGCACGTTGTTTTGAAGCTCCAAATCAGCCTTGTCTTTTTTTCTATTGAAATAGTTCTGCGCTCTTTTTGAAGCAAAGACGATAAGTATCGAAACGGGAACAACCCATAAGGAAGCAAGGCCCATCCTCCAATCCATAATGAATATCGGAATCATGATGATGACAGTCGAAATCATCGAGCCATAGAAGCTAGGCATGAAATGAGAAAAGCTCTGTTCTATAGCCGTTGCATCATTCATGATGACATGCGTCATATCCGTCAAATCTTTATGAGAGAAGAACGATAAAGGGAGTTTTCTAAGTCTTTCCGCCAAAGCAATCCTTCTCTTTCCGCTTTCTTTATAAGTTAGGAAATATGAGCAATGGTATTGGACATAATAAATTAGTCCCAAGACAATGATTATCCCCAAAGAGCCAAACGCAAACAAATAGTAATGGCTAGTAGGTATGCCGTCCCCCAATAAATCATCGACCAAGATGTATAGAAGCCATACCGGCACCATCAAGGCAATATTGCTTAAGACGTTCATTATCATCGTCTTTATAAAATCCTTTGCACCCCGTTCAGTCAGGGCAAATTTATGCATGAGATACTTAAGCATTTTTCACCCTCCATTTGATTGATTTTTGGTAGTCGTTCCACATATTCGTGTAGATTCCGTTTTCCTTGATTAAAGAGACATGAGTCCCTTCCTCAGCTATCTTCCCATCGCTAACAACAAGGATTTTGTCTGCTTTTTTAATTGTCGAGAGTCTATGGGCTATCATGATGACTGTCTTATTTTTGCTTAGGTTTTGGAACGCTTTTTGAATTAAATATTCATTTTCCGGATCGGCAAAGGCGGTCGCTTCATCCAAGATAATGATTTTGGAATTCTTTAATATCGCTCTTGCCAAAGATATCCTTTGCATCTCTCCTCCAGACAAATATGTGCCTTTAGCACCAATAACCGTATTCAATCCATCTGGGAGCTTTGCGATGATGTCGTCGCATTGGGCTAGTCTTAATGCTTCTTTCACTTCTTTCAAACTCGCATCTTTTTTTCCCATCTTTACGTTTTCTAGGATGGTAGTTTTTAAAAGCTTTGAATCCTGAAAGACATAGCTAATCTCATCCATCAGCTTTTCCTTGGCTATATTTCGTACATCCACTCCACCAATAGAGATGGAACCTTTTTCGACATCGTAAAACCTGTTGATGAGGCTCGCTATCGTGCTCTTGCCTCCTCCGCTAGGTCCGACCAAAGCCGTGATGGAGTTTTCCTTAGCTACAAAGCTGACGCCGTCAAGAGCGTAGTTCTCTTTGCTTTTATATTTAAAAAAGACGTTATCAAATCTAATCTCATCGCCATTTGGCACTAAAGGATTATCTGTTTCCTTCAAAGGTTCAATAGATAAAATCGAATCCACCCTTCTTAAGGCATCCTCAACTATCATGGTGTTCTCGGACATATACATGACCCTTAAAAGAGTCGTCGAGATAATCGGAGTAAAGACAATATAGAAAATCAAATTCAAGATGAATGCCTGATCGGTTGCCTTGACCCCGCTCATGATGAGCGCCATCGCGATAAGGAAGGCAAATAAGGAATTGACACATATCTCAAAGGCAATCATTGGGCCTCTGCATCTTTTTGTATAGGAAATGCAGAAATGAGAATAGTTGTCGATTGCCCCTTTAAATCTCTTGAAGGTATAGATTGATTGGTTGAAGGTCTTGACGATTGGAATCCCTCTAACATATTCCACACCCTCATTGTTCATGCTTTCCATGGCATTTTGATATTCGGCCATGTCTTTTTTCATCTTTGGTCCGACCATCTTGAACATGCATAAGAAGCCAAGAATGATAGGAATCAAAGATACAAGCCCAAGCCTATAATCAAAGATAAACAGTATAACTATGATTGCGATCGGCATAAGCATGGCCTGAGCCATATCAGGAAGCTGATGCGCCAAATAGGTCTCGGTGGCACTGCTGGAATCTAAAATGATCTTTCTTAGCTTACCGCTTCCTTCCTCTTCGATTTCGCCTACTGGTATCGTCGTAAGATGCTCGGTGGCCTTTATTCTCATGTTCCCTGCAATTCTAAAGGCGGCGATATGCGAACACATCAAAGCGCCTATATAGACAAGGATGGAAAGAACAGCGAACATGACCGCCATCCAACCATAAAACACGAGATTCGTCGCCTTAGAAAAATCTGGCGCCACCTGAACCACATCTCTGATGATGAAATAGATATATACAAATGGCATAATAGCCAATACACCACTAATAGCCGAAAATATTAACGATAGATAGGTAAGTATCTTGTGTTTTCCGGCATATCCCATCAAACGTGGGAATACTTTCTCCTTTTTCATTTTACCTCCTTGAAATACAAACCAAGCAATACGGACCAGCCGGCTTCGTTGAAAGCATAAATCTCATCCGCATACTTAAGAGCTTCTTCTCTTTTCATATCATGTTGGACTACCTCAAAAATGCTTGCAAAAAATGATGTGCAAAGAATATGAATCAAATCTTCGCTAGGCTCTCTTACCTTGAGCTTCTTTTCCTTTAGTTCATTGATGAAGCGATATGTATTTTCGACTTCAATATCAACCAAGCTATCGATATAGAATTCATATTTAGAACCTTTGCTTCTGCAAATTATTATTTTGAAAACATCGTAATGGTCATAGATATAATCGATCATGACATGAAGTCCATTCTCGGTATATGAGCCCATTTCCGATACTTGGTTTTCGATTTCCTTTTTAGCAAAATCGTTTTGTATCCTCTTAAACATTGCAAGCAGTTCTTCCGCTTCGTTGCCGACGACAGCATCAAGCATCTCTGCTTTGTCGAGAAAACGGTAATATAACGACCCCGTTGTAAGATTCGCTTTTTTGGCGATGTTTCTCATCGAGGCCTCTGTATAACCAAGCGTTAAAAACTCCTCTTTCGCTGCTTTGAGGATCTCTTCCATTACTTCTTCGTTCATTGGAACACCTCCTATAACAGTGTTATTATAACAGCGTATAATTTGATGACAACAATTAAGTTAGCAATAACTAACTAAAACGTTTTCATTTATTGTAGGTAAATTAAATTCGCTAAAATGATTTCGATATTTAGGGGTGTGCAAAGTACCGTGTAAGAGTTTCAAAGCGTGTAAGAGTGCACAGCCATCGTGTATGAGTATCTCAAAAATTTAACTATTACACGGCAAATTGGCTATACTCTTACACGGTGCAAAATCCAAAAAAATGTGATATATCGTATAAAATAAAAAATGTCTGCACAGCCCTTTCGGAGTATCAGACATGAATTACCATTATGGTGGACCCTTAGGGACTCGAACCCTAGACCCACTGATTAAGAGTCAGTTGCTCTACCAACTGAGCTAAGGGTCCATAAATAACTTGCAAGATGTATTTTAACAAAAACAACACATAATTGCAAGTCTTTTTTATAGTATCAATTTAGTTAAGCAAAAACTACCATAAATTTTTAGGATATAAGCCTTTATCTTTTAGTTTTTTGAATTCAGCTTTGACAAGTGGTTTATCTTCTTGATATGTTACACCAAACCATACATCTTTAGTTTCAACAACTTTTACAGTGGCTTTATTTTCTTTAATTAAATCACCAATAAAGATAGGTAGGTAGAATTCATCCTTTAGTGGATCTTTAACATCTTTTAAAAAATCATTGAATTTGTTCTCTAATTCACTAAAAATTTCTTTTGTAAAATAGAAAAAATTCATAGATACTAAAGTGTCACCTTTAACATCTGTCCAAGTTTTACCATCATCATTTAAATAAGATGCACCATCACCTTTTTTAACAATAGTTTTTCTTTCATTTATTTCTTTTAGATAGTGATGTTCATCCATTTGACAAACACCTCTAGCTACACTACCATTTTCAGATAATGTATTTTTAATATGGTAACCTAACATTGCAAAATGCATTCTATTGTCTTTAAGTTCATTTACGAAAGTAGCAATTAAAGAAAATGCATTTTTACCATAATAATCATCAGCATTAATAATCGCAAAATCATTATCTACTAAATCTTTTGCGCATAGTAGGGCATGACCTGTTCCCCAAGGCTTAGTACGGTCTTTATTTATTTGATACCAACTTGGAACTTTATCTACTTCTTGATATGCGTATTTAACTGGTATATGTTTTGCTATTTTATCGCCAACTTGTTTTTTAAAATCTTTTTCAATAGCTTTTTTAATAATAAATATTACTTCTTTAAAATTAGCTTTTAAAGCATCATAAATTGAAAAATCGATAATTTTATCATTTTCTTCAGTGACTGGATCTATTTGTTTTAAGCCACCATATCTACTACCCATGCCAGCAGCTAGAATTACTAAACTTAATTTCATTTACTTTTCCCCCATTATTTTTACATTTTCATATTTAATATTTTTAACATTTTTTTCTTCTATTTCTGAGTTAGAATAAATAACAACATTTTTAAATGTTATATTATTAATCGGTTTTTCTTCTAAACCGTTCATAACGATTGATTTCTTAGCCTTTGTACAAAGTAAGTCACTAATTGTTATATCACAAAACTCTGGAATATCATCAGGATCTATTTCGTTTACAACATCGCGTGATTCATTTTCCATTCGATATAATTCATAACCACAAGTTAGAATTATAGCTTCTCCGGTTATATCATGCATATATGTGTTTTTAATGTTTATATTATAAACTTTTCCACCTCTACCAATTTGGGTTTTAAATCTTAAGCCAATATCTGTACCTATAAAAGTGTTATTGTTACAATAAACATCAAATATCGAACGACTCATTTCACTACCAAAAACGATACCACCATGGGCATTATAAACTTTATTTCCTTCAATAACAACGTTTTTTGTAGGTATTGGAGTTAATCTAGCTGCACGATTTTTACCAGATTTTAAACATATTCCATCATCACCGACGCTAATAACATTATCCTTAATTTTAACATTTTGGCATGATTCAATATCGATTCCATCACCATTTTGTGCATACGCTTCGTTATATATATAACATTTACTTATTTCAAGATTATTAGTATATAAAGGGTGAATATTCCAAGCTGGACTATTCCTAAAAGTTACACCTTTTAATAATACGTTATTGCATTTAACAAGCGAAACAAATACCGGTCTAAAATAATCATAATTAGCTTGATATTTTTTAATATTTTCTACAGTTGCATCTGGTTCATCACCAAGCGAAGCTAATTCAAAGCTAGATTTAGTCGGATACCATATACCTCCTTCTTTAGTTGGTATAATAGTATCGCTTGAAATTTTTAAACAAACATTATTAAAAAATTTATCAGTCACTTTAAATTTCTTTAAAGGTCGCCAATTAAAACCATCACCATCGAATATACCTTCGCCAATTATACTAATGTTTCTAGCTTCATAAGAATTAATTGGCGATATAGTTCTAATGCGTTTAACTCCTTCGTATTCTGTTAAAATTAAAGGATACCATTCTTTAACTTTTTTAAATATTACTAAGGCTCCTTTTTTGGTTTTAATACATACATTGCTTTTAATGGTTATTGGTTTAGAAATATATATTCCTTTAGGAATAACAACTGTCCCACCACCTGAAGCATAAACCATATCAATAGCTTTTTGAATGGCATCTTCTTTATCTTTTAAATAATTGATTTTAATTTCCATCTCACTCATTTTCTTCCTCTGGTACTAAAAATTCTCCACGATAATTACTAAATGCATCATCGCTATATTTCTTATATTTTACACTAGGTTTTACATAATTGCTAGCCTTATAAATCCACATTTTTTCTAGATCCCAACAAATAATTTCATCTATTCCATCAGCATCTATATCGTAAACTTCAGCACATAATATCGGATGACCATCATTTGGAAATTCAACTACAACATCTAATGAACTATCAACTAATCCTACTCTAGCATTTATTAAACATAAAGAATTAATGCCATCATACATAACCGGTGAAACTAAATTACCGTTACTAAGGAACTCTTTTTCACTAATTATATTACCCTTATAATCATAACATCTAGTAATACCTGGAGACCCCCAAAATGCGGTAGTTATAATTTCATATCCGTATCTATCTAAATCATAGTCGGCTACGCTAATCCTTTGAGCATGTCCGATTTCGTTATGCTTAACGACTTCACCTTTTAAATTTAAAATGTTCATACCTTCATTACCTGATGCTAAAACTAAATATTTTTCGCCATTAGGTTCTAAATTAGTATAAATTATTTCATCTGTGTGATCACTATTATATGGCGCAGACCAAATAATGTTACCAAAACTATCAACATAATCATAACCAACAAACATCTCGTCTTTACCATCATTATTAAAATCATTAATATAAGGAAAATGGCCTGTGTTTTTATGATTATAACGCCAAAGAATCTTAAAATTGTTATCTAATGCATAAACATTTTGATAACGGTCTTTGCAAACTAAATTTCCTCTATAACCTAGTCCTTCAAAATCAGCAAATCTAAGACCGTCTAAATTTAAATAATAAAATGGCTCATTTTTAACTAAGGGATCTTTATATATAACTGGTGGCCTGCCTTCTTTTAAAATTTTGCCATCACTTAATCTAACTACATATATTTTAAAATCTTGACTATACACCACTTCAAGTTTACCATCATTATTAAAATCAGTTATTTGAAATGGTAAATCACAACTAATTAATGTATGATTTACATCGTTTTGAGGTTTCCCTTTTTGCCAAATAACTTCGCCTTGATCATTAAAACAAGTTAAACAAGAGATCCTTGCAAAACTGTCACGCATAACTCTTTTTTGATGTTGGGCTAAAACAAAATACAACTTACCATCTTCTCTTGCGATTCTTAATTGTCTACCTGAACCAAAGTCTTTTAAATCAATACTTTTTATTAATTTTAAAGGACAATACTTTTGCTTTTTATTAGTTATTCTATTTAATTCTATTAATTCTTTTTTTTCATTCGCAAATTCATCTAATAACAAAACATTTAGGTAATGATATCTTGCACAAACTTTACTAATTAAACCAACTTTCCCAACTCTAAATACGATCTCTTTTCTAAACAACAATTCATCATTAACATAAACTTTAGTCATATTTAGATTAACTTCTATTTTGATCTTATATAAAACTAATGGTAAAACATTATACTCTACTTTATCTAAAATTATAAAATCTTCATCATAACGCTTAATTAAAGCTATTTCATTTTCTTTAAACATTAAGGCATAATGATTTCTTGAAGTTTTATATAGGAAAGTAAATCCCCCATATTCCCTTAAATCAAATAATTCAATCCCACCTTCAAGCACATAAGGTGTATATATATCATTTTTAAGCATTAATAATGGATAACAACTATTAAAAGCCCCACTTACTTCATTAGCTCTATTTTGTTCCATAAAATTTTGATTTCCATCACTAGTAACTAACCAAGACCCATCTTTACTCCGCCACTGGTGAAGACTAATCGGATCATAAAAATTACCCGAATAACCAGGTAAATCAAAGGTATGGTATTCCCCTAAAGCACTATGATTATGATCATATGGAAATTCGGCAAGTGGAAAATCACTAAAATCTTCCTTATATAGATATTTCATTATATCACCACCTAAGAAAAAAGCACTAAAAGTGCTATTTTAAAAGTTTTAATAATTCTTTATTAGTTGTCTTTACATAAAAATCATCAATAGTTTTAGCTAATCTATCAATTTCAAAATCATTAGTACCTTTCCTAATATAAAACATATGTGTATTAACAACTGTATCGATAGGTAAATATTTTTTTAAAGTGTTTTCTAATTTATTGCTGATGAATGTAACTTTGTTTTCTTTTAAATCTAAACTTTTATTACATGTTAAATCATAACAAAATTCAACTAATAAAACCCTATTATGTCTAATGATTATATAATCAGCTACTAGATCACAATATTTAATAGCTGGCATCATAATTAAATTTAAATGTTTTAAGATGTTTTTATCTGCTCTTAATAATGCAGAAAACATAAAGTAAAATTTATCTAATAAAACTAATGATTCATCATCATCATTATAATCAAATGGTAAATTATCTAAATTAATTTTATTTACTTCGCTTCTTCTTAAAGAAAAAGGAACATCAGAAACACTATAATTAGTGTCAGGAAAAATTGATAAAAATAAATTTGGACAATCTACTCCTTTATATATCTTTTTACGCTCCAATTTAATACACCTCCGTTTTATAACGTAAACCTTAATTTAATTATACCTATTTTTTTGATTTTTTGCAAATAATAATTTGCTTTTTAGCAAAAATATATTATAATATAATTTTTAAAAAGAGGTATTAAAATGTTAAAGACAAACGCAATAAGAATATTAGAAAAAAATAAAATAAATTATGAGGAAGTAACATATGACCCCGATAAGAAATTTACAAGTGGGTTAGAAAGCTCAGAAAAATTACATATAGCTCCTTTTTTAATTTATAAAACAATTGTAACTTTTATTAAAACTAATTACTATGTTTTTGTTTTACCTGTTGATAAAGAAATAAACTTAAAATTAGCTGCTAAGTTAGTCAATGAAAAAAGTCTAGACTTACTTCCTACTAAAGACTTATTAGCTAAAACCGGTTATATTAGAGGTGGATGTTCACCAATTGGCATGAAAAAATTATTTCCAACTTATCTAGATAATAATGCTAAAAATTTAGAATATATCTACGTTTCAGCTGGTAAAATAGGCTATCAAATTAAAATAAATCCTAATGATTTATTAAATTTAATAAATGCTAAATATGCTAATTTCACTCTAAACTAATAATATTATAAATATCATTTAGTTATGTATGTAGTCTGTTATATAAAAAAGGGACTGTGAAAAAAGCAGCTTGGAATAAATCCATAAATGTCTAAAAGCTGATTTTCACAGCTTTTTTTTAGTTAAAAAAATATCAACAAAAATGCGATATTCCCCCTACCCCACAACATATAACAACACGTGAGTATGTTTTATGTTGTACTAATTACTATATAAAGTCATCAATATCATTATTATCATCACTTCTATACTTTTTATTATAATATTTATATAAATTATGCCCTATTAAAATTAAATATGAAACATCTTCACCGATCTTAATCAATTTAGATTTGCAGAATTGACATAAGTGTTCTCCATTAGATAAAGATATGATATCATCTAATATACGTATTTCATCAGACTCTCTATTTTCTAATATTTTATTAATCCGGTTTTGAGAGCCTTGTTTACGGCCTTTTTTCGTATACTCTATTTAGCTTTTTTCAGTTTTAGGACAAAAAGTGTTATATCTTAAAAGATTGGAGCTAGTTACAACCTCATCATATAATTGAATATATTTTTCTCTTTCTAGTTCTAATTCGCGTATTTTAGCTTTTGCTCTATCTAAATTTCTTACTAGTTGTGCTTTTTCTAAAGTAAATAAATTATTTTTTTAACCAAAGTTTCGTTTTCTTTAGTCAATGAATTATTCTCCATACCTAAAGAATCATTCTTTTTAACCTGTTCAATTATTAATTTTTCTAATTGTTCTCTAGATAATTTAGATAAATCAAAGCCCATTTTTTTACCTTTGTTCGTAAAGTGTTATATAATAAGGTTTTATATATGTCAATAGCTAAAAATAAAAACGACTTATTTAAGCCGTTTTTTTCAACATTTATATATTTTCTTGTTAGTTCTAGAAGCACCTTTAATCATTAAGTTTATAACTTCAAATAGTGAATCAAATTCATCTTTTTATATTTCTATATTACCATTAGAGTTAGAATAATTAAATTTGAAATATGTTAGCTTATTTTGATATAACCAGGTTCCTGTTTTACTAAACTCCAATATTTTAATTTGTTTCTTAGATTTAGAACAGAAAACAAGTAATGTATTTTCTAAATTATCAGCACCCAAACTACTATAAACTATATTTTGTAACCCATTAATACCTAATCTAAGTTCGGTATCTCCAGTAAATAGAATTATCTTTAAATTATCATTTATTCGAAGCATTGTTAATAGCCTCCAGAATATTCGATAATTTATTAATGTCAAATTCAATTATGTAAGTTCCATTTATTATTAATCTTAAAATAGTTATTTGAACTTTTGTTTAAATAACTATTAAAATTATTTGATATATCGATAAACTTATTGGTTGAGGAAAGTGCTCTACATTTTCTTAGCCATTTATAAATACAACTTTTAGAAACATTATAAGTAGTAGCAATATCATTTACTTTAACTCCATCTTGCAAAACTTTATTAATATTGTTTAATGTTGTTAGAACAAATCATAATATATATCCGCCTCTCGAATACATATTAACATTTATTGATAAATTCGTCTCTCTTGTATATCTTTGTTGCTTACATATAAGGCACCTCTAATGATGTCTTATATTTTTTATTCTACTTTCTTAGTAATCGCATGAATTGTTTCATTCTTACTTTCTAATATAGCACTACTTTCTACAGGGTTCGTAAAATTAGCAGGTATAGTTTTATTATATAATTCAATAATCCAATTATTTGGATCTTCAAATATTATAGTCATACCTTCAGGAACAATACCCATACCAATTTGATTTACATTAGCTGGAATTACTAATTCTTTTAAACTTGTATTAGAAAATGCTAATGTATCAATTATATTTATCCTATCAGGTAAAGTAATTTCTTCTAAAGAACTACAACCACTAAACATTGAATGTGTAATCGTTGTTAAATTAGAAGGTAGTTTAACATTAACTAAACTACTACAATCCTTAAATGCAGCTGTACCTATTTCATTTATATTATCTGGTAATATTACTTCTTCTAAAAAACTACAACCTTGAAATGCATAATTACCTATTTTGGTTAAAGAAGATGGGAAATTAATTTCTCTTAAATTTGAACAATTATAAAAAGCATTAGAAACAATTGTCGTTATAGTTTCTGGTAAAACAACCTTAGTTAAGTTTTTACAACTTTGAAATTCAATATTACTACCATCACCATCTAAAATAGTTACTTCTACAATATTAGTCATACTATAAACTTGATCTAATATTTGACTTGGACATATTAAAGCTTTTAAATTAGGCATCATAATTGAATCACTCATCGTTACTCCTATAGGTAGAGATAAGTTTTCTAATATTGAATCATCAGAATCATCAAAGAGAGATTCTGGTAAAATTAAATTAGAACCCTCTTCTACTACAATACTTTTTAAATATATATTATTACATGCACTATAACCTTCTACTATTTCTTCTACTTCTTTACTAATATATAAATTAGTTACTTTCATATAAGCATTAGAATTAACTATACCTGATACTAAATATAAATTTTCTACCTTGTTGTCCCTAAAATAACTTATATCATCAGCCGAACATGTTAGATTTTTAAACCTTGTTTGAGTAAAATTATTATTAAATTCTGGTACATTTTCAAATATTTGCATATCTAAATTTTCATAATAATCATATGCAAAACTATCATTTATCTGACTAATATTATTTATGTCTACAAAATTTAAGTTTTTAACATTGCCAAAAGAAACTTTAATCATCGACTTAACATTTTCATAAATGTTTACAGTATCAATTTCACCATTAATCTTCACATTAGTTATATTAGTTAAATTTTTAGGTAAGTTTAATACATCTAATTTAAGATTTTTAAAGCTAAAATTAGTCATTTCTATAATATTATCTGATAAAATTAATTTTTCTATATTAGGAATATCAAAATTTATATTATAAATTCTAGATATTTCACCATTAATAATAAGAGTTTTTAAATTATCAAGGCGAAGTGAATAAGTATTATTTTCTCCAATATCTTTAGTATTAGTAAGTTCTAAATATTCTAAATTATCTAGGCCTATTATTTTAATATCATAATAATCAGGTATTATTAATCTTTTAATCTTATTTTTTACTTCTTGTTTTTTACTTATTACATTAACATTTGGTAATTCTATAACTTCTATATTAATAAAATTATTAAAGAAATCATCACCAATATTAATACTTACGTCACTTATTAAACTTGTTTCATTAATAGTGCTATATAAAATTGCACTATCAGCTATTTCTTTTAAATTTGCAGCTTTACTAATGTCAAATCTTTCAATATTAGATTGGTAAATGGCGGACATATTAATTTTTGTTACATTTTCAGATAATGTAATACTTTTACCATCAAGATAAGAAAAAGCAAATTTATATATTTCATAATTAAAATCTGTATTAGGTAAAATTATATTATCAGCATCACCATTATAATAAAGCAAATAAAATATATCATTCATTTTAATAAAATCAAAATCATCTACCACAAATATCTTACTAGTCTTAGTTTCTATATCTAAATTAAATGTAACATCACTTAAATTTAATATTTCTATTAATCTTCCACTTTCAAAGACATTATCACCAATTTCTTTAACTGATTTAGGAATAGTTATTTTATATAAATTAGTATAAGCAAAAGCATATGATCCAATTTTTTCTAATTTTGCATTTTCATTTATAATAAATTGTGACAATTTATGTATATAAAACGCATAATCTCCTATTTCTTTTACTGAATCTGGTAATGTAAAATTAATTATATTTGTATTAGAAAAAGCATGAGTACCTATTTTAGTTAGTTTTGAATCACTAGCAAAAACAACATTATTTAAAGTCGAAAAACAAAATGCATATTTACCTATTTCAGTTACTGAACTTGGTATATTTACACTAGTTATTTCTGCTTTATAAAAAGCATAATCAGAAATTACAGTTATAGTATTAGGGATAGTTATATCTCCTTCTAATAATTGGCCATTTATATATATCTTATATTCATAATTAGGTGTTATAAAATCATTATTAGATATAAAAAATAAATATTCTTCTAAAGTTCCATCAAAATATAAGTTACTTACATTTATTTTTGTATCTAGAACTAATAAATCGATATTACTAACATATAAATTATTTACATAGAAATTATTTCCAAATGAATAATTTATTTCTTTTAAATTAGTTAAATCTAATTCATCTAAATTTCCTTTTCTAAATGAGTTATAAATTGTTTTTATATTCTCATCTAATTTAATAGAATTTAAACTTTGACAATCAACAAAACATGAATTTAATTCTGTGATATTAGCATCAATAGTTACATTTAAAAGGGCATCATAATCAAAGAAATTATATAAATCCATAAAATCAACACAATTTGGTATATTAACTTCTACAATGTAATCATTTCTATAAAATGCAGAATAACCAATACCATAATTAAAATCTAATTCTGGTAAATTTAGGGTTTTAGCAATTCCAATATAACCAACTAATAAATAACCATCATAGCTAAATAAGTTATGATTTGCATTAGTATTATCATAAAAAATAAAATCATCAATAATTGTAATTTTAGAATCTTCAATGTTATTAATAACATTATATTGACAATCAAATTCATTTCCTGATTCATAAACTATTTCAATAGTTGGCGTACATTGCATCTTAAAATCTATTATACTCTTTAAAAGGAAACCTTTTTTAAAATGAATTTGAACTAAGCTGCCACATTGTAATGTTACTTCCCACTCATCTAAATCAGTTACATTTGCACCTATTGTTAAAAAACTTAATCTATAAGCACCTGCAACATGTTTTCCTTCAAGAGCCCCACCTAAGACAGTTAAACGATATAAGCTCTTAGGTAAATAATAATCAGGAACATCGATAGATGACCAATCCGACTTATCCACATTTTTATAATAATATTTATCATCATATTCTTTACTTTCATCTATAAATAAATAACCTAAATTAGCATCTTTAACACTAGATGTATTATTAATACTTTTACCAATATAAGGAAGAGTTAAATCTTCTAAATTACTTAAATCAGCTAAAATTCCTTTAGGCATTTCAGGGACATTTGGTAAAGTTAATTTAGTAATAGATGTAGGGAAATTGATATTTTCATCTAAATTATCTAAATTGCCATTAATTTCTAATTCATATAAATTATAAATACCAAAAAAAGCTAAAGGCTCTAATTGGCCAATATTATCAATAATTATTTTATTAATAAAACTATTAGAAAAAGCATTATTACTTATTTTAATTAAATCACTAGTAATATGAAGTGTATCTAATCTAATTCCTTCTAAAGTATAAGGTTTAATTATTTTAACATCAGAACCAATTGTTAAATCAGTTATAATTTTACCAGCCAAATAAACATCAGCACTTGAATTAAATATAGAACCATTAACAAAATCAATATTTAAGAAATCAGAAAGGGAACTATTAATATAGATTTCATTAGTATAATTTGTACTAAATGCCGTATTACCAACACTTATTAGGTCGCCACCTAAGGTTAATTTTTTTGGATACGTATTATAAAAAGCATGTTCTTCAATATTTTTTAAACTTAAAGGTAGAATAATTTCATTAACATAATCTAAATTAGAAAAAGCCGAATTTCCTATTTTAATTATTCCTTCTTCTAATATAATATTATTTATTTTTTCTTTAAGTAATTCATTATTAAAAGCTTTAGCTTTAATTTCTTTAACTGGTAATATTCCGTATTCTCCTTCATAAACATTAGGTATTACAAGAGAAATATTATCAGTTAATTCATCATTAATATTTATACCACTAACAATATAATATGTTTTATCTTCAGATATTTCATATAATAAATTAGATGATGTATCATAATTATAATTACAATTAATACAAATACCGTCAACAAAATTATGCTCTAAAGTCTTCGTATATATTTCTTCTTCTAAGCCACAGTTCTTACATACTTTTTTATTTATTCCCCCACTAGTACATGTAGCAACTTGGACAACTTCAATATCACTAAAATCATGTCCTAATGGTTCAATATAATCAGAAATATATTTATTTAAACATCTGTTACATATATGAGTAGTAAATCCTTTATCTAAACAAGTAGGAGCTATAACTTCATCATGATAATCATGACCTAAAGCCGGAATAATAACATTGCCAAAATCTATAGTTATACCATCATTTTGATAAGTCGCATAAGAATGCCCTTCTTCTATACAAGTTGCATCAATAGTATTATAAAAATAATAACTACTATCATTTAAAGTAGGAATAGTTAGATAATCAGGTTCTTTGCATCTTATACAATATCTAACTAAACGTCCTTCTGAATCATAAGTTGGTATTATATCTTTTTGATAACCTTTACTAGGTCCGTAGGTAGCATATTCATGATCTCCGTAGCCTATCTCTTCTTGATATGTCAATTTATAATTAGTATAATTCCCAAAATTTATACTAATATCATATTCATTTATTCCTACAACATTACAATAACCTACCTGAATTTGATAACATTCCCATTTATCTAAAGTAGGTAAAACTATTTCTTCAGAATAACTACAATAATCACATTTAGTTATAGCCTTACCTTCTTTTTCATTTGTCGGTTTTATTATTATTTCAGGTATACATAAAGTATGTGCTACCTTATTACTATAATATTTCTTTTCTTCATAACTACAATCACTACATTTATAAATGTGATAACCACCCTCAGTACATGTAGCTACTACTTCTTTAACAATTGCTAAATTATGGCTTATTATATCACTTTTTTTACCACAAACATCACAAATAAGATAATGTCCTAAAGAAACATCATCTCCTTCAGCCATAATATATGATAAACTAGAATAATCATGTTCATTTGATGTATCAATAATTGTTTCTTTTACATAACCACATTCATCACATTTTTCAACTATTTTACCATTATTAAGACAATCACCATCTACTTCTTCTATTTGGTAAAAATTATGATTGTTATAATTAACTTTTTCACCAGTATTTATATTTTCTTGCCAATGAAAATGTTCATCATATTGCCAATCACTTAATTCTACTTTTCCTGGTTCGTCCGGTTCACTCGGTTCACTAGGGTCACCCGGTTTACTTGGATCACTCGGTTCAATTACATCACCAGGTTTATCATCTAATATTGGCTTATCACTACAAGATGTTAAACTTAGGGATAATAAAAGTAAAATAATAAGACAAAAATATTTTATGTTCTTCACTTTAAACATCTCCATTTCTTTAATTTATATCCTATCATAGATAAGATGCATAAAATAAGAGAATATTCTTAAAAAATAAAAAGGCTAATAAGTATAAAACTTATTAGGCAAATTTATTAAATAATAGTTTTAAGATAATTTAAAGCTTTAAGTATTACTTTATCAACTAGTCGTACTTGAAGATAATCTTTCATGATCGTTTCTCTATAATCATCTATATTAAAGACAATTTGCTTATAAAATAGGTCAAAACTCGTAATTTCTGTGTATTTTTCTATTTTTTTGTATCCTTCAGACATAGCAACGTAATAGTCTCAATTCCACTAGTCATAGGGAACATATCAATCGGTTCAATATATCTAACTTTATATTTTTTTGTTAATATGTTTAAATCTTTTGCTAAAGTTGAATGATTACAAGAGACATATACTAATTTTTTGATTGGATTATTAATAAGATAATTAGCTACTTCTTCACCTAAGCCTGTTCGGGGTGGATCTACTATACAAACATCAAAATTGTAACCTTTTTTAATTAATTCTGGTAAAAGTTTTGTTACACTACCTTGATAAAAAGAAACGTTTTTAACTTTATTTTTATCTGCATTTTCGTAAGCATATTTAACACTATCTTTATTATATTCAATACCATACACCATTTTTGCAGTTTTACTTAAGTATAATCCAATAGTTCCAACGCCACAATATGCATCAAGAACAACATCATTTATCCCTAATTTAGCGGCTTTTTTTACTCTTTCATATAAATTTGCAGTTTGAAGTGAGTTTAGTTGGAAAAAGGTAGTTGGATATATTTCATATTCAAAGTTTCCTATTTTTTCAACTATGCTTTTTTTACCAGCAAAGTAAATTGTTTGTTCGCCAAATATTAGGTGAGTTTTTGAATCAGTGTTAATATTTACATATAAGGAATCACAAATGTTTGCCTTACTTATTTCAATCAATAAATTTTTAATTTCAGGATCTAGCTTATATACTATTAAACATACTAAAGATTCTCTAGTTGCTTTAGATACTCGAGTTATTAAATATCTTAAACTATAATTTGCATCTGGGAAGGCTTTAATATTTAATTTATTAGCGATATCTAATATCTTTTTATTTATTTCATTAATTTTATCATCTAGAATTAAACAGTTATCAACCGGAATTGTTCGATTTGAATCTTCTTCAATCATAGCTACAGTTAATTTGTTGTTATATTTTCTAACTAAAGCTGTAGATTTATTGCGATAATGATAAGGCATATCCATCCCTAAGGTATCTCTTATTTCAAATTGTTTTGGGTTTAATTTTGTATATCTTCTTATTGATTCAATTAATAATTCTTTTTTATACTTTAACATTTCAGTATAATCGATATGCATCGTTTGACAAGCACCACATTTTTCATAATATGGGCATGGGGGATTTTCCCTATATGGTGAAGTTTTTTTAAAATTAACAATTTTTGCGATTGCCATTTTAGGTAAAACTTTCGTAACTTCTACTTCTATTCCTTCACCAGGAATAGCATTTTTAACAAAAACAGCTAGTTTATTATAAAAACCTATACCTTCACCATTAATACCTACTCTTTTTATATCTAATATAAATCTATCATTTACTTTCATTACTTATTTCCTTAACTCTAAAATATTTAAATCTAGCATAATTAGAATCATTTCCTCGCGCAAATATTCCAATTCTTCCGCCTACCCATGCTCCTTTAAGGGCTATAAACTTAGTTTTAAACCAATGATTATTATAGCCTAAGCGATAAGTATTAGGTCTATAAAATTGTAATTTAAAAATGATTTCATTAGCTTGGTAAGCTATTTTTTCTATTATTTCTTCTTGTTCTGTTTTAGCATTATATTTAAATAAAACAATATAATTACCTTCTTTTTGCTTTTCAAGATACATACCGCTATATTCTAGACCCATGTAGCTTAATCCGGCTTGTTCATTTAGATCTAAATTTGTTATATCTACTTTAGATTTAACAATAAAATTAAAATAACCTATTTTTTCTGAATAGAAATTAGGGAGGTATTTAATAATTTTATCTATATGTTTAGCCTTTAAATTTAGGCCTTTATCTAAATAATAAAAATCTGGTTCTGGGTTAGCTTGAGTTTGCCAAGATAAATTCAATTTATCCTTAAACTCATCACTTAAAGGAATATTATAATCAGATTCAATTTGAATAGGATAAGGACCTTTTTCTACTGGTTTACCACATAAATTTAGATCATTAACCTGACCAGGAAGTGGCCAATCATTATGCCATATTACCGGTTCTAAATAAATAACTCTACCATAAGCTAACATATCTCTAAAATGGATAAAAGCATAGTTATCGTTATCATCAATATCTAATAATGCTCCTTGATGAGGACCATTAATAGTTGTGTCGCCAGAAGCTAATATGATCTTCGTTTCATAAGGCCCATAAATATTCTTACTTCTTAGGCAAACTTGCCAACCTGAAAAAACACTTCCTGCTGGAGCTAAAATATAAAAATAACCATTGCGATAATTAAATTTAGGCCCTTCAATTGTTGGATTATCATTATGACCATCATATATTACAACACTTGGACTTAAGACCCTAGTTAAATCTTTATCACATTCAATTAAGCCTAACATACTATTGAATCCGCAACGTGATTTGACATAGCCATGGACTATATAGCACTTATCATCTAACCAAATAGGACAGGGATCTTCAAGACCAACACCAGGAATTAATAAATATGGTGTAGACCATTTTTGGTAAGGATCTTTAGTGTAACTAACAAATATTCCTTCATCAGGAGTTGGAATAAAGACATAAAAAGTATCTTTATGATATCTAATGCTTGGAGCCCAAGCACCATGCCCAGGATGAACGTCATCGTATTTAGGTAAAGGAAATTTATCATAAACATAATTAATTATTTCCCAATTTACTAAATTCTTAGAGTGGAGGACCGGAACACCTGGCATATAATTAAAGCTTGATGCAATCATATAAAAATCCGAACCAACTCTAATAACATCTGGATCTGAAAAATCTTGTAAAATTATAGGGTTTACATATTCTAACATTATCAACAACTCCTTTTTCAACTCGATAATTATAGCATTTTAAAAAAAATATTTAAAGATTTACTTGACCTTCAATCTAAAAAAGTGTAAAATTATCAATGCTTGTGAAGATTGATTAAATTTTACTTGCTATTGAATATGATTTATGTTATCATAAAAAAGCGCTGGTTCAGTAGTGTAGTTGGTTAACATGTCAGTCTGTCACACTGGAGATCGCGGGTTCGAGTCCCGTCTGAACCGCCAGCTATATGCGCCCGTAGTTCAACTGGATAGAACGTTTGACTACGGATCAAAAGGTTAGGGGTTCGAGTCCTCTCGGGCGCGCCATTTAATATTTAATCGGGAAATAGCTCAGCTTGGTAGAGCGCTTGGTTTGGGACCAAGATGTCGCAGGTTCGAATCCTGTTTTCCCGACCATTTTGCAGGTGTAGTTCAATGGTAGAACTTTAGCCTTCCAAGCTAACTACGTGAGTTCGATTCTCATCACCTGCTCCAATTAAAATATTAACTTCCTTTTAAGGTGAACCCTTAAAGTTGGACTAAAGTAAAATTAATTTAATATTACATTATTTGTGGATTGATGTCTATATTTTATAGGTGTCAATCCTTTTA
>CASFCK010000025.1 GCA_949293265.1 uncultured bacterium
ATTAAAAGGATTGACACCTATAAAATATAGACATCAATCCACAAATAATGTAATATTAAATTAATTTTACTTTAGTCCAACTTTAAGGGTTCACCTTAATTTTTCATAGTTTTTTATATCTATTGATTTACATTATCTAATTTTTTATAAAAAGAAGGTAATTTTTTAATTTCTAAAGTATTTATTTTTTCCTTAATAGTACTAATTGTTTTAGTGATTATTTCATTACAAACATCAATAATTTTCTGATTTGCTTTAGTTATAGTTTGGGAACTACTTAAGATATCATCAATTTTTTTATTTAATGATTCGATTGGTTTATTAATATAAGAATTAATTAAATCATTAAAATCATCTATTAATGCTTGTTTATCTTTTAATTCTAAATTTTCTTTATCCTTAGCAAGTAAAATATCTTGATATTTCATAGCTAAACTATAAATAATGCCTAAAAATGCAATGAAATAAGGCGGTCTAACTAAATACATTTTTGGATAATCAGGTATAACTTTAATAGGGGAATCATTAGTGCTATCCCATTCAAGTTCAGAAATTAAAAGGGCGTATTCACAACCTTTTTTATTGCGGTCATTATCAAGTTTTTTGAAGTGATCGCTATTTTTCTTTTTATTTATACTATTTGGATCTTCATTTTTCATTTCACAACAAACACTAGATAAAACAGTATTAAAATTATCATCTAGATAAATCTTAAAAATATAATCAGCTTTACTACCTTTATTATCACCGTCATCTTTAATTGCCTCATTATCTTTTGTGAATGTACAATTCTTAAATCCAACAACAGCGTAATTTTGGTATTCTTCATAACACCATTTTTCTAATTCTTCACCTAATTTTTTAACATTTAAACTTGATTTAGCGAGCTTTAAATTGTTGATTTCATTTTCTAAATCTTGTTTTTGCTTATCAAATTCATTTACCAATTTAGTTTCTCTTAACTCAAAATCTAAATCTTTATTATTAAGTTTATTATTTAACTCAGTTATCTGTTTCTCATAATTTATTTTTAATTCTAATTTAGTTTTTTCAATATTATTATTATTTTCATTAGTAAGATTGGTGATTTTATTATTTAATTCAGAAATTTCTTTATCCTTTTTGTTTTTTAAATCATTTAAAGCATTATTTTTTTCTAAATCTTTATTATTAAGTTTATTAATTAACTCAGTTATTTGTTTTTCATAATTTATTTTTAATTCTAATTTAGTTTTTTCAATATTATTACTATTTTCATTAGTAAGATTGGTGATTTTATTATTTAATTCGGAAATTTCTTTATCCTTTTCGTTTTTTAAATCATTTAAAGCATTTTCTTTTTCAATTTCTAATGCTTTAGTTTTTAAATCATATTGTTCATTTAACATTTTTTGATATAAAGCTGTAGTTTCAGTGTTTATTTTATTTTGTAAAAATGTTAAATCAACATCTACAAGCTCTTTCAAATCAATTAAATCACCTTTTTGGGCATCTTCTAATAATTCAATAGTACTATTATCGACAATTTTAGCCTTAATTTTCACAATATCAACCCCTAAGGTAATTATACTATGTTTTTAGTAGTAATTAAAGTGTATATATGGTATAATTTGTTGTTGTTTAAAGGATGGTGCGACTGATGTTAAAAGTAGTCAATTTAGGTTTACAATATGGTAGCCGTACATTATTTAAAGATGTTAACTTAACATTTACAAATGGTAATTGTTATGGAATTATAGGAGCTAATGGAGCAGGAAAATCAACATTCTTAAAACTATTAGCCCATGAAATAGAGCCAACTAATGGAGAAGTATATTTAGATCCAAAAGAAAGAATGTCAATTTTAGCTCAGGATCAAAATAAATATAATGAGTTTAATGTCATAGATACTGTTTTAATGGGACATAAAAAATTAATGGAAATTAAGCAAGAAAAAGAAAAATATTATGCTAAAGAAAACTTCACCGATGAAGACGGCATGATTTTAGCTGAACTTGAAGGTGAGTTTGCCAATTTAGGTGGATGGGAAGCTGAAAGCGATGCGGAAACTTTATTAGCTGGACTTGGTGTAGATAGCAAACATTTTTATAGTAAAATGTCTGAACTAGATGCTAAAGTTAAGGTCAAAGTTTTATTGGCTCAAGCCTTATTTGGCAATCCTGATGTTTTATTATTGGATGAGCCAACTAATAACTTAGATTATAAGGCAGTTAGATGGTTAGAGAATTTCTTGTTAAATTTTTCTAATACAGTTTTAGTTGTATCTCATGATAGACATTTTTTAAATAATGTTTGTACTCATATTTGTGATGTTGATTATGGTAAGATCAAACTTTATGTTGGTAACTATGAGTTTTGGTATGAATCTAGTCAATTGTTATTATCTCAAATGAAGGATGAAAATAAAAAGGCAGAACAAAAAATAAAAGAATTAAAAGCTTTTATTGAAAGATTTAGTGCTAATAAATCTAAATCAAGACAAGCAACATCACGTAAAAAGCTATTAGATAAAATTGAATTAAACACACTTGAACCATCATCAAGAAGATATCCTTTTGTTGGTTTTAAACCTAATAGAGAAGTTGGGAATGATATATTATTCGTTAACAATTTAACTAAAGAGGGTTTATTTAATAATTTAACTTTTTCAGTTAATAAAAATGATAAAATAGCATTTTTAGCTGAAAACTCATTAATTATAGAAGCTTTATTTAACATATTATTAGGCAAAGATTTAGAATATAGTGGTAATTTTAAATGGGGTGTAACTACTGAGGTATCTTACTTATTACAAGATAATAAAGAACTGTTTAGTTCAGATTTGAATCTGATTGATTGGTTAAGACAATATTCTAAAGAAGAACAAGCAGAATCGTTTATTAGATCATGGTTAGGTAGAATGTTATTTAGTGGTGAAGAAAGTTTGAAAAAAGTCAAAGTCTTATCAGGTGGCGAAAAGATTAGATGTAATTTAGCTAAAATGATGTTAGAAGGACCTAATGTTTTAATTATGGAAGACCCGACAAATCATTTAGACCTAGAGTCTATTACCGCCCTTAATAATGGTTTAATTGCTTATAAGGGTAATATTTTATTTTCAAGTCATGATGCTGAATTATTACAAACAGTAGCAAATCGGATAATTTATTTTAGTAATGATGGTAAAATAATTGATAAATATACAACATATGAAGAATTCATAGGTGAGTAAATGGAAGATATATTTTTAGATTTAAATGAAAATCAAAAAGAAGCCGTTTTAGCAACAGAAGGTCCGGTTATGGTTATGGCTGGGGCTGGTTCTGGTAAAACTAGGGTTTTAACTAGAAGAATAGCCTATATTATTGAACATATAGGTGTGGCTTTAAGTAGTATTTTAGCTGTTACATTTACTAATAAAGCGGCTAGAGAAATGAAAGAAAGAGTAGCTGATTTATTAAATGTAGATACAAAATTTATGTGGATTTCTACATTCCATAGTTTTTGTGCTCGCATATTAAGGATTGAAGCTTCTCATCTTGGACCTACTTATACAGCTAATTTTCAAATTTTAGATGATGATGATAGCTTAAAGATTGTAAAAAAAATTGTAAAAGATAAAAACATATTAGATATAAAACCTCAAACATTAAGAAATTGGATTTCTAATTCTAAAAATTTTGCTGATTTTTCTTTAAATGATCCAATTAAAAATGATCTATTTTGGAATGTTAAAGAAGAATATGATAATTATTTAGCTAATAATAATGCGTTTGATTTTGATGATTTAATAATCAAAGTTGTCGAACTATTTAAAAATAATCCTGAAATATTAGCGAAATATCAAATGAAATTTAATTATATTTTAATTGATGAGTTTCAAGACACTAACAAAATTCAATTTGAATTAATATATCTATTAGCAAGAGAGTCTAAAAATGTATTTGTGGTTGGAGATGAAGATCAATCTATTTATTCATTTAGAGGGGCACTAGTAACTAATATATATAAATTTAGACAAGTTTTCCCGCAAACTAAATTAATACTCTTAGAAGAAAATTATCGCAGTACTAAGGCAATTTTAGATATAGCTAATAAGGTTATTAAGAATAATCCAAATCGAATTGAAAAGAATCTATATACTGCTAAGATAGATAGTGTTAAGCCATATTATTATAAGGCTGATACTAGTTTTGGCGAAACTAAATTTGTTTTAGATAAAATTAAAGAATTATTAGATGATGGTTATAATTATAGTGATTTTGCGATTATGTATCGAGCTAATTATATATCGAGAAATTTTGAAGATATTTTAGTTAAAAATCAAATACCCTATGTTATATATGGAGGACTTTCTTTCTTTGCAAGAAAAGAGATTAAAGATGTTGTAGCTTACTTACGCTTAATATTAAACAATGATGATAATATATCGTTATTAAGAATAGTTAATGAACCTAAAAGAAAAATAGGGGGAACAACATTAGAAAAACTTGATAAATTAGCTAGTGAGAATGAAATATCTTTATTTCAAGCAATTGATCTATTAAATAATAATAATCTAAATGAATTTAAAAAACTAATTATCAGTTTAAGTAATGAAGTGTTAAATATGAGTATAACTAAATTCTATGATTTAGTTTTAATGAAGACAGGATATTTAGACTATTTAAAAGCTAATGATGAAGAAGAAAGAATTGAAAACGTTAATGAATTTAGATCTGTTCTAAGCGAAGCAGTTGAAACATATGGCGGTGATAATGTTAATGTTTTAGCTTCATTATTACAAGATTTAACTTTAAGAACGGATACTGATAATCGTAAAGATGATGATAATGTTGTAAAATTAATGAGCTTTCATCAAGCTAAAGGATTAGAATTTAAAGTTGTGTTTATGGTAGCGATGGAAGAAGGTATTTTCCCTAGTATAAATAGTTTTTCTCTTGAAGATTTAGAAGAAGAGCGTAGAATTTGTTATGTTGGTATAACTAGAGCAAAAGAAAGATTATATTTGACTAGTGCTAATTTTAGATTAATGTATGGTAAAGATGATTACCATATTCCATCTAGGTTTATAAAAGAAATGGGATTATCTCCACAAATTAAAAAGAAGTCGATTACTATTAAACTTAAAGAACAAACAAAGCAATTACCAAATTTTAGTCACCCTTATAAAATAGGTGATAAGATTAGTCATAAATCGTTTGGCAATGGTTTAGTTGTTGGGGTAGATAAAGATACAATAACGGTGGCATTTTCAGTTCCAATTGGAATAAAAAGATTAGCTGCTAATCATCCATCGATTGCGAAAATTGAATAAATTTTATATAATAATTTAGAAAGAAGTGATTACATTGGATAATAGAGATTTAACATTAGTTATGGATTTTTATGAATTAACTATGTCTCAAGTTTATTTTAATGAAGGAAAACAAGATGAGGTTGTAACGTTTGATTTATTTTACCGTAAGAACCCTGATAATGCTGGATATTCAATTTGTGCTGGATTAGAACAAGTTATTGATTTTGTTAAAAAATTTAAGTTTAGCAAAAGTGATTTAGAATATTTAGCATCTACTAAACAATTTAGTCAAGAATTTTTAGAATATTTAAATAACTTTAAATTTAAAGGCGATATATATGCCATTAAAGAAGGAACACCTGTATTCCCTAATGAGCCAATAATTAGAGTAAAAGGTAATATTATCGAAGCTCAATTATTAGAAACAGCTTTATTGTTATGTATTAATCACCAAACTATGATTGCTACAAAAGCACATAGAATTGTCCAAGCAGCTGAAGGTAGAGCAATAATGGAGTTTGGGGCGCGTAGATCACATAACTTTGATGCGGCAATATATGGCGCAAGAGCGGCTTATATTGGTGGTGTTGTAGGTACAGCAACTACATATGCTGGCAAAGAATTTGGTATGCCAGCTCTTGGGACTATGGCTCATTCATTTGTTCAATCTTTTGAAACTGAATTAGAGGCGTTCAAAGCCTATTGTAAGACTTATCCAGATAATGCAGTATTATTATTAGATACATACGATACTTTAAAATCTGGCCTACCTAATGCTATTAAAGCGGCAAAAGAGGTGTTAGAACCTCTTGGTAAACGTTTAAAAGGGGTCAGAATAGATTCAGGTGATATGGCTTATTTATCTAAGAAAATTAGAAAAGCTTTAGATGCTGAAGGAATGGAAGATTGTACAATTGTTATTTCAAATAGTCTTGATGAATATTTAATTTCATCATTATTAAAACAAGGCGCAAAGATTGATTCAATGGGTGTTGGCGAAAATTTAATTTGTTCTAAAACTACACCAGTCTTTGGTGGGGTTTATAAATTATCTAGTATTTATGTTAATAACAAAGCTATTCCGAAGATTAAACGCTCAGAAAACGTAGAAAAAATAACTAATCCAGGTTATAAGGATTTATATAGAATCTATGATAAAGTAACTAAGATGGCTGTAGCTGATGTTATTTGCCTACATAAAGAAAAATTATCTGAAGATGAAGATTTAACTATTTATCATCAAATGAACACTTGGAAAAATAAAACATTTAAAGCTGGTACATTTGTTTTAAGACCTTTACTAGAACCAATCTTCAAAAAAGGAAAACTAGTTTATAAGACTCCTACCCTAGAAGAAATTAGACAATATTCAACAGCTGAATTTGCAACAATTTGGGAAGAAGTTAAGAGATTTGAATATCCTCAAACATATTATGTTGATTTAACTAAAAAGTTATCTAATTTAAAACATAAGATGTTAGAAGAAATTGAAGAGTAGGCACGTTTTTGGTGCCTTTTTCTTTATTTTATAGTATAATTTTAGTGGTGGTATTATGAGTAAAATATTAGTTATAACCGGAGATTTAGCAACAGGTAAATCTACTTTTGCTAATATAATAAGCGAAAAATTTAAGGTTTTATTATTAACAAAAGATAGTGTTAAAGAAATATTAGGTGATAATATAGGATTTAATAATAGAGAAGAAAATTTAAAGCTTTCTAATGCAACTATGTCTTTACTATTTTACGTGTTAGAACAAAGTACTAAAGTTAATCAAAGACTAATATTAGAAGCAAATTTTAAAGAAAATGATTTTAAAAGGCTAATTGAAATTGTTCCATATGACCAAATTTTAGTTTTAAATTTAATGGCAGATTATAATATTTTATATGATTGTTTTATGAATAGAATAAATAATGAAAATAGACATATAGTTCATCAATCAGCTGGTTTAACTGATAAGTTTAAATTTATAGCTTATTTAGCTAAAGGAAGAAGTATTGATTTAACTAAATACAAGGTTGTTAATATATCAGCAAATGATTTTTCATATCAAAATGATGAAAATATATATAAAACAATAAAGGAATTTTTCTATGAATAAAAAATATAATATTTATAAATGGAGTTTAATTACTTTATTATTTTGCTATTTAATTGGTTTGTTAGTAAGTGGGTTAGGATTTAGAAAAGATTATCAATCTTATTTAGTTATTATATTAATACCAAATTTAATTTTTATTGGATTATATTTATTATTCTATTTAATAAATAAATATATGACTAAAAGAATCATCATGTTAAGAAGTTATATTTTATTTATTCTAATTAATATTTATCTAATCAGCATTATTTTAATTACTTATTTAACAAATAATAAGGTAGAATTAAATGAATATAGAAATATTATAAGATATATATTCATAATATTATCAATAACAATAATATTATTAGTTTATAGTGTTATTAATGTTATATTAAATTATAAATATTTAAAATTAGCTTTATTAGCTAATAAAAAATATAATGAAATATATGATAGTAATTTAGCATTTAGTACTAAAAATGATTTAATAAAGAAATTAAATTATTATTTTATAAATAATGATTATGCAAAAATTGAAAAAATAGATTTAGATAATAAAGTTTTAAAAGATGTGCTTTTAAATAGTTATTATAAAGGTAATTTCTTTAAAATTATTTGGCATAAATTATTACGTTATATTTTACTTACTATAACATTTGGACTAGCTTATCCTTATGTTAAATGTGCTAATATGCGGGATGATATTTTAGCTACAGTTTACGATAATTATAATTTACGCTTTGATGGTAGTGCAAAGACTTTAGTATTTAAATGGTTAAAATGGTGTTTATTATGTGTTATTACGTTAGGAATTTATGCATTTTTTATTGTTAATAAAGTAAGAAAATATAATGCTTATAACACCCATATAATTGGCTTAAAAGCTAAAAATAATGGTGATTTTACAGGATTATTTATTGTTGGTTTTCTTATAGATTTACTTTGTGTAGTAATTAATATACTAACTCTTTTTATCGCTTGGCCTTTTACAAAATGTTGGCAAAGTAAGTGGTATTACAGTCACTTATATATAGATGGTTATGGTTTAGTTTTTTGTGGTAAAGGTAGAAGTTTATTTAAAAGATGGTTATTTTGGCTTGGGCTTTCAATTATAACTTTAGGAATATTTGCTATTTATAATCAAAGAAGAATTAAAAAATGGGAAGTTAGAAATACGCATTTAGCTCATATATATAATGACTATAGTAAGAAACAAATAAAAAATGTTAAATTAATTAAATTAGTGTAGGTGTATAAATATGTTTAAAATTGGTTGTCATTTATCTGTTAGTAAGGGTTTATTTAATGCTTCAAAAGAAATTAAGCAAATTAATGGTAATACATTTCAATTTTTTAGCCGCAATCCGCAAGGCTTTAAACAAAAAGAATATGATGATGTTGATTATAAAAAATATATAAAATTTAATCAGGAAAATAATATTTTAGCTCCTCTTTGTCATGCGCCATATACACTTAATTGTTGTAGTAAAGACGAAAGAGTTAGAGAATTAGCTAAAATGATTTTAGAAGCTGATTTAAAAAGACTAAATTTATATGCTAATCCTATGTATAATTTGCATCCTGGTGCACATACCGGTCAAGGTGTAGAAAAAGGAATAGAATTAATCGCCAAAACTTTAAATGAAGTAGTAAAAGAAGATGAAAAAACTATAATTTTATTAGAATTAATGGCTGGTAAAGGTAGTGATATAGGTAGAAGTTTTGCTGAAATTAAGGCTATATTAGATAAACTTATTTATAAAGAAAAGTTTGGGGTTTGCCTAGATACTTGTCATGTGTTTGCGGCCGGATATGATATAGTTAATAATCTTGATGGCGTATTACAAGAATTTGATCAAATAATAGGGTTAGATAAATTAAAAGCTATTCATTTAAATGATTCTAAGATGCCTTTTAATTCAAATAAGGATAGACATGCTGCTTTAGGAGAAGGATATATTGGGCTTGAAGCTATCTATCGCCTAATTAATCATCCTAAATTAAAAGATTTGCCTATGTATTTAGAAACACCTCATGATGATATATTAGGTTATGCTAAGGAAATTGCATTATTAAGAGAACATTATAAAGAATGATTAATCAGGCTAATATTTTTTTATAATTTAAAGATTTGAATAATATAATAATGTCAATATGTAAATTACCAATTCAGTAATTAATTAACCTAGATGTAAAATACAAGAAAAATAAATAATTAAATAAACATTAAGAACTGACAAAAAGAGTATTAGATTATACCATCAATGTAACATCTAATACTCTTATTTTATTGATTTAATACTTTAATGTTTAAAGACTAATATTGTTTGTTTAAAGCTTTAATACTCTAATTTATAGTTTTAACCTTAAAATAATACTAAGATTTTAAAGAACCATATTTCCTAGGTTTTAGTTATATTTTTATGTCATAATTACCAGAAGAATAACCTAATAGATCTAAGGTTATATATTTAAATCCCAATTCTTTAATCTTTGTAGCTATGTTACTGTTTATAATTAAATTAAAATCGGTTGGTAAAACTTCAATTCTTAAAATTTCATCATGAATTCTAGTTCTTACTAATTTAAGCCCGAGAGTTTTTAATAAATGTTCGGCTTTTTCAACAAGTTTAAGTTTTTCTGAAGTTAAAAATGTATTATATGGGAATCTAGTAGCTAAACATGAATTAGCAGGTTTGTCATAAAAAGAAATATTTAATTTTTTAGCATTTGTTCTAATTTCTAGTTTTGTCATATTAGATAAAGGACTTAAAACATCAAGTTCTTTACTAGCTTTACTACCAGGACGATATTTACCTAAATCATCTTTATTTTGACCATCTAATAAATATTTAAATCCTAAGCTATTAGCCTTGTTTTTTAATATTGATAACATTTGATACTTGCAGTAGTAACATCTATCTTTAGTATTATTTCTAAATTCTGATATTTCTAAAGGATTAAAATCTAATTCATAATAATTGTAATTAGCCATATTCAAGTAATTAAGAGCTTCAAAATAGTCATTTTGATCTACCATTGGTCCTTTAGCTATTAAAGCAATAACATTATTTTTGTTAAGAACATTATTAGCTATGGTTAATAAATAAGCAGAATCAATACCACCAGAGTAGCAAATTGCTACTTTTTTTAATTCTTTTAATTTTTTTATTAGCTCGACTTCTAAGTTCATTTAATACCTACAGCTAATTTATTAATTTGATTTGCTAAATATCCAGCCCCATAACCATTATCTATATTTACAGTGGCTATTCCATTACTACAAGAATTTAGCATAGTTAATAAGGCAGATAATCCGCCAAAATTAGCCCCATAACCAACAGAAGTAGGAACTGCAATAACTGGTACTTTTACTAAACCGGCAACGACTGAAGCTAATGCTCCTTCCATTCCGGCTACGGCAATAATACAGTTTGCTTTATTAAGTTTTTCCTCTTGAGCTAATAATCTATGAATACCAGACACACCAACATCGTATATTCTTTCAACATAAGAACCAAAAAAAGTACAGGTTTCAAATGCTTCTTCAGCAACGCTAATATCTGCAGTTCCGGCTGTTAATATTACGACATTACCTACTAATTCTTTATTTTGGCTTATTTTTAAAGTTTTAGCTAAATGATTGTATTCAATATTATTAATATGTTGTTTGATAAGTTCATATTGTTCTTTAGTAGCTCTAGTTCCTAATATTTCTTTATTTTCAGTATATAAACTTGTAAATATTTTTATTAAAAAATCACTATCTTTATTTTGACAAAAAACCACTTCATTAGCCCCGGTTCTTTCTTTACGATTTTGATCGAGTTTAGCAAAACCGAGATCTTCATAGTTAGCCTTCTTAATTTCTTTAAGCGCTAAATCTAGATCTATTTGGTTAGTTTTATATTTTTCTAAAATATCTTTAGTTGTCATTTTTTACCTCTTCGAAATTAAATTCAGGTAATTTATATAATTCTTTTAATGGAATATTATTTTTGATGGCAATCATTTTAAGAGATTCATATTCAGGATAAATAAAAACCTGATTATCAGCTATGATTTTTTTAGCAGAAACATCTCCATATTTTGTCTTTATTACAACATTTTCTCTAATTAGTTTAGTTCTTTGTTCGGTTCTATATCTAATACCGATAGTAGAAGTTTCTTTAAAGATAATATTTTGTAATTTAGGCATATCAATTTTATTACACATTAAGCTTAAACGATAACCCGGACGACCTTTTTTCATATATATAGGAGTATAAAAAACATCGAGAGCTCCAGCCTTAAATAATAGTTCACTTGTATAAGCTAATACTTCAGCTGTTGAATCATCAATATTAGTTTCCATTACAATAAAATCTTCATTTAAATCTTCTAAATCACCATAATAAACTTTTAATAAATTAGGAATAGCTAAATCTTTACTACCAGCACCATAACCAACTTTACTTATTTCCATTACCGGTAAAGTAATATAGCTTGTAGCTAATTCAGCTATAATAGCAGCCCCAGTAGGTGTTACTAATTCAGTATCTATATCGATTTGTCTAAATTTAACCTTAGAAGCTCTAAAAATTTCAGTTGTAGCAGGAACTGGTACACTCATTAAACCATGCGCACAATTGATAAAGCCATGACCGTCATTAACAACACTACTATAGATAACATCAGGTTTAATTTTATCAATTAAAATTGCTGTTCCTACTATATCTACTATTGAATCTATAGCCCCAACTTCATGAAAATGAACTTCATTTAAAGGTTTTTGATGAACGATACTTTCAGCTTCAGCAACCTTTAAAAAGATTCTTTTAGCTAAGTCTTTAACACTTATGCTTAAATTACTGTTATCGATGATTTTATTTACATCATCTAAATTTCTATGATGATGGTGTTCATGGTCATGATGATCATGGTCATGGTCTTTAATCTTAACATCAACATAGGTACCAACAATCCCACATTTAATTTTTTTACTTATTTCTAAATCGTATTCAGCGTTGTTTAATTTTTGTAATTCAGTTATTAAAAAGTTATTATCGCCAACTATTTCTAAGAGGGCGCCTAAAGTCATATTACCGCTTATTCCGCTTGAACAATCAAAATATAATATTTTCATTAAATCATCTCATCCACATTAATTAAATTATAATCTTTATTACCAGCTTTTAATTTAAAAGCTACATCAATTATGATTGGACCTAAACGTGATTCGATTCGTTCAATCAACTCATCTCTTCCTGGATCTTTAGAATTGTAAATAATATCAAGACAAGCCTTATCAATAGCTACAGGATCATCACTAATTAAAACACCAATATCTTGCATACAGGGAGCTTTAGCATGACTATCACAATCACAATCAACAGATATATTAACCATTGAGTTTATATAAACTATATTTCCATTGAAGTGACGAACTACACTTGTTGCTGCATCACCCATAGAAGTAATGAATGGTTTTTGAGCAGTAGCCATATAATCACCATTAGGGTTACCAGCTCCATGAATATATTTTTTGCCATAACTTGAAGCACAACCGATTGATAGTTGTTTTAAAGCCCCACCAAAACCACCCATTGCGTGGCCTTTAAAATGCGATAACACTAACATTGAATCATAATTTATTAAATTTTTACCGACATAATTTTCTTTAATTTGGATTCCATCAGGAATGTCTAATTTAAAATCTGGTCCTTCTGCATCCATAATATCAACATTAAAATATTTAGTCCAGAGATGTTTGTCCATCAAATGTCTATGTTTTTCAGTTGTATCACGTTCTCCAGGATAAGCAGTATTACACTCAACTACAGTTCCGTTAACATGTTCAATTATGTTTTTAACAAATTCAGGTCGTAAATAATTTTTATTACCATCTTCACCAGAATGAAGTTTTACAGCCACATTACCGCTTAATTTTTTACCAAATAAATCATAAAGTTTTACTAAAACATCAGGTGATATTTTACTTGTAAAATATACATTTGCCATATATATGCCTCCTTAATTTCTATTATTATTATTATACTTTTAATATCTATTTTGGTCAATGAATTAAAAATGCTTATCTTGACTATTAAAGTATTCTAATCTAGTATTAAAATTATTCTAATTGAAAGCAATGATAAGATGTGCTATAATCTAAAAAAACAAGGAGATAATAGAAGTGAAAACTGGTGTAATAGTTTGTTCTAATGCTGCGCTTGATTATATTCCACATGAGGAATATATCCCAGTATTTAGATCAGTAGTAATATTTAATGAAAACGAAAAATATGATGATTTTACCGAAATTAAAGCAGAAGATTTTTATAAAAGATTAGAAACTGATAAATCTTCTTTTCCGCATACAGCCTTTGTTTCACCTGGTAAAATGGTAGAAATATTTGATGAAATGAAAGAAAAAGGCTATGAAAGAGTATTATGTATTTTAATCTCTGAAAAACTATCTAGCCTAGCTAGAACAGTAAGGATGGTAGCAGAAGATTATGAAGGTTTAGAAGTCATAGTATATGATTCTAGGACTATTGCTTATCCGCAAGCTCTAATGGGTTTAACAGCTGCTAAAATGTTTAATGAAGGTAAAGATTTAGATGAAGTAATGAAACACTTAGACTTTATTAGAGATCATAATCATTTAATTTTTGCGGTAGAGACATTAGAATATTTAATTAAAAATGGTAGGTTATCTAAAGTTGCAGGTGGCGTTGCTAATTTATTACAAATTAAACCTTTATTAGGCCTAGATAAAATGGGTGCTATTGAAACTTTAGCTAAGATTAGAACTACAAGAAAAGCTAGAGAAGCAATGATTAAATTATTCTTAGAAGAAGTAAAAGATAAGGATGTAACACCTTGTATAATTCATGCTAATGCCAAAGCTGAAGTTATAGAAGAAATTAAAAATGCTGTTTTAGCTGTTCACCCTGAATATAAAGATATTAATGTTTATCCTTTGACCCCTGTTGTAGGTGCTCATGCTGGCCCAGGAACTATAAGTTTAGGTTACATTGAAAATTATCATGAATAGTGCTTAAGCACTATTTTTTCTTTTTATTGTTTAGCTATAAGATAAATGATATAATGAATTAAATGTAGGTGATAAACATGCAATTCAATAATACTATAATTTATTTTGAAGAAAATCTAGCTAAATTAACAAAATTTAAACAAGAATTTAATTTAAATAAATATTTTATCATTATCGATAATAATGTATATAATATTTATAAGAGTGAACTAGATAAATTTTTTTTAAATGCTAAATATATAATTATTCCAAGTGGAGAAGAACATAAAAATATTAATACGGTATTTAAAATAATTGATGAACTACTTGAAGAAAATATTACAAGAGGTGATACTATAATTGGCATAGGTGGTGGAGTCACATCTGATATTGTTGGTTTTGTAGCATCGATTGTTTACCGAGGAATTAAACATGTGATTATTCCAACAACTCTACTAGCAATGGTAGATGCAACAATGGGTGGAAAATGTGGAGTTGATTACAAAGGTAGAAAAAATATTATAGGTTCTTTTTATGAGCCTAAAGGAATTTATATTTGCCCACTATTTTTAAAGACTTTATCAAAAGAACAATATGAATCTGGTTTAGGTGAAGTAATTAAATATAGATATTTAGCTGATTTTCCTTTATTAGAATATAATGATATTATAGAAATAATTAAAAAATGTATATTAATAAAAAAAGAATATGTTGAAGATGATTTTAAAGATAAAGGCATAAGAATGTGTCTGAATTTAGGTCATACATTTGGTCATGTCATTGAACTTAAACATAATTTATTGCATGGCTTAGCGGTTTTAGAAGGTATCGATATGATATTTAATTTAGAAATAGATCTAGGCTTTTCTGTTTATGAAGAGCAAAAATATTTTAAAAAATTGTTAAATAAATATAATATAACTTTAAAAGGATATGATTATCGCAATTATATCGAAGATATATATGGCGATAAGAAAAATTTTAATGGAATATTAAATTTAGTTTTCGTTAAAGACTTTAAACCGTTTTTATATAAAATAAGTAAGGATGAATTATATGATAAAATTAACAATAGAAAATAATTTAAAAGGTGAAGTTAAAATTCCACCTTCAAAATCAATCGCTCATCGCGCTTTAATTTTAGCTAGTTTAGCTAAAGAAGAAGTTGTTATATCAAACATTGCCTATTCAAATGATATTTTAGCTACTATTTCTTGCCTAGAAAGTTTAGGTACAACAATAATAAAAGAAGAAGGTAAAGTAATAATAAGGCCAGGGGTGATTCACAAAGTTAAAGATCTAAATTGTGGTGAAAGTGGAACTACCTTAAGATTTATGATTCCTTATGTTTTATTACAAAGTGAAGAAATTAAAATTGATGGTGAAAATAGATTAAAAGTTAGACCTATTGCGGATTATTTTCCGATGTTAGAAGCTAATCAAGTAAAATATATTTATGATGGTTCTTTACCACTAACATTAGAGGGTAATTTAAAGTGTGGTAAATATGAATTAAATGGTAATGTTTCTAGTCAATTTATTAGTGGTCTTTTATTAGTTTTACCATTTTTAAATGGTGATAGTGAAGTTATTATTAAAAACAAATTAGAATCTAAACCTTATGTAGACTTAACATTAAAAGTGGCTAAGGAATTTGGTATAGAAATTATTGTTAAGGATAATATTTATTACATAAAAGGAAATCAAAAAGTGAATATTAATAGATATGAAGTTGAAGGAGATTATTCTCAAGCCGCCTTTTTCTTAGTAGCTAATGCATTAGGGGCAGAATTAAAATTAAGTGGTTTAAGAAGAAGTGGTATGCAAGGTGATGAAGATATAATTAAAATATTAGAAGATTTAGGAGTAACTTTTGATGAAAACTTCATGGCTAAAAAAAGAGAATATAAATCCGGTGTTATTTCATTAGCTCAAAATCCTGATTTAGCGCCAATTTTAGGGGTTTTTGCTTCATATATACCAGGTTGTACAAAATTAATTGATTTAGAAAGATTAGTTTATAAAGAATCGAATAGACTTTTATCTACTTTAGAAATCTTAACTAATTGCAATGTTTCGGCTAGGATTGTAGATAACACTTTAGAAATAAATGGAAGAGCAAATTATAGGCCTGGGAAAATAAAATCTTATAATGATCATAGGATTGTTATGGCTTCAGCAATTATGGCTCTTTTAACTAAAGAGATATATATTGATGAAATTAAACCAGTTAATAAATCTTTCCCTAATTTTTTTAATATCTATAAGCAAATAGGTGGTAAGGTATATGAATGAATTAGAAAAAAATAGAAATATAATTAATGATGCGGATGAATTAATTATTAAAGCTTTTAAGATGCGGATGGCAGCAGTTAGAAATGTTATTAAATATAAAATGGATAATAATCTACCTATCTTAGATGGAAATAGGGAAGAAATATTAAGAAAAATAAATTTAGATAAATTAAATGACAAAGAACTAGAAAAGTATTATTTAGAATTATTAGATTGTTTACTTAAAGTATCTAAAGATTATCAAAAGGAAATTTTAAATGCTTAAATATTGTTTGATTGGTAAAAAACTAGGACATTCATTTTCAAACAAAATTCATAACTTTGTATTTAAAGAATTAGGGATTGTTGCTAGCTATGAATTAGTAGAAGTAGATGATTTAACAAGTTTTATTAAAGAAGCTAAAACTAAATACCAAGGTTTTAATGTAACGATTCCTTATAAGGAAGAAATACTTCCATATTTAGATTATATTTCAGATGAAGCTAAAGTTTTAAAAAATGTAAATACAGTTAAAATTATTAATAATAAACTTTATGGTTATAATACAGATAGTTATGGCTTTAGAGGAATGTTAAATCAATATAATATTGATTATAATAATAAAGAATGCTACATATTAGGTAGTGGTGGGGCAGCAAAAACTTGTTATTATTCACTATTAGATAAGGCTAAAGCTGTTTATTTAGTTTCTAGAAATAAAAAAAGCGAAACAATTATTAGTTATGATGACCTAAATATGCGTAATATTGATTTATTAGTAAACGCAACTCCAGTAGGAATGTATCCTAATATATTAGATTGTCCGGTTAATGAAGAGGTTTTAAATAATACTAAAGAAGTTGTTGATTTAATATATAATCCGCGTCAAACAAGCTTTTTAAAAAAGAAGAATTCTTATAATAACGGTCTTACTATGCTTATTTTACAAGCTATTAAGGCTGATGAAATTTGGTTAGACTGTAAAATAGATCAAAGTTTAATAACTAAAGTAGGTGATTTATTTGAATGATTTTGGTAAAGTTTTTAAAGTTAATATTTTTGGTGCTAGTCATGAAAATGAAGTCGGTGTTTTAATTGATGGAATTAAAGCGGGAATCCCACTAAAAGTAGAAGATTTTTTAGAACAACTTTCAAGAAGAAAGCCTAGTACATATGGAACACCAAGAAAAGAGGAAGATTTACCAATTTTAGCTAGTGGTGTTTATAATGGCTATACTAATGGTAATCCGTTATTAATAATGTTTAAAAATAATAACACTAGATCAAGTGATTACGAAAAGTTAATTAATCACCCTCGCCCTAGTCATTCCGATTTTGTGGCATTTAAAAAGTATCATGGGTATAATGATCCAAGAGGTGGTGGAGCTTTTAGTGGAAGATTAACACTCGGGTTAGTGGCGGCTTCTGTAGTAGCTAGTAAAATTTTTAAGATTGATATAAGTAGTGAAATTATAAGTCTTGGTAAAGAAACAGATAAAGACAAATTTAAATCAGTATTAGAAAATGTAAAAGAAAAAGAAGATAGTATAGGTGGAATTATTCGTCTTACTATTAAAAATTTACCTGTTGGCCTAGGGGAACCTTATTTTTATTCTTTAGAAAGCGTAATAAGTCAGGCTTTATTTAGTGTTGGAGCAGTTAAAGGTGTGTCATTTGGTAGTGGCTTTTTAGGAACAAAATTATTAGGTAGTGAATTTAATGATTTAATAATAGACAAATCAGGTAAAACGGCAACTAATAATAATGGTGGTATAAATGGTGGAATTAGTAATGGTAATGATGTTATTATTAATGTTGCGGTAAAACCGACTCCTTCAATAGGCAAGGCACAAATGACATATAATTTTCAAGATAATAAAATTGAAGAGCTTATTATAGGTGGACGGCATGATACAGCAATAATTTTAAGAATGCCGGTAGTGCTTGAAAGTATGTGTCAAATTGCATTAACAGATTTATATTTATTAAGGAAGGCTATTGAAAATGAGAATTAGTTGTTATGATGATTCTAATATTAAAGAAGAAGTAAATAGATGTTTAAGCTGTAAAAACCCAAGTTGTGAAAAAGGTTGTCCTATTCATAATCAAATAAGGGATTTTATTAAAGCTTTAAAAGAAGATGATTTAGTTAGAGCTAAGGAGCTTGTTTATAATAATTCTAATTTAGCATTCATTTGTAGTATTGTTTGTCCTCACGAAAAAAACTGTATGGGACATTGCATATTAAACAAAATAAATAAACCAATAAATATTGGCGCAATAGAAGGATATATTTCAGCTTCTTTGCCGGATGTTTCACCCATTAAAAACCTAAATAAGACCGTTTCAATAATTGGGGCAGGTCCGGCTGGAATTTATGCAGCAATTGAGCTTAGAAAAGCGGGATTTAAAGTTACAATTTACGAAAAAGAAAATTATTTAGGTGGTATCTTAGCTTATGGTATTCCTGATTTTAGACTTCATAACGATAGATTAAATATGCTAAATGAAATGGTTTCAAGATACCAAATTGCAGTTAAATTAAACACTTTAGTAGACGATAGCCTTTATAATAAATTAGTTAAAGAAAATGATTATTTAATAATAGCCTGTGGTTTAAGTAAATCAAGACCATCTGGACTTGGTATTAATGAACATATTTTAGAAGCTAGTCAAGTTTTAAAACAATATAATTATAAAGCTAGATTTGATCTTGGTATTTATCCAAATTTTAAAACTAAAAAAGTCTTTGTAATGGGAGCTGGGAATGTAGCTATGGATGTCGCTAGAGTAACAAAAAAACTAGGCGCTGATACAACGATAATTTATCGCCGCAGTTTAGCTGAATCACCAGCTAATAAAGAGGAAATCGAACAAGCTATGAATGAGGGAGTAATTTTTAGATTCTTAGAAAATCCAGTTGAAGCTAAAGTAGAAAACAATAAATTAAAACTAAAAATTGAAAAAATGGAACTTGGTGTACCAGATGAAAGTGGTAGAAGAAGACCAATTGGAACAAATTCATATAGTTATGAAGAAATTGATTATTTGATTGAAGCAATAGGTGATATGCCAAACTTTAACATAAATGAAATTGAACAAGATCATGGCTATTTTATTACTGATGATAATTTTATGACATCTAATCCGAAAGTATATGCGATTGGTGATGTAACACTTGGGGCTAAAACAGTTGTGGAAGCTTGTTATTCAGCTAAAATTTGTGCAAACGCAATATTAAAGGGTTCTTTAAAATCTTAGTATTATTTTAAGGTTAAAACTACAAATTAGAAGTATTAAAGCTTTGAATAAATAGTATTAGATCTTTAAATATTAAAGTAT
>CASFCK010000026.1 GCA_949293265.1 uncultured bacterium
AATGAAGAAAAATCAATATGGTAAGCATTTAATAAATGTAGCTGAAGGGAAGGTTAAATACTAATGGAAAAGATAATAGGTAATTTTAAGTTTATAGAAGCTTCTATTAAAGATGTTTATATAATAGAACCTAAAGTATATGGTGATTCACGTGGTTATTTTATGGAAACATATAAAGAATCTTCATTTAATGAGGCTGGATTAAATTATACTTTTGTACAAGATAATGAATCTAGATCGCATAAAGGTGTATTACGAGGTCTTCATTTTCAAAAAACTTATCCTCAAGCTAAACTTGTAAGAGTACTTGAAGGTGAAGTCTTTGATGTAGCTGTTGATTTAAGAAAAGATAGTCTAACCTATGGTAAATGGGTAGGAGTTATCCTATCAGCAGAAAATAAAAAACAATTCATGATACCACGTGGTTTTGCTCATGGTTTTGTAGTACTTAGTGATACTGCCACATTCTGCTACAAATGTGATGAACTATATCATCCTGAAGATGAAGGTGGAATAATGTGGAATGATAAAGATATAAATATAACTTGGCCATATGATGGTGAAGTATCTTTATCAGAAAAAGATAAAAAACATCCTTCACTTAAAGAAAGTAAGCTAAATATTTAGCTAAATGTTTAGATTCTATTTTATCACAAACATATGAAAATTTAGAAATTATATTAATTAATGATAGTTCTACAGATGACTCAGAAAAAATTTGTTTAGATTATCTAAATAGAGATAATAGAATACTTTATTTTAGTATTCCAAATTCCGGACCAGCAAATTGCAGGAATTATGGATTAGGCAAAATATCTGGAGAATATGTAGCTTTTGTAGACAGTGATGATTTAATCGAACCAGAAATGTATAAAACACTTGTTTCTTTATTAGAATCTGATTCTAAGTGTATGTTAGCTGGGGGGGATACGATAGATTAGAAACAATTTTAAATGTTTTACCAACCAATACCAAACCCATAGCTCTACATGGAAAAGAGACTATAATTAATAATATTATTTTAAATGATAATTCATTAGAAGGAATGTTATGGAATAAAGTATATAAAAGAGAATTAATTGGCAATCTTCAAATTCCTAATTTTAAAGTTTGTGAAGACTCCTACTTTTCACTAAACTTAATTAAAAACGCACCAAAAGATATAGTAGCATATTACATAAATATACCATTTTATCATTATAGAAACAATTCACAGTCAATTATACATAGATTAGAACCTAAAAATTATAATGATGCAGTTTTTTCTTATAAAAAGATTTTGGCTGATTTTAATGATTATCTTTCTCCTCAAGCAAAAGAATCATTATTAAAGGGATTGTTAAATTGGCAATATAAGACAAGTGTAAGTTATTTTATCGAAAATAACAAAGAAAACTTTAAAAAATATAAAAGAGAGTTTAAAGAAACGTATCATATTATTAAAAAGCGTAATTTAAAACTCAAGATTAAAAAATATATATTAAAATTTCCAATATTAATTAAATTGTTATATAAAAAGTAAATTTATTATCAACGCAAGTGGGTGTATAAAGTGTTACTAGATCCTAAAGTTTCAATTATATTAGTCAATTATAAAACAGCTAAAATGACTGCTGATGCTATTGATAGTGTCAAAGAAAAAACTAAAGATATAACATATGAGGTTATAGTTGTTGATAATTCTTGTGATATTAATGAATATAATCAATTAGTTAAAGAAATAAATGATCCTAATATTAAAATCATAGACGCTAAAGAAAATTTAGGTTTTGGTAAAGCAAATAATCTAGGTGTTACTTATGCTAAAGGTAAATATTTATTCTTTTTAAATACAGATACATTATTAATAAATGACGCAATAAGTATTTTAGCTAATTATTTAGATAATAATAGTAATGTTGGTGTTGTAGGACCTAATTTGTATACAAAAGATAAAAAACCAAATCACTCATATTTATTTAATGAGAAAAATGTGAAACATGATAGAAAAAGTGATTCATTATTAAACACTATAAAAAATAAATTTTTAAACAAACGCACAGATTTTAACTACACTAATAACCCATTAAATATTTATGGGTATATTTGTGGTGCAAGTTTAATGATTAGAAAAGATTCTTTTGACAAACTAAATGGATTCGATCAAGATATATTTATGTATGCTGAAGAATCATTATTATGTTATAGGTTACTTCATGAGTTAAAACAAGAAATATATAATATACCAATTGCTAAAATAATTCATTTTGAAGGTGCTAGTATAAAAGGTTTTACCTTATATAAAGCTAAAAGTTATATAAATGGTAATTATATTTATTACTTAAAATCATTTGGAAAAACAGAAGCAATTAATTATTTAAAAATAATGCTTAAAAGTAGCAAAAAGAAAAAAAATATAGCAAGGTTAATTAGAAACAATAATAAATATGAAAAGTTTAATAACTTAGTTATTGCCATAAAATTAAAACTTAAAGAAATTGGTGAAATAAAATGAAAATACTAGTAACAGGTGTAAAAGGACAACTTGGTTATGATTGTGTTAAAGAATTAAATAAAAGAGGATATACAGATATTCTTGGTATAGATATAGATGATTTAGATATCACCAATGAACAAAAAGTTCATGAGTTTATTAATAATTATAAACCTGATATAGTTATGCATAATGCGGCATATACTTCAGTAGATAAGGCTGAACAAAACCCTGAAGTTTGTTATAAAGTTAATGCTTTAGGAACTAAATATATAGCTGAAGCATGTAGGGAAGTTAATGCTACTATGGTATATATATCTACTGATTATGTTTTTAGTGGTAAAGGTGAAAATTTCTATGAAGTTAATGATAAAAAAGAAGGCTTATCTGTGTATGGTAAAACAAAATCAGAAGGTGAAGATTTTGTTTTACAAACATTAACTAAATACTTTATTGTTAGAATATCTTGGGTATTTGGCATTAATGGTAATAATTTTATTAAAACAATGTTAAAACTAGCTAGCTTAGGTAAAACTGAACTTAATGTAGTAAGTGATCAAATAGGTTCACCTACTTATACTGCTGATTTAGCAGTATTGTTATGTGATATGATTAAAACCAATAAATATGGTATATATCATGCTACTAACGAAGGTATATGTAGTTGGTATGAATTTGCTAAAAAGATATTTGAATTATCAAATATAAATATAAAAGTAAATCCAGTAACTACAGATGAATATAGAAAACTAGTACCTAATCAAGCAGCTAGACCACTTAATTCAAGACTAAGTAAAAAAAGCTTAGATAAAGCTAAATTTAATAGATTACCTAATTGGGATGATGCTTTAGAAAGATACTTAAAGGAGTTGAGTTAATATGAACTTTTTAGTAACAGGTGGTGCCGGGTTTATAGGTGGTAATTTTATGCATTATATGGTTAATAAATATCCAAGCGATTTATTTGTTTGTATAGATGCTTTAACTTATGCAGGCAACCTAGAAACTTTAGAACCTATTAAAAATAAACCAAACTTTAAGTTTGTACATGGAAATATTTGTGATAGAGATTTAGTTTATAAATTGTTTGAAGAATATAAGTTTGATTATGTAGTTAACTTTGCTGCTGAATCTCATGTAGATAGATCAATAGAAAATCCAACTATATTCTTAGAAACTAATGTTATTGGTACTAGTGTATTAATGGATCTAGTGTATTAATGGATGCTTGCAAGAAATATGGTATTAAAAGATACCATCAAGTATCTACTGATGAAGTATATGGTGACTTACCTCTAGATAGACCTGATTTATTATTTACAGAAAATACACCAATTCATACATCAAGTCCTTATAGTGCTTCTAAAGCTTCAGCTGACCTACTAGTATTAGCTTATCATAGAACATTTAAATTACCTATAACTATATCTAGATGTTCTAATTGTACAGCTATTGACTTAATAGTAAGAAATGGTAGAGATGGTGAAGTATATAATGTTGGTGGTCATAATGAAAAAAGTAATTTAGAAGTTGTTAAGACAATACTAAAGGCATTAGATAAACCAGAATCATTAATTCATTATGTAAAAGATAGACCTGGACATGACCTAAGGTATGCAATGGATCCAACTAAGTTAATGACTGAACTAGGTTGGACTCCTAAATACACATTTGAAACAGGTATTAAAGAAACAATTAAATGGAACTTAGATAATCAAGATTGGATCAATCATATTATATCTGGTGAATATTTAAGATTTATGGAGAAAAATTATACAAATGATTATAAAACGCGAGAAAATATTTCGGTTGCTTTAGCTACGTTTAATGGCGAACGTTTTATAAAAGAACAGTTAGAATCAATTATTCCTCAACTTATCAATGGTGATGAAATAATTATTTCTGATGATGGGTCAACTGATTCAACAGTTGACATCATTAAAAGATATTCTCAAAAGTATTCATATATAAAAGTTTACCATAACGATAAAAGTAATAAAGGAGTGATTGGTAATTTTGAGAATGCATTGAAAAGATGCAAAAATACATATATTTTTTTGTCAGATCAAGATGATATTTGGCTACCAAATAAAGTGGAGGTAATTATCAATAGTTTTAATGTTGAAAATGCAACATTAGTTCTTCATAATGCATATATTTTTGATAGCAAAAATAACTTAATATCAAATGTTTCTATGAAAGAAAAAATCGGTTCATCTACAAAACTATTCAAAATATTAATAAAAAATCCATTTATTGGATGCTGTATGTCATTTAAAAAAACGTTATTAAATGTTGTGTTACCATTTCCAAACAAAAATGATATTAGTATTCATGATTGGTGGATTGGAATATGTGCTGTGAAAACATCTAAGGTATACTATTGCGATGAAAAACTAATAATGTATAGAATTCATGATTCTAATACATTGGGATTCCATAAAACTTCATTCAAATATAAGTTACAAAAGCGTTTAAAAATGATTAAATGTATATATAAAAACAGGAGACGATTTAAGTGAGAATAGCAAGAAAAATATTATCAGCAATTCTTTTGAAATATATTAAACTCTATGATGGTATCAATAATGAAAAGTATACAAAAAAATACATTAAATTTCTATCAAAAAGAGGAATGAAAATTTCTAAACTAGTAAATTATATACACTCTACTGTATCTTTTGATGGTACAGGATATGAATTGATATCAATAGGAGATTACTCTGTAATTTCGAGGGATGTAATAATACTCGTTCATGATTTTTCGGTTAGAACAGGAGCTCTTGCTTCCAAAATAACTTTTGAAGAATGTTTAAATTGGCACTTTAAAAAAGAAGTTTACATAGGTAATAATGTATTCATAGGTATGGGTGCTATAATTCTTCCTGGCACACATATTTCAAATAATGTTATTATAGGGGCTGGTAGTGTTGTAAGAGGCTATATTGAAGAGGATTCGGTAATAATTGGTAACCCTGCAAAAAAAATATGTTCATTAAAAGAATGGTTTAAAAACAAAAAAAATAACACTGTTATAGATAAAAAAATTTTCTAATAAAGGAATAATATCCTTTTAGTATGAAATAAATAAAAGCTTTGGTAGAGATGGTGAAGTATATAATGTTGGTGGTCATAATGAGAAGAGTAATTTAGAAGTAGTTAAGACAATACTAAAGGCATTAGATAAACCAAAATCACTAATTCATTATGTAAAAGATAGACCTGGACATGATTTGCGTTATGCAATGGATCCAACTAAGTTGATGACTGAACTTGGGTGGACTCCTAAATATACTTTTGAAACAGGTATTAAAGAAACAATTAAATGGAACCTAGATAATCAAGATTGGATTAATCATATTATATCTGGTGAATATTTAAGATTTATGGAGAAAAATTATAATTAGCAAGAATTGTGAATACAATGTTATATAAAAAGGGATGATAATAATATGAATTTTGGAACATTAAAAATTAAATCTTCTTATGCTATCAATCCATTCTTTTGGTATTCGGTTATATGGTTTGCTGTACTAATTCTCTACAATTTAAATTATTCAACTTTATATGAGCCATTGGATACAGGACTACTTATATTTTTAGCTTTAACCATATTTTTCGCTTTAATTATAGGGACTATATTCCAATTTTATTTAAAAAAATTAAAGTTTGTTAGTATAAAATATAAGACAAAATATTGCAGTACATTTTTGATAACATTACTATTTGTTATAGAATTTATTTATTGTGGATATATTCCACTTTTTAACCCTGGTAATTATCATGATTTTGGCATACCAACATTACATGTTTTTAATATTACCTACGCAATATATGTGTATGTATATTTGAATGTGTTATATTTTACATTCAAAGAAAAAAAACACTTGTTACAAATACTATTATTAGTTTTTCTTTTTTTATTAATCTATTCGCGAGGCTTACTGGTGTTTTTATTATTTATGTCATTACTTTTGTTTATTGCCACACACAAAGTTCATTTAAAAATAATTATTATTTCTTTACTATTAGTTATATTTTCTCTTTTTGTGTTCGGCTGTATGGGAAATATTCGTTCTGGATCGGATTGGAATGATTCTTCATATATATTAAATATAGCTAAAATCAATCAAAAAAATTTCCCTTTACCTTCACAATTTTCTTGGGCATATATATATTTAATCTCGCCTCTTGGGAATTTAAACCATGAAGTTTTACATGCAACAGCAGATAATAGTTTATACGGATTATTTTCACAGATAATATTTGATTTCATTAGTAAAAGAATTTTTGATTATAAGCTCATTACAATATCATCAATACAACCATTACTAACAGTAAAAACATGTTATAGTCCGATGTTTTTATCATTTGGTTATATGGGAATGATAATAGCTTTCATTAGTATGATTTTATTCTTTACTATTGTTTTTATATTCTGTCATAAAAATGGTGTTAGCTTAGTCATAATTTTATTAGTTATATCTTCGTTATTTGCATTAACTTTTTTTGACAATATGTTTGCATATTCAGGGTATTCTTTTTCTGTAGTCTATGCAGTTATTGCATCTATATTTTGTAAGATTAATATACCAAAAATATATTTTTTAAAACGGTGGTGATTCAATGGGTGATACTATTAGTGAAGTAAAGACAGACGATTTATCAAATGAAGAAAAAAATTTAACTAAAAATAATATATATTATTTAATTTATAATGTTTTAAATGTTCTCTTCCCATTCGCAACAGGAATATACGTCGCTAGAGTATTATTACAATATGATGTAGGTTTAGTAGCTTCTGCTCAAAATTTAGCTCAATATTTTGTAATATTAGCTTTTTTAGGTATACCAACATATGGACTTAGAGAAATAGCTAAATATAAAAATGATAAAGTAGAACGTAGCAAGGTTTATTCTGAATTAGTATCTATAAATTTTATTTCTACTATTATATTCTTATCAATCTACTTAGTAATAATATTTTCTGTGCCTATCTATAATGAACATTTGCCATTATATTTGATTACAGGCATAAGTATTGCTTTAAATATGTTTAATATTTCATTTTTATATGAAGGAATGAATGATTTTAAGTTTATTTCCATTAGAAATATTATTTTTAAAGCTCTATCATTTATCTTATTGATTGTGTTGGTTAGAAAATCAGATGATTATATGTGGTATGCTTCTATCACTGTTATAGGCACTGCGGGGAATTATTTAATAAATGTATTAAGTACAAAAAAATATGTTAATTTAACTTTTAAAAATTTAAATTTTAAGAGACATATTAAACCAATTATTTTTCTAACTTGTGTTAATTTAGCAATTGAAATCTATAGTTTAGTCGATATAACTATGCTAAATGTCATGTGTGATCCCGAAACAGTTTCAATTTATAGCTATGGCAGTAAAATACAAAAAATACTTATTCAAGTGATTAATACATTTACTATTACAATAGTTCCAACGATAACGTCATATTATAAAAATGAAAAATATAATTTGTTTAATAATTTATTATCACAAACACTATTGATGATAATAATGCTTGCAGTACCAATTATTATTGGTGTGTTTTTTACGAGTGATTTTTTGATTACTTTAATATATGGTGAATCTTACCTAGGTTCTGCAAATGTGCTAAAAGTTTTAGTTTTTATAATATTAATTTCACCTATTGGCTATCTATTAGGCTCTAGGACATTACTTGTATGTAATAAAGAAAAATTAATGCTAATCCCTGTTTTTGCTGGAGCGATTACAAACCTTATCGGTAATTTTATTTTAATTCCAATTTATGCGGAAATTGGAGCATCAATAGCTTCTGTAATTGGTGAACTTGTCGTAATGAGCATATATGTAATACTAGGGAAAAAACATTTTAGATTAAATAATATTTTAAGTTCCATACTTAAAATGATGGGTGCAAACATTATAATGTTTATTTTGTTATTTGGAATACAATATATAAATTTACAAGAATATATTAAGATAATTATTATGCTTATTAGTGCACCAATAAGTTATTTTTTAGTTCTTATTTTACTAAAAGAAAAAATAATTATGACATATATTGATAAACTAAAAAGGAGATTATCATGGAAAAATTAGAGTTAAAGGAAATACAACAAATATCTTTAAATATCTTAAAAAAATTTAGAGATATTTGCAAAGAATTGAATTTAAAATATTTTTTAGCTTTTGGTACTCTAATAGGTGCAATAAGACATAATGGTTTTATTCCTTGGGATGATGACTTAGATGTAATAATGCCACGAAACGATTACGAAAAATTTATAGATTATTGCATTAACAATAAAGATAAATTAGGATATTTAGAATTATTTCATTATAAAACAAGCAAAAAATATCACTATGGAATAGCAAGATTATCAGATTCTAGATATATAATGCATTCTTTTATAGATAAAGATTGTGGTATGGGTGTTTTTATAGACATTTATCCTTTTGATGGCGTTAGTTTTAATAATAATGCTTATAATGAATTTAAAAAAGCCTTTTACCTTAAAATTTTATCTACAAAAAACATATATCAAAAATATAAATCTATATCGTCTAAATTCAAAAATATATTTTTTAAATTTTTAGGTTTATTTTTTACAAATAGATATTTGCTAAAACAAATAGATAAAATTGCTAAACGAGTATCATTTGAACAATCTAAATATTGTGGATGTAGAACTTGGGAAAATTTAATTTATAACACTTATTTTTTTGAAGAAACTATTAAACATAGATTTGAGGATGACTATTTTGATATACCAAAGGAATATGACGCTTTTTTAAAGGAAGAATATGGTAATTATATGAATTTACCACCTGATAACGAAAGAATAGCACATCATTTTTATGAGATATATTTGAAATAAATTTACATATTATACAAGGATCTTTAAAATGAAAAAATCAGGAATTGTCAGTTATAATATATATGCTAATTTTACAAATTACGGGTCAGCATTGCAGTCTTGGGCATTATATACAGCAATTAAAAAATATGGCAAAAGCATTGAGCCAATCTTAGTTAATTATTGTCCAGATATATTATTAGATAAAGATCCATTAAAGCCAATTAAAAATATGTGGGATACAGATGATGAATCTCGAAAAATGTGTGAACTTAGTATGCCTGCAATTAGAGTTAATTATGAAAAATTCATGAATTTTTATAATACTAAATTTACCCAAACCCATAATAAGTATTTATCATCAAATTTTAATACTATAACTAATGAAGATATTGATGCTTTTGTTTGTGGTAGTGACACTATTTTTTGTATTGAAGAATTTGGTTTTGATGATGGCTACTATGCTAATTATGATATTATGAAAAACAATTATACTTTTTCCTATGCTGCTAGTTTTGGTGATAGCACATTTGATAAAAGTGGAGAACTCACAAAATTATTTGAAAAATTAAATAACTTTAAGGCATTAGGATTACGTGAAGATAAATTTATAGATAAAATTAAAAATACTATTAAAATTTCTGTACAAAGAGTTTGTAATCCTACATTGCTTTTAACTAAAGAAGATTATTTACCAATAAAAGAAAATAAGAAATATAATGATAGATATATTCTTCTTTATGCAAGAAGATACAATAAAAAAATGGAAGAATTTGCAGATAAATTAGCTAAAGAAAAAAACTTAAAAGTTATTGAAATAAGTTTGCGTGCCATTAATTCTAATAAACATATTATGAATTATGAAGCTGGAGTAGAAAAATTTTTATCATTAGTTGAAAATGCAGAATACATTGTCACAAATTCTTATCATGGCATAATATTTAGTATTTTATTTGAAAAAGATTTTTTCGGCTTTTCAAGAGAACAATGTGATAATAAAATATATGAGTTATTATTGAAATTTGGCATAACAGACAGATTATTAATTAATGGTAACGAAAAATATAAATCTCTCAATTATGAAAATATAAATGATAAAATTTCAGAATTTAGAAAAAGTTCAATCGAGTATTTAACTAACCAACTAAATGAGGCTTCTGAATGGAAAGCTATTTAATTACTAATAAAAAAGGTGATTGCACTGGTTGTTTTGCTTGTGCATCTATCTGCCCTAAGAAGTGTATTGAAATGATTAAAGATGACGAGGGCTTTTCATATCCCAAAATTAATAAGAATTTATGCATACATTGTAATTTGTGTATTGAAGTATGTCCTGAACATTTCAATGAATTATTTCAATTAAACAAACAAGCTGCATATGGTGGATATATTAAAAATGAGCAAATACGTAAAGAAAGTACCTATGGTGGCGCTTTTTCTGCCATTGCACAAATATTTTGTGATGAAAACTATGTTATTTATGGAGCTACTGGTAATGGTGTTGAGGTATATCACACTTCTATTGATAAAATAGATGATTTAGCTCTTCTACGAAAATCAAAATATTTACAAAGTAACATAAATGACTCATATATTAAAGCAAAAACAGATTTAAACAACAATAAAAAAGTACTTTTTACAGGAACACCTTGTCAAATTGCTGGACTAAAAAAATATTTAAATAAAAACTATGAAAATTTATTAACGGTTGAGGTTATTTGTGAGGGTGTCCCAAGCTCTTTATATATTAATAAATACTTAGCACATCTTAGTGAGAAATTCAATGATAAAGCTATTGCTGTTGATTATAGAAACAAAGACAAAAGAAAATGGGATTTTGAAATAATGAAAGTTTCTTTTATTCAAAAAAAACCATATTATTTAGATAGATGGTTTAATCCATTTTGGGATCTATGGCTAAAACATTTAATGAGTAGACCATCTTGCTATAAATGTCAGTACGCCAAAAAAGAACGTGTTGCTGATATTACTTTAGGTGATTTATGGGGAGTCCACATTTATTGTAAAGACTTATATGCTAAAAATTCGGGTTCTTCGTTAATAGTAGTAAATTCTAAGAAGGGCCTAAAAAAAGTAGAACAATTAAAAGATATTATGGTTTTAAGACATTTGGACTTAACTACAGCAATTAAATATCAATCACCATTAAGAAAACATATAGATTATAATGAAGACAGAAATGAATTTATTTTAGATTTAAAAAGTTTTGATTATAAAAAAATAATTAAAAAATGGTACACAAAACCTTCAGTATCGTTGCTTTTTAAAAAATACATTTACGGTAATAGACAAAAAGTTGCTATTTTTAATTTTAAAAGCAAATTATTCAAAAGAAAGGCTAATTAAATAAACATGTTAATTTTAAAAATTTACTCTATAATGATGCCTGAAGAAATAAAAGATGCTTGCTGGTATTGAAGTATGACTCAACACTGATTATTTAGCAAATAAAGAAGAATTTAATAAATTAGCTAAAAATACAATTTATACAGGACCAATTGATGCTTATTATAATTATCAATTTGGGCCATTAGAATATAGAACTGTTTATTTTGAAAATGAAGTATTAGATGAGGTAAATCATCAAGGTAATGCAGTAATTAACTATACTGAATATGAAGTACCATATACAAGGATAATAGAACATAAATATTTTGAATTTGATACTACTAGCCCTAAGACAGTAATATCAAAAGAATATTCTAAAACTTGGAAATTGGGTGATGAACCATATTATCCAGTTAATGATGAAAAGAATAATTCATTATATAACAAATATAAAGAATTATCGTTTAAAGAAGCCAATATTCATTTTGGTGGAAGATTAGGAAGCTATAAGTATTATGATATGGATAAAGTAATACTTTAGACTCTAATCATTTTAAAAAATTTAGTAAAGGAGAATATAATTATTAGATAATTATATAAAATAAAATATGTACATCGATGATAATATAAAAAACACACATAGAATATTTCCAATGCAAAATCGCAAAGAATATCTTAGATTAGATATGAATGAAAATCCAGAAGGCTTACCTAAAGAATTTATTGATAAAGTAAAAGAAAAAATAACCCCTGAATTTTTATCTACATATCCAGAACCAAATGAATTTATAAACGAATATGCTAAATTTATAAATTTTGAGTCAAGTCAAATTACAATTACAAATGGTTCTGATCAGGCAATTAGATATATATTGCAAACATTTGGTGATAAAGTTAACCATGGTGAAGTTTTAACTGTAACTCCTACATTTGAAATGTATGATGTGAATTGCAATTTATTAGGGTTAAAACATGTAGCTGTAGAATATAATAATGATTTTTCAATTGATGTTGATAAAATTATTAATAGTATAAATGATAAAACTAATATTGTTATTTTGTTAAATCCCAATAATCCAATTGGCAATATATATTCAGACACGGAAGTTAGAAAGATAATAGAAAAAGCTAAAATGCATAATGCATTAGTTGTTATTGATGAAGCATATCATTACTTTTGTAAGAAAACATTTATAGATTTGATTAATAAATATGATAATGTTCTTATTTTAAGAACTTTTTCCAAATTATGTTCACTAGCTGCTATTAGATTAGGAGTTATAATATCTAATTCTAATATTATTCATTTTTTAAATAATCTAAAACTTACTTTTGATGTCAATTCGATTGCACTATTATTTGGACTAGAATTAGTTAAACATAAAGAATTATTTAAAGAATTAATTCAAATAGAGTATGAAGGTAGAAATTATATTATCGATGAATTAAAAAAACATAATTATTCTTTGTATTATGCAGAAAGCAATTTTATTTGTTTTAGACCTAAAAATAAATCAGTTAAAGAATTAAAAGAGTTGTTCTTTCAAAACAAAATATTAGTTAAAACATATAGTAACTCATTTTTGAAAGATTATATTAGAATTTCAACTGGTTCTAAAAAAGTAATGAAGAAATTTATCGATGTATTATTAGATTTAGATAAATAATGATTAAAACGGTGAAGTATTATGACTACTGTAATAACATATGGAACATATGACTTAATGCATAGAGGCCATGTTAGATTATTAGAAAGAGCTAAAGCATTAGGTGATTACTTAATTGTCGGTGTTACATCTGATAATTTTGATAAGGAACGTGGAAAAATTAATGTATCACAAACATTATTAGAACGCGTAGAAAATGTCAAATCAACAGGATTAGCAGATAAAATTATAGTTGAAGAATATGAAGGCCAAAAAATAGATGACATTATCAAATATAAAGTTGACATATTTACGGTAGGTTCTGATTGGATGGGCAAGTTTGATTATTTAAATGAATATTGCAAAGTTGTATATTTAGATAGAACAAAGGGCATCTCAAGTACTGAAATTAGGAGTGACAATAATTCTTTAAGTATAGGTGTTATCGGGAATAATAGATTGGCTTCTAAATTTATTAAAGAATGTAGTTTTGTAAATGGTGTATCAACAAGTGGCTTATATTTAGATGAAAATAAAAATCGAGAAATGTTTGATGATAATTTGTTAACATATGATCTTAATGAATTATTTAATAAATCTGATTCAATTTACATTGTATCTCAGCCAAATAGCCATTATGAACAAATTAAACTTGCTCTAGAGCATAAAAAACATGTGTTATGTGAAACGCCAATAACAACAAATGTAAAACAATATGATGAATTGCTAAAATTAGCAGATAATAAAAATTTAATATTACTTGATTCTTTAAAAACAGCTTATTCAGTAGCATATCAAAGACTACTACTCCTAGTAAAGGGCGGTATTATAGGAGAAATCGCATCTGTTGATGCTGTTTGTACAAGTTTGAAAAGTGCAAATCCTGCAAGTTGGGATAGTAGTTTTGACTCCTGGGGGCCAACAGCTTTATTACCAATTTTTCAGTTATTAGGCATTGATTATAGTGATATTTCTATCTATATTAAAAAAGAAAATAATTATGACACATTTACAAAAATAGCATTTAAATATCATAATGCGGTTGCTAGTATAAAAGTAGGTAATGGTGTTAAATCTGAAGGTGAATTAATTATTAGCGGAACAAAGGGGTATGCATATGTTCCAGCACCATGGTGGAAAACAGAATATTTTGAGATTAGATTTGAAGACCCAAACGAAAATAAAAAATATTATTTCAAGAATGATGGTGAAGGTATTAGATATGAAATAATAGCTTTTCTTGACTTAATAAAAAACAATACTAACTATTATTATATCTCAAGAGATATATCTAGAAAAATCATTGAAATAAGAGAAAAAATAAATAATGGTATGTTAAATGACTAAGATCTTAATAGGAATAGAAAAAATATTAATAATTATATTACTGTTCATCACAATTTCCTCATGTTCTAATGATGTAAAAAATAATGAAAATTACTTTTGTTATAGAGAAAATGGAAATACGCTTGTAATGTTAAATAGTTTTAATGGCACGCAAAATATGTCTTTTGTAATACATACTAATGATGATTATATATTCGTGATCGATGGTGGTTTTTCTGAAGATGCTCCCCGACTTATTAAAGAAATAAAAAAGTATGGTAATGTTGTTAACGGATGGTTTATAACCCATTATCATAGTGATCATAGTCATGCATTAGCAAATATTATACAAAATCAAAATGTAGAAATTAAAATAGAAAATGTTTTTTGTAATTTTCCAACCAAAAAAGATGTTCTATTATATGAGCCAAAAGGAATTTATGAATATGAGTACTCTATGAATATATTAGATAGCTCTCAATATACTAAAGTCAATGGTGGTGAATGCTATATTTTTGGTGAGCATAAAATAAGTATATTAAGAACTTATAATAAAAATATACATAATGATTTTGGAAATAATAGTAGCACTGTATATTTGTTTGATATAAATAATTGTAAAGTTTGTTTTTTAGGTGATCTTGGATTTGAAGGCAGTCAAGAACTACTAGATTTATATTTAGATGAAGATATAATTTGCGATATGGTTCAAGTTGCTCATCACGGCAGTATAATGTTCCCGATGACGTTTATAAGATTTTAAGTCCGAAAATAGCTTTATGGCCAACTCCAACATGGCTATGGAGTAATTATGGAACTGATGGTATAAATACAGGGACTTATACAACCTATCACACTAAGGAAATTATGGAAGAATTACATGCTAAAAATATTGTACTTAAAGAAGAAACAATTATTGAGTTTTAAGTGTTTATTAAGGTTTGAAAAATAAAGATTATATTTTTTACTATAGTTAATTTGACTTAGTCTTATATTACAATTTTATTAATAATCTACATTTTAATGTTTTGAAGTAATAATTATGAGAAAAATAGATTATATAAAAGAAATTTAAAAGAATTTGGACAAAAAAATATGTGATTTAAAAATAGTTGAAGGTAAAATGAAAAATAAAGCAAAAATTAATGAAGCTGATTTTACAGGAGTTTATTGCTTTGTTTTCTAATGATGAATTAGTTTATATCGGTAGTGCATATTCAAAAAAACATTAAGTCAAAGATAGATTAAAACAGTATTTATCGGAAAATTCAAGCCTATATATAATGAAAATGGTAAGATTGAATTAACCTAAAGTAAAAAATGATTATATGATTAATTTAAAAATTATTAGTAACATTTACTTTTTAAACTAAGAAAAAACAAGATTAGATGTTAATGTTTTATCTGAATAACAAAATAACTCAAAGATATTAGCTATAGTTTAAATTATCATTATTACATTAATTATTTATAATCAGCTAATTAATCTAAAATTCAATTAGCCCTTTAATATATTTATTTTTAATAGTAAAATAAGAGTAACCAAAAAGCTCATAAAAGCTAAGGTTACTTTTTATTATATTAAATAAATAAAAAGTAGTATTTTAGTCAAATAAGATATGAAAATTGAAAGGAGAAGTGACAAACATTTAATTTGTCACATGTGGGTTATGTTTTTATTTGAAGAAATGTTTAAAGATGTATTAGGTTCAATAATAGCTACTCTAATTACTGCAGCTATTACAGGTATAGTAGCATGGTTAATTATTAAGGGGAATTATAAAAAGTTAACATTCGCTAGTAAAATGAAAAAATTTGGCTTTTTACAAACAGTTAGTGTTAACGAAATTAGTGAGCATGAAAAGAGAATGATATATTTTCATTCCAATGAAATAAAGATCATTTATGTTTCTGGTAATAGTTTCTTTAAAAAGAATGAACATTACTTAAGAGAGGCCTTAGCCAGAAATGTTAATATAAAAATTCTATTAGCTAAGCCAAATAATGCTTTTTTAACCGATATTGAAAGAATGGAAAAGAACAGAAATATTCGTGAAGAAAACACATTTATTTCTGATGAAACATATAAAATACATGATTTTATAGAAGAGATTAATAAAGAGTATAAAAATAAAATTCAAGTTAAATATTTTTCTTCAGAATATAGGTTACCAATGATCATTGCTAAAAAATATGAAGATGATGTAAGAACAACTTCAGGTTGGTTAACTGTTACATTACCACCATATAAATCTAAAAAGCATTTTATATTACGTGGTAGATATAAAGATGATGAAGAAATACTAGAATCAAATGAAGAATTGAATTTTATTTATATGATGGATATTCATTTTGATTCTATATGGAATGTAGCAAAAGAATGGAATGAAATTAAATAGCAATTTTTAATAATATTTTTGTCATTATTAGAACCATTTTAATGTTATAATAAATATAAATTATGGTATCAATTTATATTCACTAGTCCTTTACAAGATTTAGAAATAAAAGTGAGACTTTTTTAAATATTGCTATATGATAATTGAAGATGTTTGAAATTGCATAAAAGTCAAACATAAAAGAGTAGAAATTATGAACAATATGATATTACGATAAAATGGCGAAAGTGTAAAAATAGTAGTACTTAACTTCACTTTTTTTCATACAGAAATATAGTTAGTTGTATTTGGAGGGATAGAATGACTAATGATATAAAAAAAATGATTGAACGAGCTTATCGCATTTTAAAAAAGATGGCTTTTTATGATAAAACTATGAAGACATTAAAAGATGATTTGGCTTATTTTGAAGAACAAGCAAGTGTGGATGGCGTGTCAACGTTTATTGAATCAAAAATCAGAAAAGATTGGTCTAATTTTGTAAAAGAAGAAGATATAAATTTTTTATTATTACCTAAAAAAGTCGAAAAAAAGGGGGCAAAGAAAATCGATAATAACGATGTCATAATGTCAAATGAAGATAAAAACTTGGATGATTTCGAAATAGAATATCAAATATTTGCAGATTTTAAACCGGAAATTCATATTTTAGGTATTGTTTGGTGTATGTTAATAGGTTGTGATATAGATGCCACTTTTTACGACCAAAGTTTTGGTAATAGAATACAAAGGGGTTCTAAAAATAAAAAAAGTGATAGGTTATTTATTCCTTATTATATTCAATATGAATCATGGCAAACAAAAGCTTATAAAAAAGCAATTGATTTCTTATCATCCAATAAGGATTGCTATATTGTAACATTAGATGTTGCACGATTTTATTATTGTTTAAATGAAAATTTATCATGTTTTAAAAATAAGGTTCTAGATCTAATAAAGAAGCATTTAGTAGCTGATAAAAAATACAATTTTGCTGTGAATGTTAATGAGCAAATTTTTAAGGTTATTAAGATATTTAATGATAAAGTTTCTAAGCATTTAGAAAAAATTAGAAAGCAAGTTACATTAGATAAATCCAAGATGTTTGCCTTGCCAATTTCTTTTGCACCATCAAATATATTAGCCAATTTATATTTAAATGAGTGGGATAGTATTGTTTTTGAGAAAATTAGGCCAGCTTTTTATGGTCGTTATGTAGATGATATGATTTTTGTCTTTGATAGTAAAAATGTTAATAATCAAAAAAAGAAAGATAAAAATGAACTTTTAAACGAATTATTAGGGAAACATATTAAAATACAAGAGAATTGTTATTATATATGTAAAGACTCTAAAAATATTGGTGAAATTAACAAAGATAAACTGAAAACTATGTTTTTCAATCATAATTACCGTCATGACGTGATTGATGAAATAGTAGATTTTTTGGATAAAAACAAATCTATATTTAATTATATGGATGAAGAAGATTTAGAATATAAAACTAACGAATTTCATTTTTTCCAATATGAAAATAACAAAGAAGTTAGCAAATTCAATAGTATGTGTGAAAATTCAGTCGATAAATTTAAATTTACTATAGAACTGTCAAATATGTTAACTAAAGTAAGTTTAATATCAGCCAAAGATAATACAGAAGATATTAAAGAGATAATTAAAGTATTAAATCCTATTGTATTACTACAAAACTATCAAACGATAGAGAAAATCAGTAATATAATATTAACGTGTATAGAATATGATGATACAATTTATAATCTTTTTTTAGCCAAAATTGATAATATGTTTTCTTCATTAGAAAATATTGATTTTATAGAGTATTTAGCTCGATATGTGTTTGTAAATTTAAAGTTATCGTTTATGAACTTTGTTGGGACGAAAGTTAAAAATGAATATGACAAGGCTTTTAAATGTTTATCCAAATATTGTTCTGATTTTAGAAATAATAATGGGTATGTAAAATATAAAGAAATATATAGTAGGGCACTTTACTTCGATAAGACAAATATGCCTTTCTTAATGCCGTTATTAAATGTTTTTAATAATAAATATTTAAGTTATCAAGGTGATTATTTGCGATTAACATCGTATTATGAGTGTATCAATTATTTTATAGAGGGCAAAGAGAATATTATAATTAAATTAGACAATGCAATCATACCATTCTTTATACACATATATGAGTTAGATTTTTTGAATATGTTAATTGGCCAAAGCAATAAAAATAGTATAGATATTTTGAAAAAATCTAAATCTAATGAATACGTTAAAGATAAGATTTCTTATCAAAAAATAAGGACATCATTAGATTTAGATATGCATAATTTTGAGTTACTAGAGATTAAGATTGATGATGCTAAAATGCGGAAGTGTAAGAAAATAGGGATTGCAAATATCCATAAGGATATATGTGAAGATAACATTTTTTCTTTCAAGAATTGCCATGATATAAAGCATTTAAACGTATTATCAGAAATATTTAATAAATCTATTAAGGATCATGTTGACTTTTTAGTGCTTCCAGAGTTGTATTTACCACCTCAATGGCTCATATATGTTGTGAAAATTGCTCTAAAATCAAAAATAAGTATTATTTGTGGTTTGGAATATATTAAAATTAATAATAAAATATACAACTATATAATTTCTATTTTACCATTTTCAAATGAAAGATTTCGTTCTGCCACAGCGGTCTATCATTTAAAAATGAATTATTCTCCTCATGAAGAACAAAAAGCTAGTATATATGGCTATAAATTAATAGTTGGTAAACAATTAGAGCTTGTTAATTATAATAACTTTTATTATAAAATGTTATGTTGTTATGAATTTACTAATATGAAAATTCGTATGTGGGCGTATAGTTATATTGATGCGACTTTTATAATTGAATATAATAAAGATATTAATTATTTTGATAACATTATATCATCTTATACGAGGGATATGCATTGTTATTGTGTACAAGTTAATGATTCTTATTATGGAGATAGTAGAGTAACTGCTCCTAAAGGAACAGTTGAAAGAGACTATCTAAAAGTAAAAGGTGGTTGTAATTCGACTATTTTATCTACAAAAATAGATATAAAAAAAATACGAGATTTTCAGTGTTTGCCAATATTAGCACAAGATCCTAAGGTATTTAAAAACACACCACCAAATTTTAATGGCGCTGGTGTTTCGTATAGGAACGATAATAAATAAGATGTATCTTATATAAATACATGTTAGAAGTTTAATACTATTATATGGGTTTTAATAGTTAATATACACTTTTAACTAGAATTGCTAACTTTGTGCCATACTCTTGTTAAAAGTTGGTTATGTTGATGTTGATGTTTTATTAAACAAACTATAGTATTTAAATTATACTGTATTCATAATTATAAATTCGACATTTGAGAAAGGAGAAAACATAATTATAGACATAATTATGGCTGTGATTTTAATATGCAATTTATCGAAAATGAAAGCACCGAACTAAAGAGAGAATTAAATAAAGATTTTATTAAAGAAGTTGTTGCCTTTTTAAATACTCGTGATGGAATAATATACATAGGTGTTAATGATGATGGAAGTATTTATGGTGTTAGTAATACAGATTCTATAATGCGAAAAATTAGAGATATTATTCATGATCAAATTGCTCCTAGTACTAATGGTTTATATGAAATCGGTACTTTATTAATAGAAAACAAAATCATTGTGTTCGTTAAAGTCCTTAGAGGCAATAAACTTTATTATATAAAAAAGGAAGGAAGAAGTGCAAAAGGGTGTTATTATAGAGATGGTACTGTTAGCTCACAAATGAGTGATGAGGAAATTGAAAAAAGGTTTTTACAAACATTAGATTTACACAAATCTATTGTAAATATTGAAGTCTTAAAAAATGATTATACTTTTGATATTTTAAAGATAAAGCTTAGAAGTAGAGGAATAGAAATAAACGAAAATAATTTTTTACAAAACTTTAATTTAATAACTACTAGCGGCAAATTTAATATATTAGCTGATCTTTTAGCTGACAAGAATTTTAGAGTAATTCAGGTATGTACATTTAATGGTGCTGACAAAGTGTCCTATTCAAAAAGAAATGAGTTTGGAAATCAATCTTTAATACAAGCTTATGAGGATGTGAAACATTATTGCGAAGCATTAAATGATAATTACATAGATGATAGGGAATTCCCTAGAAAATTTAAAAAAATGTTTAATAATGAGGCTTTTGAAGAAGCATTATTAAACGCTTTCGTTCATAATGATTGGATAAGCGGTAATTCGCCATGTGTTTATATTTTTTCTAATAGATTGGAAATTATGTCGTATGGTAATCTAATCACAGGTCTTAGTAAAGAAGATTTCTATAATGGTGTTAGTATCCCTGTTAATCCTGAATTAATGGATATATTCTTAAGATGTGGTTTAGTTGATAAATCTGGTCATGGTGTTCCAAAGGTGATTAAATATTATGGTAAAGAAGCATATAGTTTTTTAGGATTTGGTATTTTAGTAACAATTCCTTTTGACAAAACAGGTTTTAAAGAAAATGATGGTGAAACAACCGAAATGAGGGTGAAAAATGATGGTGAAACAGCCAAAATGATGGTGAAAAATGATGGTGAAACAGCCAAAATGATGGTGAAAGACGAATTAATCGATATAATTAAGAAGATAATTTTAAGCAATCCACATATTACACAAGTTGAATTAGCCAAAATGACAAATAGATCAACATCTACGATTGAGAGAGCTATTAAGAAGTCTGGTAACATTAAACATATTGGTTCACAAAGGAAAGGCTATTGGATCATTAAAGATTGAGTTTTAATTATTTAAAAAACATCAAATAACACGTATATGTAGCATAAACTAAAAATGGATGTCTTATTTTAGGGAGTTTTTTAATGAAACAAGAAGATATTTATTTTGAATATATTAAATTATTAGAAATAAATAATAATTTAAAATCAGAAAACAAAAGATTACGACAATTGTTAAGGCTTCATAACATTAATTATGGAGAAGATATAACTTCTTCACTTACTAAAAAACAAAAAATAGAAATATATTCATCTTATTTTAAGGGAAGAAAAGATGTGATTGCTTCTAAATATCATAAAGATGGTAAAAAAGCATATGCTGTTTGCTGTGCTAATAGGTTTATAAAGGGTGTTTGTAATTATAAATGTGATGACTGTAAAAACAAAGCCTATTTAAAATATGATGAAGCCAGATTATTAGAACATTTTAAAGGGGAAAAGTCTTATGGTATTTATCCATTATTAGATGATAATACATGTTATTTTGTAGTTCTTGATTTTGATAATAAAAATTATGAATTTGCAGAAACTAAAAAAACCATTCAAACACTTATCAAAGTGTGTTTAAAACATAACATTACACCTTTACTTGAACTTAGCCAATCTGGTAATGGCATCCATTTTTGGGTTTTTTTTGCTGAGGCTGTTGAGGCTAAAAAGGCGCGTAAATTGGCGGATTATTTATTGTTGTTGAGTATGGAAGAAAACAGTTTAGTTTCATATACTACCTTTGATAGAATATTTCCGACTCAAGATTATATTAAAGAAGATGGTTATGGTAGTTTAATAGCCTTACCACTAGATGGTAAATTAGTAAAAAGTAATAAAACTGTTTTTGTTGATGACAATTTTAAACCATATACTAACCAAATTGAGCATTTAAAGCACATTAATAAATTAAGTTTAATTGAATTAGATTTATTATTAAAAGAAGCTAAAAACAAAAGTATAGAATTTGATGGTAAAAAGAATAAATTGTTTATTTCGGATAAAGTAGGCCATGGTTCTCGGCAATTGTAGGCCACGCAAAAAGGCGGTAGCCTAACCTGCCTAAGGCAACTTTATTTAAACTT
>CASFCK010000027.1 GCA_949293265.1 uncultured bacterium
ATTTTTATTTTATCTTCCAACTTTAATTTCATAATGAAAACCCCATAAGTCTTTCTAGTATTTTCTACTAGTCCAACTTATGGGGTTCACTATATTTTTCAAGTTTCTTTTTTCTTTTTTTGTTTAATTTTATTTAATGTTCTATCTAATATTAATTTTTGTTTTAAAAGCACATTAGTATTCTTACTTATATTTTTAACTCGTTCTCTTTGATATTGCTTCTTAACCTTTTTCTTTAAATAATTATTTTTAGCCTTAGTGTAATTATATTTATTTTTACTAAGTTTTTGATTAGCTTTAATTTCATCTATTTGTTTATTACAATTATTAGGGATAGAAGTATTATCTAAATTTAATCTGATTTCATAATTTTCTAATGTCGTACTATTAGCTTTGATTTCATTTCGGTAATTAGCTTTAATTTTTTCTAGATCATTATTAAAATTATTATTTTTTACTTTAATAAACTTTGCATAATTATTTCTCGTATTAGAAATATTATTAGTAATTGAATATAAAATAGAAGTATAAGTCTTTCTAATAACATCTTGGTCTTTATTACATTTTGTTAATTTACGCTTATGTTTAAATAATAATTCATTATATTCATTATTATAAGTACTATCTAAATTAGCATTTTCAGTATTAGTATTATGAATCAAATTAATAATTTTATCTCGCGTTTTATAATAATTATCATTAATATTTTTAATATGTCTAAGACTAGATTTATAATGTTTTCTTAAATCTTTCTTAAAATTTGAAACTAGATTTCGTTGTTTATTTTGAAACTTATTTTCACTGTCATTTTTATAGTTTTTAAATATTTTTAAGTATAAATATTTACTTTTTTTATTTAAGTTAAACAATTTATTAAAAGAACTGTTATCAAAATTGCGATTTAAAAATATGTTTTTATTATGATTGATTTTATTGGTAACTTTTCTTAAAATGTTATTAGCCTTATCAACTAATATATAAGAACTTAAATATTCATTTTTTAGCAATTTATCATATTTAACTGCAGTTTTATTATAATCTTTTTGGATATTTTTAATTTTTTTATTTATACCAATAATTAAATTTGCTACATTATGCTTAGAATGTTTAATTTTCTTTAAGCCTTTTTTATAATAAATTAATTCTTTAGCTAACTTTTTCCGATCACGATCAAATATAAAAGAGATTATATTAGTGTTTTCTCTTATTTTATTAATGTCATAGTTTAAATTATTTATCTTTGTTAAATATTTAGAAGTAGTAATATCATATTTATTTATTAATTTATTAAAATCTTCAATTTTAGTCTGTAACTTAGCAGTACTAGCTTTATAATTAATAGTTAAATCATCTTTTTTAATCTTATGAGTATTTTTTGTTTCATTTTGAATTCTTTCTTCTAAAACTAATATTTCACTATCATTAAAGTTTTTAAATATAATAGAATAATAATTAAAAATAATAGTAGTTAAATTATTATATAAAATCGAATAATTTGTTTGATCTAATTTTTCACTTATAGCTTTAGTGATTTCTTTTAATAAAGTAATTAAATCATCTAACAATAGAAAAACAAAAGATCCATTTTGATTTAATAATAAAGCATCAAATCGGTAATTTTTCCGATTATGATTAAGTTCTGCTAAACCAGTATTTTTAGTATAATGACAATCTTCAAATTCAAGATAATAAATCTCTTTAGTTCTAATTTCATCTATCCTATTTACATAAGGAAGCCTTTCTTTCGCGAAACGCATATTAATTAATTTACGTTTAAGCTTTAAATCCTCTTTAATATAATCAATCCTTAAATCAATTTTATCTAATTGTAGATTTTTATATAATTCTACAATCTTTATTTTTTTAGCATATTGTTTATGATTATATTCGTTAATTTTAGCATTGCGGTCTAGTTCAAGATTAGAAATTATTTGTTCAAGTTTACAAGCTTCAAAAGAAGAATTATTATAATATTCTTCTCTTAACTGCATTATATTATAAATTTGATTTTCTAAGGCTTTTAAGTCTAATATTTCAAGTCTTATTTTATTAGATAAATATTGATGAGTAGCTTGCAATAAATTAATTTCTTTATCATATTTAGCAATTTCAACACCATATTTATTTTTACTTTTAATAATTTCATATTCATAATAATTAGAAATGTTTGATTGGTTCAAAGCTATTTGTTTTGAAACAAATTCACTTAATAATTTATTGTTATCTTTCATAGTGTTAAACTCAATGTTGGCCATTTCTAATTCATAATTTTTATTTATTTCAGCTATTCTTTTAGCTAAATTATTTTTGGCAATTTCATCATCATAATTAGATTTTAATTTTGCCATTTCTGTATTGTAATAAAATTTAATCTCTTTAATTTTTTGATAAAATGTATTGATTTTTAGCTTTATTAAGCGCTTATTTATTAAACGTATCTTTAAGCTTTCATTAGTTTCTTTATTGATGTTTTTTAAATAATTATTAAGTTCATTATTTAAAGAATAATAAGTATAAAAATATTCTCTTTTAATTCTTTCACAATCATTTTTATATTGTCTTTCAGTTAATTCATTAGTTTCATCTAAGGTGTTTAGTTCATTGATGAAATTAGATAATATTTGTTGTGATTTATCATTAAATTCATCTTCATAATATAATAATTGTTTTTCGATATCTTTTTGCTTAATAATATTATTTTCTTTTTCACTTTTAAGTTTAATATTTTCTTGTTTTGTTTTATCTCTTATGTCATTATTAAGGGTAGTAATAGTTAATAATTTTTTTTGTAAGATAAGATTTTTATTTTCATTAAATTCATCATCTAATTTAACAAGTTCATCTTTTTTAGCTTTGATTTGTTTCTCAATATTTAAAATTTTAGCATTGTCTTCTTCATTAGAGATAATTATTTGTTTAGAATAAGAAGAATGGATTTTATTTATGATATTATTCGTTTCTAAAGCCTTCTTATCTAAAAATGTAGAATAAGATTCTAAAGCCATATTAAGATTCTTTTCTAAATGTTTTAAATTTAAGTCATATGCTTTATTTATAGGTTCAATATTAGCTTTTGTTTTTTCGATTTTAGCTTGGTATTGTTCATATAAAGAGTCTAATTCAGCCCGGCATTCATTTTGTTTTTGATGTATTATTTGATTAGTTTGAAGGATATTCTTTTTATTTATCTTCTTGATATTTTCTTTTCTAACTAAATATTTGTTGTTGAGATTAGTACTTATCGTTTTATAGTCTTGAGCCTCTTGCTTTTTTCGCTCAATGATTTTATTTTTAGCATATTTATGAGTCTCAAAATTATTCATAGTTTTATCTTTAAAAGTTTTAAAGGCTGTTTTAATAGAACCTATAATGGAATCTTTAATTAAGTTATTGGCAGTGAAAGCATTTAAAATATTTGAAAAATCGATTTCAAATTTTTCGAAATCATATTTGTTTTTCACCTTTACCACCTGCCTTAATTTAATCTATCTATAATTATAACTTATAGGCTATAAAATAGCAAAATAAAAGGTGAAAAATAAATGAATTTCGGCTATTATTTAATGTAGGTTTTATATAATTTTTTATTTTTTTATGGTATAATTGCCTAGGTGATTTTTTATGTTTGAATTTATAAAAGGTAAGATTGTTGATATTACTCCTAAAAACATTGTTTTAGAATGTCAGAACATTGGTTATTTTGTTATTGTGCCTAATCCTTATGCTCATAAAAAAAATGAAGAAAAGGCAGTTTATATTCATCAATATATTCGCGATAATGTAATTGAACTATATGGTTTTTTAACTAAGGAAGAAAAAGAATTATTTTTAAAATTAATTAGTGTATCTGGAATCGGACCAAAGAGTGCTTTAAGTATTTTAGCATTAGGCTCTGTAAGACAAGTATATGAAGCAATTGAAAGTAGAAATGATACATATTTAAGAAAATTCCCGGGTATAGGTCCTAAAGCTAGTCAACAAATTATTTTAGATTTAAAAGGTAAAATAAATTTAGATGAACAAGTTTTAGTGTCTTCTAAATTAGAAGAAATAAGTGATGCTTTACAAGCTTTAGGTTATAGCAAAAAAGAAGTTAATAAGATTCTACCAAAATTAGATGAAAATGATAATGAGGCTAATTTATTAAAAATGGCTTTAAAATTATTAACGAAGTAGGTGTTTTATTTTGCAAGATGAAAGAATATTAGATCCAGAAGTGATTGAAGCAAACGATGACTTAAGCTTAAGACCTTCAGTTCTAAAAGAGTATATAGGACAAGAAAAAATAAAGGAAAGTTTAGAAATATATATCAAGGCCGCTTTAGCTAGACATGAAAGCTTAGATCATGTTTTGTTATATGGACCTCCAGGTTTAGGTAAAACCACTTTAGCTCAAATTGTAGCTAATGAATTACATGTTAATTTAAAAGTTATTTCAGGCCCAACTATTGAAAGAAGTGGTGATTTAGCCGCTGTTTTATCACAATTAGAAGAGGGAGATGTATTATTCATTGATGAAATACACCGCCTTCCTCGCTTTGTTGAAGAAATTTTATATAGCGCAATGGAAGATTATGTATTAGATGTTTTAATCGGTAAGGATTCAACGGCTAAAAGTATTAGAGTTGACTTGCCGCCATTTACCTTAATTGGTGCTACTACAAGATATGGGGATATATCTAGTCCTTTAAGAGATAGGTTTGGAGTTATTTTTCATTTAGATTATTACAATACTAAAGAATTAAATGAAATAATTAAAAGAACAGCTTTAGTGTATAATGCTAAAATTGATGATGAAGCAGCCTTAGAATTAGCTAAGCGTAGTAGAGGAACACCAAGAATAGCTAATCGTTTGTTTAGAAGGGTTAGAGATTTTGCGGAAGTTAAAAATGAGGGTGTAATAAATCTAGAGATAACTAAATATGCTTTAAGTCAACTTGGGGTTGATGATAGCGGTCTAGATATGCGCGATCATAAATATTTAAAAACTTTGATTGAAATATATCATGGTGGTCCGGTTGGGGTTGAAGCTTTAGCCGCTAGTTTATCGGAAGAAGTTTCAACATTAGAGGATGTTTATGAACCATATTTATTACAAGAAGGATTCATTAAGCGTTCTAATCGGGGTAGAGTTGCGACTGAAAAAACTTATAAGCATTTAAATTATAAATATATGGAAGGTTTTTTAGGATGAAAACTAGTGATTTTGATTATTATTTACCAGAAGAATTAATAGCTCAAACCCCGCTTAAAGACCGTAGTAGTTCACGTTTAATGGTTTTAGATCGGAATACAAGAACAATAAAACATGAGGTTTTTGCTAATATCATTAATTATTTAGGACCTAATGATGTTTTAGTTATGAATGATACTAAAGTTTATCCTGCTCGTCTTTTTGGTTATAAAGAGGATACATTAGCTAAAATGGAAGTTTTATTATTAAAAGATTTAGGCGAAAATGTTTGGGAATGTTTAGTTAAGCCACAACGCCGTATGCATGAAAATACGGTTGTTGTTTTTTCAGATAAATTAAAGGCATTGTGCTTGGAAGTTTTAGAAGATGGGATTTGCCATATTAAGCTAATATATGAAGGGATTTTAGTTGAAATCTTAAACGAAATAGGTCAAATGCCACTACCTCCATATATTCATGAAAAATTAGAAGATAAAGATAGATATCAAACCGTTTATGCTAAAAACATAGGTAGTGCGGCTGCCCCAACTGCCGGATTACATTTTACAAATGAATTATTAGAACAAATTAAAGCTAAAGGGGTAGAGATTATTTATGTTACTCTAAATGTGGGTTTAGGGACATTTAGACCGGTGAATGTTGAAGATGTTAAAAATCATCAAATGCATAGTGAAGCATACCATATTACTAAAGATAGTGCTGAAAGATTAAATGAGGCTATAAAAAAAGGTAAGAGAATTATAGCGGTTGGGACTACAAGTGTTAGAACTTTAGAAAGTGCTTATAGTAAGGATGGTTTTAAAGAAGAATCGAAAGAGACCAGTATTTTTATTTATCCAGGTTATCAATTTAAGGTTGTTAAAGGTTTGATAACTAATTTTCATTTACCTAAATCAACTTTAATTATGTTAGTTAGTGCATTTAGTGATAAAGAATTAATATTAAAAGCTTATAATGAAGCCGTTAAAGAAAAATATCGTTTTTTTTCTTTCGGTGATGCAATGTTTATTATATAAGGAGTTTATATGAATTTAGTAGAAATTAAAATAGCAGATTTTGGCACAATTACGCTAGAATTATATGAAGATTGTGCGCCGATAACAGTAGCTAATTTTTTAAAATTAGTAGATGAAAAATTTTATGATAATTTAATTTTTCATCGCGTTATAAAAAACTTTATGATTCAAGGCGGAGATCCTACTGGTACAGGTATGGGTGGAAGTAAAGAAAATATTAAAGGTGAATTTAAAAATAATGGCATTAATAATCCTTTAAAACACGAAAGAGGAACTATTTCAATGGCTAGGTCAATGATGCCAAATAGCGCATCTAGTCAATTCTTTATTTGTCAAGTTGATTGCCCACATTTAGATGGGGCGTATGCCGCTTTTGGTAAAGTTGTTAAAGGAATAGAAGTAGTAGATAAAGTTGCTTCTGTTAAAACATATACAAGCGATAAACCGGTTAAAGATGTAGTTATAGAATCAATAAGGAGAATATATGAATAGACCTCCGGTATGGCATGAAGTTTTCCATGTTTGTAAACAAACTGGGGCTAGATATGGAATATTACATACGCCACATGGTGATTTTGAAACACCTATTTTTATGCCAGTTGGGACCCAGGCAACTGTTAAAACTTTAATTCCTGAAGAAATAAAAGAAGTAAGTGACGGTTTAATTTTAGCTAATACATATCACTTATGGTTACAACCAGGTGATGAAATAGTTAAAGATTTTGGTGGCGTTAGAGGTTTTATGAATTGGCAAGGAGCTTTATTAACTGATTCAGGCGGTTTTCAAGTTTTCTCATTATCAGATATTCGTAAAATCACCGAGGAAGGTGTGCATTTTAGACATCATAAGAGTGGAGCACCATTATTTTTGTCACCAGAATTATCTATTCAAATTCAAAATAATTTAGGTGCTGATATTATTATGTCATTTGATGAATGTCCTCCATTTCATGCCGAAGATAAGTATTTAGTAGATAGCGTTAAAAGAACAATAAGATGGGCAAAAAGAGGCTATGATGCGCATCAAAATAAAGATAAACAAGCCTTATTTGGGATCGTTCAAGGTGGTCCAAATAAAGAATTACGAAAATATTGTTTAGACGAATTAGAAAAACTTGATTTTCCTGGTTACTCTATTGGTGGTTTATCAGTAGGTGAATCAAAAGATGAAATGTATGAAATGCTAGCTTATTTAAAAACGATTATGCCAACCAATAAACCACGTTATTTAATGGGCGTAGGTTCACCAGATGATCTAGTTATTGGGGCAATGAATGGTATAGATATGTTTGATTGTGTTTTACCAAGCCGGAATGCTAGACATGGTTCAGCTTTTACAAGTTATGGTAAAATTCAAGTTAAGAATCAAAAATATAAAGAAAGTCATCAACCGTTAGATCCAAATTGCCAATGTTATGTATGTAAAAATTTTAAAATGGGTTATCTAAATCATTTAATTAAGGCTGATGAAATATTAGGAATGCGACTTTTAACTTATCATAACCTTTATTTTTTAAAGAATTTGATGCATAATATAAGAGAAGCTATAAAAGAAGATCGTTTATTAGATTTTAAAAATGAATTTTTTAAGCAAATGAATTATAAGGAGTGATTAGATGGAAGTTTGGGTAGTTGCCTTAATAATATTAGCCGCAGCACTGATATTAATATTAGGTATTTTTATTGCTTTTTATTATTTAAAGAAAAAACAAAATAAATCAATAGTTAATCAAGATTTTATTGATGCTTTACTATTATATTTAGGAGGCAATAATAATATTTTAAAAGTTGAAGTTGAACAAAGTAGACTAAAAATTGAAGTTAATGAATTAGATTTAGTTGATTTAGAAAAATTAAAAACTTTAACAGATAAAGGAATATTTGTTACTGGTAACACAATTAAAGCCTTATTTAAAGATGAGGCTAATAATATTAAAAATGCTTTAGAAAAGAGGTAGATATTATGGTCGTTAAAAAAGTGTATATTACAGCAGAAACAGGTATGCATTCTAGGCCAGCAACCATTTTAGTAACTGAAGCAGATAAATTTAAATCAGACATTACTTTAAAAGCCCATGACAAAGATATAGATTTTAAATCAATAATAGGTGTATTATCATTAGGAATTTATATGGGGGAAGAAATCACCTTAATCTTTGTTGGTGCAGATGAAACTTTAGCTAGTGAAAAAATAATAAGTTTAATTGAAGAATTAAAAGTTGGTAAGGAGGTGTAATGATGCATAATTTTAAAGCCTTAGCTGAAAAATATGAAGAAGAAGCATTAAACACTTTGAAAGAGTTAATAGAATATAAAAGTGTTTTAGATGAATATCATCCTAATTCTGATGTTCCATTTGGTAAAGAAAATAAAGAAGCTTTAGATTATATTTTAAATAAAGCGAGAAGTTTTGGCTTAAGTGCTAAAAATGTTTATAATTATGCTGGGCATATCGAGTATGGTAATGCAAATGGACAATTAATTGGTGTTTTAGCACATCTAGATGTAGTTCCGGCTAATAAAGAAGAATGGGATAGTGATCCATTTACACTAACTATTAAAGGTGAAAATATGTATGGACGTGGTGTAATGGATGATAAAGGTCCATTAGTAGCTAGTTTGTATGCTATTAAGCTTTTAAAAGATAATCAAATTAAGTTATCTAAAAAAGTTCGTTTAATTATGGGTTGTGATGAAGAAAGTGGATCACGTTGTTTAACTAAGTATTTCGAAGAAGAAGAAATGCCAGTTTATGGTTTTTCACCTGATGCTGAATTTCCGGCTATTTACGGGGAAAAAGCTCATGCAAATTATCACCTATATCTTCTTGATAAAGAAAATATCTTTAAATCATTTACAGCTGGAGAAAGACTTAATATTGTTCCTGCTTTAGCAGAAATGGAATTAAATATTGATTTAAAAGCTAAATATCTTCTTTATTTAAAAGAAAATGGTTATGAAGGCGAAATTAAAGGTGACACTTATATTGCATACGGAAAATCAAGTCATGCTATGGTACCTGAAAAAGGCCTAAACGCAGCCTTTATTTTGCTTGATTTTGTGGCTAAAAACACAAATTCATCAATTGCTAAATATTTACAAAATTATTTCTTATTTGATCCGTTTGCTAATAAATTAGGTTTAGCTATCAAAGATAATGATATGGGACTATTAACTATGAATCTAGGCACATTTAAATTAGAAAATAATCAATTAGTAGTTGGTTTAGATTTTAGAATTCCTAAAGATAAATATGATATAGTAATTGAAGAAAAATTTGCTTCAAGCATGAAACAATATGATTTTAGCTATATCAAAGATAGTGTAACTCCAATTCATTATGTTAAAAAAGATTCATTTTTAGTTAAAAAATTAATGGAATCTTATACAGCTATAACAGGTGATAATATTAATAAGCCATTTACGATTGGTGGCGGAACATATGCAAAATTTATCGACCAATGTGTAGCATTTGGCCCACAAAGACCAGGTAGTCCTGATGTTTGTCATATAGCGAATGAATATCGAAAAATTAAAGACTTTGTTGAAGATATTGCCATTTATGCCAAGGCAATTTATGAATTAGGTAATTAAAATGCGTTTAAGACACATTAAAAGAGCAAAAGAGTTTTTAGATAGTCATCAAGAAATTGTTGTTACTAATTTAGAGACAATAAATATTGAACAATTATTTCAAAATGATTTACCACTTCATTTAGAAATAGGGTGTGGTAAAGGCCAATTTATTATTAATATGGCAAAATCATTACCTAATATTAATTTTATAGCAATTGAAAAATATGATTCAGTATTATTAAGAGCAGTAGAAAAATATCTAAATTTAGAAGAAAAGCCAAGCAATCTATTCTTTATACTAGGTGATTTTAAAGATATTGAGCCTAAAATTACAACAGCAAGTATTAGTAATATTTATCTTAATTTTTCAGATCCTTGGCCTAAACAAGCTCAAGCTAAGAGAAGATTAACTGCAAATAATTTTTTAAATTCTTATAAACGCATATTAACTAATGATGGAACTATTATTCAAAAAACAGATAATGTTGACCTATTCAATTATTCATTATTACGTTATGAAGAAGAAAACTTTACAATTTTAGAAAAAACATATGACCTACATAACACAAATATTAAGAATATTACCACTGAATTTGAAGATAAATGGTCACAAGTTGGACCTATTTGTTATGTTAAGGTAAAAAAATGAAATGTTTATTAATTGGTGGATTAACTAATAATATAAATAATATTGAAAATTATCTTATTAATTTAGTCTTAAATCCTAATATTTTATATATTGCCTTAGCAACTGATAAATATGAATATAGTTATAATTTATTTAAAAATAAAATTAAAGCAAACATTAGTCTTTTAACTAGAAATAATATTACAAAATTAGATTATAATTCACTATTTAATGAGGCTAATATATTATTTTTTGCGGGTGGAAACACAAAAGAATTACTAGAATATATAAAAAAATATCATTTAGATAAATACTTCACAGAGGATAAAATATTAGTTGGTGTATCTGCGGGAGCAATAATGTTAGCAAGCTATGGGATGGGTGATGCAGACAGTTTTATTGATTGTGGTAAATATTTTAATTTTAAAATGGTTAAAGGCTTAGGAATAATAGACATTTGTTTTTGTCCTCATTATCAAAAAGAAGAATTGGTTTTATTTGATGATGAATGTAAGAAATATGGCCTAGATTCTTATGCTTTAGAAGACGATACAGCTATCTATTTTAAGGATGGAATATTATCTAAAGTTATTAAAAATGAAAAAAGGAATAGTGTATATTATTTAGCAAAAGATGAATATATATTAATTCCTTTATACGAAAGGAAAATATGAACGTTTTAGATTTAATTATTAAAAAACGCGATGGTTATAGTTTAACAAAAGCAGAAATTGATTATTTAATCAATGGTTATGCAAGTGGGGAGATACCTGATTATCAAATGAGTGCTTTCTTAATGGCAACTTATTTTAAAGGTATGAATAAAGATGAAATTTTTGCCTTAACAATGGCAATGGAAAATAGTGGTAAAACAGTTGATTTAAGTCAAATTAAAGTCTTTAAAGTTGACAAACACTCAACTGGTGGAGTTGGTGATAAAACAACTTTAGTTTTAGCCCCTTTAGTAGCAAGTTTAGGCATTAAATTTGCTAAAATGAGTGGTAGAGGCTTAGGTCATACTGGTGGTACATTAGATAAATTAGAATCAATTAGAGATTTTAATGTTAATTTAAGTATTAGTGAGTTTATTGATCAAGTTGAAAATATTAATATCGCGATTATTGGTCAAACAAAAGAAATCAATATAGCTGATAAAAAATTATATGCTTTGCGCGATGTAACAGGTACGGTTCCATCAATACCATTAATTGCCTCTAGCATAATGTCTAAAAAATTAGCAGCTGGGGCAGATGCGATTATTTTAGATGTTAAAGTAGGTAGTGGAGCTTTTATGCCTAATATAGAAGAAGCCTTAAAACTTGCTTCAGCTATGAAAGATATTGGTACTATGGCTAATAAAAAGGTTACCTGCGTGTTAACAAATATGGATGAACCTTTAGGTTTGGCAATTGGTAATTCATTAGAAGTTATTGAAGCTATTAATACTTTAAATGGAAGAGGACCAAAAGATTTAACAGAATTATGTTTAACATTAGGTTCTTATTTAGTTGTTGATGCTGGCTTAGAAACTTCATTAGAAGAAGCAAGAAAAACTTTACTTGAACAAATTAGAAATGGTAGAGCATTAGCTAAGTTTGTTGAATTAGTTAAGGCCCAAGGTGGTAATGTCGATTATATTCATCATCCTGAATTGTTTGATTTAGGTGATGTTGTTGAACTAAAAGCTGAAACATCAGGCTATATTAGTAGAATAGATTCATATAAGGTTGGCCATGCTTCAATGTTATTAGGTGCAGGAAGAGAAAATCTAGATAGTGAAATAGATTATAGTGTAGGTATTGTTTTAAATAAAAAAGTTGGCGATTATGTCAATTGTGGTGATGTTTTAGCTTATTTATATGTAAATGATAAAAATGTTGATGAAGCATATAATATGTTAAAAGAAGCATATACATATACTGATCAAGAAATTACAACAAAATTAATATTAGATGTTGTCAGATAATTAAAAATATGTTAAAATTGTCATGTTAATTATTGGAAGGTGAAAATTTTGAATATTGCTGATTATTTTGTTTTAGTTTTTTCAATTTTAATGATAATTGTTGTTATGTTACAAACATCTAAAGATGATATTAATGATGCCTTTAATGGTAGCAAAACAGAACTATTTAAAGATCAAAAAGTTAGAGGCGCAGAATTATTTTTACAACGCTCAACTTTAGTTATAGCTATAATATTTATAGCATTAGTAATAACATCAGTTGTATTACATACGACATTATAACAAATTAGAGATACTAAATAGTATCTCTTTTTTTAAGGAGTTACTATGATAGAAAGAATATTAGATATAATAAAAAAACACCATACTTTAAGTAAAATAGTTGCTGCAGCTAAAACGAATAAAAAAAGTGTTTTAGATATAATAAAAAAATTAATTAAAGATAATAAAGTTATATCTGATGGCGATAAATTCTACCCGATATACCAAGGTAAAATAGAAATAACAAATGAAAGATTTGGCTTTATTACGCCATTAAATATGGATGATAACACTAAAGATTTTTATGTTTCACATGAGAACTTTAATGAAGCTTTTGATTCTGATATAGTTTTGTTTTACATTTATAAAGATCGTAATTTAAAAATGCGTGCTAATGTAATTAAAGTCCTTGAACATACTAAGACAGAAGTTGTTGGAACTTTTAGAATTGATACATATAAAAATAAAAAATATTATAGCGTTGTTAGTTTAGATTATAAAGATTCATATAACTTAGTACTAGATCCTAATGTTGAATTGTTTAAAGGGGCTATCATCAAATGTGAATTAGTTTATACAGAACATAATGTTAAAGCTAGATTTATTGAACTAATAGGTTACAAAGATGACCCAGGTGTTGAAATAGCGGCGATTGCGGCAGTGTATGGCTTTAATAAAGATTTTCCTATTGAAGTAAAAGAAGAAGTAGAAAATGAAATCCCTTCAACCGTTAATGAAGACGAAATTATAGGTCGAAAAGATTTTCGTGACTTGCCAATTATTACTATTGATGGTGATGACTCAAAAGATTTTGATGATGCAATTTATGTAAAAAAAGAAGAAGACGAAACTTATACTTTAGGTGTATATATTGCTGATGTTTCAAATTATGTTAAAGATAGATCACCACTTGATAAAGAGGCATATCATCGAGGTACTAGTGTGTATTTAGCTGATCGCGTAATCCCAATGTTACCAAGAGAACTTTCAAATGGAATATGTTCATTAAATGAAGGTGTAGATCGTTTGGTTTTAGCGATGGTTATGAAAGTTGATGTTAAAGGTAAATGTGTTGATTCTAATTTAGTAGAAGGTGTCATTAAATCTCGCCACAGAATGACATATAACAATGTAAATAAAATGTTAAATGGTGATCAAGAAACTATTTCTAAATATCAAGATATTTACCAAATGCTAAAAGATGCCAACGAACTGCATCATATCATCAGAAAGAAAAGAGAAGCTGCAGGTAGCTTAGATTTTGACATTGATGAATATAGTTTTATTTTAAATGAAGATGGTTCACCAAAAGATATAATAAAAAGGACTCGTTTCGATGCTGAAAAATTAATTGAAGATTTTATGATTTTAGCAAATGAAGAAGTTGCTAAGTATATGACAAGATTAGACTTGCCATTTTTATATAGAATACATGATAAACCAAGTGAAGAAAAAATAGCTGAATTTTTAAATCTTATCGGTGAAAAAAAGATTAAAACTGATCGCGAAATTAGACCAAAACAAGTTCAAGATTTATTAAAATCATTAGAAGAAAAACCAGATAGTAATATATTAAATCAACTATTATTACGTTCAATGGCAAAAGCAAAATACTCAGAAGATAATATTGGCCACTATGGCTTAGCATTAAAAAATTATTGTCACTTTACATCACCTATAAGAAGATACCCTGATTTAATAGTTCATCGGATAATTAAGGAACTTATATTACACCCTACTAACTACAATAAAGCATTAAGCTATTATGCAAATCATCTTCAAGAAATTGGTTTAAGCACTTCAACTAGAGAACGTAATGCAATAGCTTGTGAACGTGATGTTAATGATATGCTTTATGCATGGTATATGGAAGGACACAAAAATGAAGAGTATATGGGCATAATTTCGTCTATGACTAAGTTTGGCTTTTTTGTTACAATTGATAAGGGGGTTGAAGGCTTAGTCCGTGAAGATAGTTTGCAAGAAAAGTTTTATTTTGATGAAAAGAACATGAAATATATCAGTAAATATAAAACATATAGTTTAGGTGATAAAGTACAAGTTAAGGTTCTAGATTCTGATCGTAGAACTAGAAAAATAGACTTTGAATTATGTGATTAGGATGATGATTAAATGAAAATAGTAGCTACTAATCGTAAAGCTTCTTTTGAATATTTTATATTAGATAAATATGAAGTTGGTATAAAATTAAAAGGAACCGAAATAAAAGCTGTTCGAGCAGGCAGTATAAATATTAATGATTCTTATGTTATAATAAAAAACGGCAAAGTAGAAATAATAAACATGTTCATCGGTAAATATGAACAAGGTAATATTTTTAATCACGATGAAAGAAGAACAAGAGAATTACTTTTACATAAAAAAGAGATAACAAAATTATTTAATAAAATTAAGTTAGAAGGTTTAACTTTAATTCCTTTAAAAGCTTATTTTAATGAAGGTCTACTTAAATTAGAAATCGGCTTATGTAAAGGTAAAAAATTATATGATAAAAGACAATCTTTAAAAGAAGCAGACGAGAAAAGAAAAATCGAAAAAACTTTAAAAAATTATAAATATTAATATTGCAATAAATTCAAAAACGGGTATAATAATACCCGCAAATGGGCTTGTTTTTGGATTCGCTATAAAATGAGAAAGTTTGTAAGCGTATCTTGTTAATGCCAAGTAAAAAGCATCGAGGTTTGAATAAACGCAAACACACATTTATTTGCTCGTAACAACAATATGAGCGTTCAATTAGCTTGCTAATATAACGCAGCTATATATTAATTGTAACCTATGACAATTAATATGAATCATTTAATAGGTTATATAATAACTCTCAAGCTAGAAGAATTATTATGAACACAACCTAGCTCGGTAAAGAACTTTTGTTTATTTATTAACTTTACTTAAATTCATAAATAAACTACATACGTAGAAAGCAAATAATATTGTTTTATATACAGGGGTTCAAATCCCCTCAGGTCCACCAAAGTTAATTATCGCGAACACCGTTTTCTATGCAGAAGGTTACTTTGCAGAATTGGTTTCGTTAAAAAAACTGCTACAGAATCAAAATGTAGCAGTTTTTTACGAAGTTTCTAGAAAGGAAATAGAATGGAAATTTTAGCCTTATTAGCTATTATATTTTTTATAATATATTTAGCTAATAATGGTAAAGATGATAATAACGATAAAAAGTAATTATCAATAACCTTTTTGATGCTTCGTAGAATCTCTAAAATATGAAAAGGTTAGGATTGGGCCCCTAACCTTTTCTTTTTTTAACCTTTTTGATATTCGTACGAGACTAGCAATTGCCTTTCTCTACTTAAATTATACATTAATTTATGTTATTGTCAATTATTAAAATTAAGACAGATATGGCATTTAACAAATGAAATTAATTTTGGGTAAACTCAAAAAATTATTTTTAACGATTACAAATATAAACCATTTATGTTAAAATTGTATTAATGAATTTTACATAAGTGGTTTTTCTTTTGGTGGTGTTACTATGTATAAAAATAACTTTTTAACTAACTATTCAAAAAATAAATTTATAGATGAGTTAAAGAAAGCTTTAGCTAACTGCATAGCTTTCTCTTTATCAGTTAGTTTTATTAAAAAAGCTGGTTTAATATTAATTGAAAGAGAAATAGAAGAAGCATTAAAACGGGGTGTAAATGGCAAAATAATCACTTCAACATATCAAAATTTTACAGATATACCATCATTAGAAATTTTTAATAACTGGATGAATAAATATCCGAATTTTAAATGTCATCTAGACTTAGAATGTTTTTATGACAATGGGTTTCATTCTAAAGGATATATTTTTGAATATAAAGATAGTTATGAAGTGTTTGTTGGTTCAACTAATGTTACAAGATTTGCTTTACTTAAAAATATAGAATGGAATGTTTCAATATATTCAAAAGATGAATTTAAATTATTAAATGAAATTTATTTAGAATTTAATAATTTATGGGATAAAACCTTATTATTAGATGAAAGTGTTATTAATAAATATCGTTTAATGTTAGATTATGCTATTGAAAAATGGGATATGGATTATTTTGACACTAATATTAATAAAATTAGGCCTAATATTATGCAAAGAAAGGCTTTAAAAGAATTAAGACGTTACCGCGATATGGGTGTAAAGCGGAGCCTAATAGTGGCAGCTACTGGTAGTGGTAAAACCTTTTTGGCGGCTTTTGATGCACTTAATTTTAATGCGAAAAGATTACTTTTCATTGTTCATAGAGATACAATATTAGAAGAAGCTAAAAAAACTTTTCAAAAGGTTTTTGGCGCTAAAAGGAGTTATGGTCTTTACACTGGTAATAGTAATAATACAGATTGTGATTTTATATTTGCTAGTAACATTATGATGGCTAATCATTTAAATGATTTTTTGCCTAATGAATTTGATTATATAGTTATTGATGAGTGTCATCATAGCGTAGCAAGTTCTTATAAAAAGATAATTGAATATTTTAAACCAGAATTCTTGCTTGGCTTAACCGCAACACCTGAACGGATGGATAACGTTGATGTTTTTGAAATGTTTGATGCGAATGTGCCATTCGAATTAAGGCTTAGAGACGCCATAATTAACGATTTAGTTATCCCATTTCATTACTATGGCATAAGAGATAAATTAGTTGATTATTCTTATGAAGATAGAACTAAAATAGCTAAAGAAATAGCGAAAGTAGAAAATGTTGAATTTATAACTCAAGAAATTGAAAAGCACAGGCCTAATGACAAGCTTAAGTGTATAGCATTTTGTTCTAGCATTTCTCATGCTAAAACTATGGCTGATGAATTTAATCAATGTGGTTATAATGCTATATCTCTAGTTGGAGAAAATGATTTAGGAGAACGTATAAAAGCCTTCAATAATTTACAAGATGAGGAAAATTGTTGAGCTTAACTTTATTTAAGTATATATATAAATATTTATAATCAAAATAAATGAATAAACGTCCTTAATTATTATGATTGTTAGTAAATCATAGTA
>CASFCK010000028.1 GCA_949293265.1 uncultured bacterium
TAAAAGGATTGACACCTATAAAATATAGACATCAATCCACAAATAATGTAATATTAAATTAATTTTACTTTAGTCCAACTTTAAGGGTTCACCTTAAAACTTGTTTTGTTAAAAGACAGGTTTTTATTTTCTTAAACAATGCTGAATTTTTTTGAAACAAAATGTAAGCGGTTTTACTAAAGCGTTTTCACTTTGTAAAGATTTGTAAATATTTATAATAAAGTATATAATAGGCCCGGAAATAGAAAAGGAGAATATTTATGCAAGAAAATAACGCAAAAGCAATAGCTGAAGCAGAAGTTGATAGTTTAGTTCAAAAAGCTTTAGTAGCATTGAACGAATATGCATCTTTTACTCAAGAACAAGTAGACTATATTGTAGCAAAATGTAGTGTTGCTGCTCTTGATAAACATGGTGTTTTAGCTAAAGCAGCTATTGATGAAACACATCGTGGTGTATTTGAAGATAAAGCAACAAAAAACTTATTTGCTTGTGAGTATGTAACACACCATATGAAAAGATTAAAAACAGTAGGTGTTATATCTGAAGATGATGTAACAGGTATTACTGAAATTGCTGAACCAGTTGGGGTAGTTGCAGCATTAACTCCAGTAACAAATCCTACTTCAACAGCTATTTTTAAATCATTAATTTGTCTAAAAACTCGTAATCCAATTATTTTTTCATTCCATCCAAACGCTAAGAATTCTAGTGCCATGGCAGCTAAAATTGTTTATGAAGCCGCTATTGAAGCAGGTGCACCAAAGAATTGTATTCAATGGATCGAAAACCCAACAATGGATGGAACTAATGCATTAATGAATCATCCAGGCGTTTCTACAATTTTAGCTACTGGTGGTAACGCAATGGTTAAGGCTGCTTATTCATGTGGTAAACCAGCTTTAGGGGTTGGGGCTGGTAATGTTCCTGCATATATGGAAAAAACATGTGATATTCGCCAAGCTGTAAATGATATAGTTATGTCTAAATCATTTGATAATGGTATGGTTTGTGCATCTGAACAAGCTGTTATCATCGATGAAGAAATATATGACGAAACAATTAAGACATTTAAAGAATATCATTCTTATTTTGTGAATAAAGAAGAAAAGAAAAAATTAGAAAAATTCATGTTTGGCGTAGAAAGTAAGGAAGATAGACCAAATGCTAGATTAAATAGTGCTATCGCTGGTAAATCACCACATTGGATAGCTGAACAAGCTGGATTTAGTTTACCTGAACATGTATCAATCATCTGTGTTGAATGTAAAGAAGTAGGAGTTAATGAACCTTTAACAAGAGAAAAATTAAGTCCTGTTTTAGCAGTTTTAAAATCAAAGAACTCTGATGATGGCATAAAACTTTCTAAACAAATGGTTGAATTTAATGGTCTTGGTCATAGTGCGGCTATTCACACGAAAAATCAAGCTTTAGCTGATCGTTTTGGGGATGTAATTCCTGCTATTCGTATTATTTGGAATTCACCTTCTACTTTTGGTGGTATTGGTAATATTTATAACTCATTTATTCCATCATTAACTCTTGGTTGTGGTTCTTATGGTCATAACTCTGTTGCTGGAAATATTAGTGCTATAAATTTATTAAATATTAAGAAAGTAGGTAGAAGAAGAAATAATATGCAATGGTTTAAGATCCCTTCAAAAATTTATTTCGAACGTGATTCTATCGAATACCTACATCAAATGAAAGAAATGGATAGAGTTATGATTATAACTGACCGTTCAATGGTTGATTTAGGTTTCTTAAAGAAAGTTACTGATCAATTAGAATTACGTCATCCAAAAGTTCCATATTCAATTTTCTGTGATGTTGAACCAGATCCATCTTTAGAAACAGTTAAAAAAGGTGTTGAATTAATGCGTTCATTTGAACCAGACACAATTATAGCTCTTGGTGGCGGTTCTTCTATGGATGCTGCTAAAGGTATGTGGTTATTCTATGAACATCCAGAAGTAAACTTCAACGATTTAAAACAAAAATTTATGGATATTAGAAAACGTGCTTTCCAATATCCTGAATTAGGACATAAAGCTAAATTAGTATGTATTCCTACTACGTCAGGTACAGGTAGTGAAGTTACTCCGTTTGCTGTTATAACTGATAAAGTAAATCAAATCAAATATCCATTAACTGATTATAGTTTAACTCCAACAGTTGCTATTCTAGACCCAGCATTAACTTATAGTTTACCTCGTTCTGTTACTGCTGATACAGGTATGGATGTATTAACACACGCTACTGAAGCTTTCGTTTCTACAATGGCTAATGATTTTACAGATGGTTTATGTATTCAATCTATAAAAATGGTATTTGAATATTTAGAAAGATGCTATAATAATGGAGCAAATGATCATGAAGCTAGAGAAAAAATGCATAACGCTTCTTGTATGGCTGGTATGGCATTCGCCAATGCTTTCTTAGGTATGAACCACTCTATGGCTCATAAGGTTGGTGGAGAATTCCATGTTCCTCATGGTCGTGCAAACGCAATCTTACTACCATTTACAATTAGATATAATGGTATTTTACCTGAAAAATTATCTACATGGCCTAAATACAATAAATATGTTGCTGGTGAACGTTATCAAGAATTAGCAAGATTACTTGGCCTTCCTGCTTCAACTGTAGAAGAAGGTGTTGAATCATATGCTAAAGCTTGTGGTGAACTTGGTATGCGTATAGGTATTAAGATGAACTTCAAATCACAAGGAATCGATGAAAAAGAATGGCTTGAAAACATTGAAAGAATGGCATTTAATGCATATGAAGATCAATGTAGTCCTGTTAACCCTCGTGTTCCAATGGTTAAAGATATGGAAGAAATATTAAAACAAGCATACTATAGCGAAGAATTTATTGCTAAAGATAACAAATAATTGTTTTTAAAGTCACTATAATCTAGTGGCTTTTTTATTTTATCTATATAAAAAAAAGTCATTTTATGCTATCATATAACATGAGGCGATAAAATATGAAGACAAAGCAAATTGCTAAATTAAAAAGTATAGCTGCAAACCTAAAGCCGGTATTACAAGTAGGTAAATATGGTATTCATGAAAATGTTATGATAGATATTTGTGATTACTTAAATGCCCATGAAATAATGAAAATATCATTATTAAAAAACACAGATATTGATTTAGAAGCATTTAAAGCTTTATTAATCAGTAAAGGAATAACTATAGTAAGCAAAATTGGTAGAACGATGACCTTATATAGATTTTCAAATAAATTAAAAGAACATATTGAATTATAGAGGTGACCAATGAAAAGAATGATTTTAATTGATGGTAATAGTCTTATGTATAGAGCGTTTTATGGTATGGCTAATACTAAAACTATGACCAATTCAAAAGGAATATATACTAACGCAACTTATGCTTTTGCTAGAATGATTAATTCATTATGTCATGAAGAATATGATGCAATATTAGTAGCCTTTGATGCTGGAAAAGAAACCTTTAGACATTCAATAATGACAGACTACAAAGCCGGACGTAAACCAATGCCAAATGAGATGCGAATGCAAATAGCATATATAAAGCAATTCTTAGACTTAAAGCGCATTAAGCGCTATGAGATGCCTTTATATGAAGCAGATGACATTATAGGGACAATGGCTAAAATAGCCGAAAATAATGAATATCATGTTGATATTTATTCTAGTGATAGAGACCTATTACAACTAATAACCGATAATATTACAGTTCATATGACTTTAAAAGGAATAACTGAACTAGATGATTATGATCCAAAATATTTTTATGAAAAGTATGAAATCCCAGTCTCTAGTTTTATAGATTTAAAAGCTTTAATGGGTGATAAATCAGATAATATACCCGGTGTTCCTGGTATAGGTGAAAAGAAAGCTATTAAATATTTAAAAGAATATCAACATGTTGAAAATATCATTTTAAATATCGATAAAATTAAAGGAAGCGATCATGATAAATTTATAAATTATGGTGATCAAGCTCTTTTATGTAAAAGAATGGCTACAATTAAGACAGATAGTCCGGTAGAGATAAGCTTAGAAGATACATTAAGAAAAGATGAAAATGAAGAAGAATTAATTAAGTTTTATGAAGAACTAGAATTTCATTCATTTTTAAAAGAAAAAAAATCAAGACAAATTGAATGTTCTTATAAAGTTTTAACAGAAACAGATCTAGATAAATATCTATTACCTAATTCTACTATTTTAGTAGAAATGGAAGATTATAATTATCATAAATATCCAATTTTAGCATTGGCTATTAGTAATGAATTAGGCAATTTTATTATTGAACAAAATTTATTTAAAAATGAAAAATTTATAAACTTTATGGAAAACACTCCTAAATATTGTTATGACTTAAAAAGAATTTATGTAGGGTTTAGACATTTTAATATTCACGTTCATAACGTATTATTTGATTTATTTTTAGCCACTTATATTTTAAACTCTAAAATAACCAAACAAGAATTTAAAAATGTCGTTGATTATTATGGCTATAGTAAATTAAACACAGCAGAAGAAGTTTATGGTAAAGGTGTAAAAAGAAAAATTCCTGAATTAGAAATATTATATTCTTATTTAGCTAGTAAAGTTGAAAGAGTAAAGGAATTAGTTTCTAAGTCATTAAATAAAATAAAAGAACAAAATGAATTAGATCTATTATTAAAAATAGAAATGCCTTTAAGTTACGTTCTAGGTGATATGGAATATAGGGGAATAAAGATAGACTTTCAAGAATTAAATGAAAGAGATAAAGATTTAGAAAATAGAATTAGAGAAATAGAAACAAACATCTATAATTTAGCTAATAAAGAATTTAATATATCTAGCCCTAAACAGTTAGCTGAAGTTTTATTTGTAGATCTGGGGATATATTACCCAGAAAGGAATAAAAAAAGTTATTCAACTAGTGTAGAAGTACTTAATAAAATAATTGATGATCACCCAATTATTAATGAAGTACTACAATATCGTCAATTAACTAAATTATATAATACATATATAAAAGGATTAAGAGAACAAATATTTCCTGATGGTAAGGTTCATACAATTTTTGAACAAGCTTTAACAGAAACAGGTAGACTATCTAGTGTTGAACCAAATATACAAAATATCCCAATTAGAACAGAAGAAGGAAGATTAATACGTAAACTTTTTATTCCTAATCAGACTAATAATTCACTTTATTCAGCTGACTATTCACAAATTGAATTAAGAGTGTTAGCTAGTTTAGCAAATGTAAAACATTTTAAGGAAGCTTTTGAAAATGGTGAAGATATTCACTCTTCAACTGCTAAAAAAATATTTGGTCATGATGATGTTACTAATGTAGAAAGAAGAAAAGCCAAAGCTGTTAATTTTGGCATTGTTTATGGTATCTCAGCTTATGGATTAAGTGAAGATGTAGGAGTTAGTGTTAAAGAGGCTAAAGGGTTTATTGCTAAATATAACGAGATTAATCCGGAAATTGAAACGTATATGAAAAACACAATTTCTGATTGTGAAAAAAACGGCTTTGTTACAACTTTATTTAATAGAAGAAGATATATACCAGAAATCAATGCGTCTGGCAACGAGAAGGAATTTGGTAAACGTATGGCTATGAATGCTCCAATTCAAGGCACAGCGGCTGATATAATAAAAAAAGCTATGATTGATATTGATAGTGAAATAAAAGCAAAAAAACTAAAGTCATATATGTTAGTCCAAGTTCATGATGAATTAGTGTTTGAAGTAGCAGAAGGGGAAGAAGAAATACTAAGAGATTTAGTTAGAGAGAAAATGACTAATGTCATAGATTTAGGGGTTAAATTAGAAGTTTCTGATGGTTTTGGTAAAAACTGGTATGAATTAAAGTAGGTGAAAAAATGTTAGAAGCAATAAAAAACAGAAGATCGATAAGACAGTTTAATGATCAAAATATTAGTAAGGAAGATTTATTAGAATTAGTAGAAGCAGGTTTTATGGCACCTTCAGCTAGAGCTCAAGAAAGTCGTGGCTTTGTCATTGTAGACGATGCAAAAGTAATTGATTTATTAAGCCAAGTATCAGTTGGGGCAAAAGTATTAGCTAATGCAAAAGCGGCAATTGCGGTCATATGCCCAAATGTTGAAAAGCTAAGTGTCCCAGAAATGGCTTTAGAAGATTTAGCTGCGGCTACACAAAACATTTTACTTGAAGCTACTAACAAAGGAATTGGTTCTTGTTGGATTGGCATAGCTCCAAATGATGAAAGAATTGAAAAAGCAAGCAAAGTACTGAATTTAGATAATCATAGTTTTGTTTTCAGCTTAATTGCTTTAGGATATCCATTAGCTGAAAAAGCATTTTATCAAAAAAATAAAGTTGATAATCAATTAATATATTGGAATCAGGTGAAATAAATGCCCGAATTACCAGAAGTAGAAACGGTTAGACAAGTACTAAAGAAGGAATTAATAGGTAAAACCATCACTAAAATAGATCTAAATTATAAACCTATATTTGAAAACGAAGACAAGCTTTCTAAATTAATTGGCCAAAAATATGAAGATATATTAAGAAAAGGGAAATATTTGATTTTTTGTTTTAATAATGGTTATTTATTATCACATTTAAGAATGGAAGGAAAATATTTTTATGTTCCTAATGAATATGAAATAAATAAGCATATGCATGTTGTTATTTATCTAAATAATAATTATAAATTAATCTATCAAGATGTTAGAAAATTTGGCCGTATGCACTATTATGATGATTTAAATGAATTATATGACGATTTAAAACTAGGACCAGATGCAAATGAAGAAGGAATTAATTTAGATGAATTGTATAATAAAATGTTAAAATCTAAATTACCATTAAAAACATTATTATTAGATCAAAGTTTTATAGCAGGCTTAGGTAATATATATGTTGACGAAGTGCTTTATAGTGCTAGACTCATGCCTAATATGCCAGCAAATTTAGCAAATAAAGAAGATTTAATAAATATTTTAAAAAATGCTAAACAAATCTTAAATGAAGCTATCATCAATAAAGGTACTACTATTCGTTCCTACACCTCAAGCTTAGGTGTTGAAGGAAATTATCAAAACCATTTACAAGTTCATACAAAAGAAAAATGTCCATTAGGTCATCATATTACAACAATAAAAATTGGCGGTAGAACAACTTATTTTTGTCCTGTTTGTCAAAGTAGAAAGAAACTAGTTTTAGGCTTAACCGGTTCAATAGCTACTGGTAAAAGTAATGTGTTAAGCACTCTTAAAACATATGGTTTTAAAACTTGCGATAGTGATATGTTAGTTAGGGAAGCTTATTGTGATCCTAAAATAAAGGAATTAGTATATTTAGAATTTAATACTTTAGATAAAAAAGAGATTGCAAATATTATCTATCAAGATAAATTAAAAAAAGCAAAACTAGAATCAATTATTCATCCCTATGTCATTAATAAGCTAAAAGAGGCATGTAATAGTAATGGAATAATAATACTAGATATTCCCCTTTTATTTGAAGCAAAACTAGAATATTTAGTAGATAAAATTATTTGTTGTTATCTTCCTTATGAAGAAGAAATAAAAAGATTAATGAATAGAGATAAAATCAGCAAAGAAAATGCTAAAATGATTATTGCTAATCAAATAGATATTGAGCAAAAGAAAATAAGGTCTGATTATGTTATTGATACTAGTTCTACTTTTGCTAAAACAAATGAAAATATTAACAAAGTTATAAAGGAGATTATGTATGGCATATACGCTTGAAACAAACGAAAGTGAAAATATTGAGTTATTACAAACTCATTACTATAAAACATCTTATAACTTATTGAAAGAAGCGGTTGTCGAATATTTAACTAAAAATGGTTATGAAGTTTCGGAATTTAATGATGATTATGGGGAAGCAGTAGCAAGAAAAGGTTATTTTTCTACCACTTTAAAAATCATTATGCAAAATCCTAGGGAAACAAGTATTGATTTTTTCTTAGAGTACTATGGTTTATTTTTTAAAAAGAAAAAAATATATCAATTTTTAAGTGACATATATGATTATTTGGGTAAAAAATTTGAATTTAAAGGATTAGGTTTGCATCAATAATGGACATTAAAATTTATACAAATTTTAACTTAAATATTGATGATATTCGTACTCTTGGAATTTTATATTTGCCCTTAATTGGTGATGATGCATATGCTTTATATACTTTTATGCACAGCGTTTTAGATAAAACAAATTTAAAAAGTGAAACATTTACTAAAGAAGAAATACTAGATATCATAGGCTATAAAACAAGTACATTTAATAAGGCAATAGCTAAATTAGAGGCTTTAAATTTAGTGCGAACTTTTATGAAAGAAGATTTAATGTTGATTTTGCTATTAACCCCTTTTACACCTAAAAATTTTTTGAAAGATACGATTTTAGGTTCTTATTTAGAAGCTAAAGTAGGTTCAAGTAATTTTAATAAAATAATAGAGTTATTTAAAATCCCACCAATTGATTTAAAAGAATATAAAGAAGTTACAAAAACATTTGGGGAAGTGTTTGGTGCTGAAAGAGTAAAATTCAATAAAGTTGATTTAAATATTAGCGGTAGAAGGCCAAACCATAAAAACTTGATAAATAATTTTGATTTTGATTTATTTGTATCTAAAATTGATGTAGATTTAATAAAAGAAGGTCTAGATGAAGATTTTAAAAAGAAAATCGAATCTACTTGTTTTGTTTATGGTTATAATTTAGAACAAATGACAAATCTCTTTAACGATAGTATTAAAGACGGTTTCTTTAATTTTGATTTATTTAAAAAGAAGGCTCAAAACCTTTATAATTTTTTAAATAAAAACAATGAAAATGTAATTTCAGAAGATAAAGAAAATGATTTAGCTAATAAATTAGATAATATGACGCCAATTAGTTTGTTAGAAAGTTTAATTGGTAAAGATTATCCTACTATTTTATTACAAAAAATAAATGAATTATATATAAATATCGATATGCCAAAAGGTGTAATTAATATGATGATTATAGATGTTTATTCCCAAAAAGAAACAATACCTTCATTATCATATTTTCAAAAAATGGCATCATCATGGCAAAATTATGGTATACTTACTACATACGATGCAGTGCTTAAATTTATGCAAACTAAAGAAATAAACAATAAAACTAAAAAATCTAATTACAAAAAAGACATCGAGCTAGAAGATTGGCAAATTGCAGGTATGGCAAATATTATGAAGGGATTTGGTAATAATGAATAAATTAACATCTCCAATAGATAATAGAGTTAATCTCGATGAAATAATGGATAAACTAAGGAAAAATCCCTTGTTTAAAGATATTGATATTAATATAAACAATTTAAATTCTTGTCTTATTATGCAAGATGAACATTTAAATTGCCTAAATTGTCAAGGATTAGACAAATGTCCTAATACTGAAGCAGGGTATAAGTATGTTTATAATGATGGAGAGTTTGTTTTATTAAGATGTAATAAAAAAAGAGATTATGACAATATAAATAGACAAAACAGTCTAATTAAAACTTTATTTATGCCTAAAAACGTTAGAGAAGCAAAATTAGAAAACTTTATTTTAAACACTAAAGAACGCATTTTTGCTTATAAGAAAATTGTTAATTTTATTACTAATTTTGAACAAGAACAAACTAAAGGACTATATATATATGGAAATTATGGTTCTGGCAAAACATATTTATTAGGAGCTTTAGCTAATGAACTAGCAAAAAGAAATATAGGTTCCCTTTTAATTTATTTTCCTGATTTAATTAGAGAGTTAAGAGATAGTTTAGGTGAAAACAGATTCACAGATATTATCAATGAATTAAAAACTATTCCTGTTTTAATTATTGATGATTTAGGTAGTGAAAACATGACTAGTTTTGTTCGTGATGAAGTTCTAGGACCAGTTCTAAATTATAGAATGGCTGAAAATAGACCGATTTTCATTTCTAGTAATTTAACACCGCAACAGTTATTAGTTCATTTAGAAACAAATGGTAGTTCATTAGATAAGACTAAGTCAATCAGGATTATGCAAAGAATAGGTCAAATCAGTGAAGCCATTTCTTTAGGTGGCACATTTGTTAATAATGATGAAAATAAAGCGCTTTAAATTGAATTTTAGTATTTACAAAATAAAGTAATTTATGTATAATTATATTCGGAATTCGTCCTTGGAAGGAGGCTTAGTATGCCAAAGACTGTGGTTCATGAAAAAGAGAGTATTGAAGATGCCCTACGTCGTTTTAAACGTGATGTTTCAAGATCTGGTAACTTACAAGAGGCGAAAAAACGTCAATATTATCTAAAACCTAGTGATGTTCGTAAACAAAAACGTCAAGAGGCTCGTAAAAAATATAAGTAACATTGAATATTAGAGGCTCCGGCCTCTTTTATTATTATAGGAGAATTTATGAAAATCATTTGTTTAGGCGATTCAACTATGCAATTTAACAATATTTATCGCTATCCTCAGTTTGGATGGCCACAAGTGTTGAGTTTATTTATACATCCAAATATTTTAATTATAGATTTAGCAAGAAATGGCAAGAGTACTAAAACTTATATAGATGAAGGTAGATTTGCTGATGTATTAAAAAGAGTCGAAAAAGGGGACTATGTAATTTGTCAATTTGGTCATAATGATGGAGCTAAAGATAAATTAGAAAGATATACTACACCTTTAGAATATAAAAACAATTTATTATATATAAGTAATGAAATAAAGAAAAAAGGAGCTAATTTTATTTTAGCTACACCAATAACTAGACATATTTTTTTTAATAATGAATGTATAGAATCACATAAAGAATATAGAAAAGCTATGTTAGAACTTGCTGAAGAAGAAAGCATTGATATTGTAGATTTAGATGAATTGACTAGAAAACATTATACTAATATAGGTGAAAAGGAATCTGAAAAATATCATATGATTTTTGGTCCTAATATTTATTCTAATTATAAGGACGGACTTAATGATCATACCCATTTAACTTTTTTAGGAGCTATGATGGTTTGTCAACTTTTTGTTAAAGATTGTATAAGACAAAACTTAAGTATTTCAAAATATATTTTAAAACCAACAGAAGTAGATGAATTTGATCGATTTATGGAAATAGGGGTTAAATAAATGTTAGATATAAGAGAACTGCAAGAGAATGAAATTAGCACTTTGTATAATTTAATATTAGAAATGGCAAGCTTTGAACATTTAGAAAAGGAATTAAAACTTACTGAAGAAAGTTTGTATAAATATATTTTTATAAACAATTTAGTTAAAGTAGCCTTACTTAGAGTAGATAATAATATTATTGGTTATTTAATGTATTATTACACCTTTTCTAGCTTTACAGGATATCCAAGTTTATATTTAGAAGATATATATATTAAAGAAGAATATCGTCACAATGGTTATGGTAAGCAATGCTTCAAATATTTAGCACGCGTAGCTGTTAAAAATGAATGTAAAAGAATGGATTTTGTTTGTTTAAATTGGAATAAATATGCTCAAGATTTTTACCATAAACTAGGAGCTACAGCTCATGAGGAATGGTTATTAGAACGCCTTGAAGAAAATGAATTATCTAAATTAGCAGGAGAAGAATAATGAGTGTTTTAGAAGTGACAAATTTAACTTTTTCCTTTGGTAATAAAATAATCTTAGAAGATGCTAATTTTGTTATGCAAAAAGGAGAACACATTGCTTTAATTGGAATGAACGGCGAAGGTAAGTCGACTTTTATTAAATTAATAACTCATCAAATCAGTCCAGATGAAGGTAAAATTGTTTGGGCTAAAAACTTAACTACAGGTTATTTAGATCAATATTTAACTTTAAAAGCCGGTAAAACGATCAGAGAAGTGCTTAGAGAAGCATTTGCTGAGATGTTTCATAAAGAAAATAAATTAAATGAATTATATATGAAACTTAGTGATATGTCTGAAGCCGAAATGAATGAAGCATTAGAAGAAATTGGAGAAATTCAATCAGAACTTGAACAAAGTGATTTTTATAATCTAGACAATAAAATAGTTGAAGTAGCAAGTGGACTTGGTTTACAAGACATTGGCTTAGATAAAGATGTTTCTATGCTTTCAGGTGGACAAAGAAGTAAAGTTTTATTAACTAAATTATTATTACAACAACCAACGATATTAATATTAGATGAACCAACTAACTTTTTAGATGAAGATCAAGTTAATTGGTTACATGATTATTTAATTAATTATCCTAATGCTTTTATCATTGTTAGTCATGACCGGGATTTCTTAAATGGAGTAATAAATGTCGTTTATCATATTGAGGATTCAACCTTAACTAGATATACAGGTAATTTAGATAAGTTTGATGAAATGTATGAAATTAAAAGACGTAATCAAAATCAAGCTTATGCAAGACAACAAAAAGAGATTCAAAAACTTGAAACTTTTATAGCTAAAAATAAAGCAAGAGTAGCCACGACAAATCTAGCTAAATCAAGACAAAGAGTTTTAGATAAAATGGAAATAATAGATAAAGCTAAAGAACTAGTCAAGCCAACATTCATTTTTAAAAAAGGAGTGGCAAGCGGTAAATTTGTCATTAGTTGTGAAAATCTAATAATTGGCTATAGTGAGCCATTATCTAAGAAATTAACTTTAAATATTGAACGTGGTCAAAAAGTGTTAATTAAAGGCGTTAACGGGATAGGAAAAACAACTTTAATAAAAACATTATTAGGTTTAATTCCTGCTATAGAGGGTAATTGTAATGTTGATTATAATATTAATTACGCCTATTATGAACAAGAATTAGAATTTGATTATGTTACAGCCATAGATTATGTTTGGGGTTTTTATCCCGATTTAACTAATAAAGAAGTAAGAGGATTACTTGCTGGAGTAGGGATAAACAAAGATAAGGCAGAAAGTTTAATGCCTGTTTTATCTGGTGGTGAAAAAGCAAGAATTAGACTTCAAGTATTAGGAAATAGAGAAACTAACACTTTAATTCTAGATGAACCAACGAATCATTTAGACCAATTAGCTAAGGATGCTTTAAAGGAAGCTTTAAAAGAATATAAAGGGACATTGATTTTAGTTTGTCATGAAAAAGAATTTTATACAGATTTAGTTGATAGAATAATTAATTTAGAAGAGTTTAGTACTAAAATAATATAGTTGATTGGGGGTATAATTGTGTTAGTAATTAAGAATGTATCAAAAAAATATAAAAATGGTGCTTTAGCCAACGATAATATTTCATTAACTATAAATGATGGAGAAATATATGGTTTTATCGGCCCTAATGGAGCAGGTAAATCAACTTTAATTAAATCAATTGTTGGTCTACATTCGATAGATAGTGGAAGTATAACCTTAGATGATTTAACGATTAAAGAAAACCCTCTATTATATAAACAAAAATTAGCATATATCCCAGATAATCCTGATTTATATGAAAATGTCAGAGCTATAAACTATCTTAACTTTATTGGCGATGTCTTTAACATTCCAAACGAAAAAAGAATTAAAGATATAACCTATTATGGTGAACTATTAGAAATTAAGAATAGTTTAAATATGCCTATTAAATCATTTTCACATGGAATGAAACAAAAATTAGCTATTATTGCCGCCTTAATTCATGATCCTAAATTATTAGTTATGGATGAACCATTTGTTGGGTTAGATCCTAAAAGTACACATGATTTAAAAATGTTAATGCAAAGTCTAGTAGCAAAAGGAAGTATAATTTTCTTTTCAAGCCATGTTTTAGAAGTTGTAGAAAAGTTATGTGATCATATCGGGATTATTAATGATGGTAAAATAATATATGATGGTTCTTTTAATGAGATGAAAGAAAACAAATCATTAGAAGACTTCTTCTTGGAGTTGACGGAAAATGAATAAAATATTAAGTTTAATAAAATTAGAGTTTGAAGATTCATTTAACCGCAACACTAAAAATTATGGCATAATAGCCTTAATTATTATAACTGGCTTTTTAGCAATATTATTTTCAGCCCTTATTAATTTTGCTTTTTATGCTATTTTTAATGAAATAGAATATTTATATATTTATCCTGTATTATTAAGCATTGCTGTTATAGGTTTAACTTTCTTTTCTAGTATTTATAGGACAAAATCAACATTATTTTCACCTAAAGACTTAAACAATTTGACCCCACTTCCAATTAAAAAAAGGCAAATTATTATAGCTAAACTTCTATTAACATATGTAGAACAATTGATATTTAGTTTAATTATCTTTTTACCGTGTTTAATACTTTATTCTACAGTCGATCTAATGTTTATATTTTTAGGCTTAATATTAATTATTACATTACCAATGTTATCATTATTATTTGCCTTTATAATTAGTTTTGCTATTCAATTATTAATATTAAAATTCAATTTCTTAAAGCATTTAGGAACAGTATTCTACATTATAGTTATAATTGGTATTTGCGTATTATCTTTTTTAAGTAATAACTTAGAACAAAGTAATACAGATTTAAAAAGTTTAATATCTTTAATGGAAACATTCCCATTTAGTCTTATCTATAAAGGATTCGTTTTACATAATGTGCCTAATATTTTACTCTATTTAGTTATTACTTTTATGTCTTTAGGATTGGTAATTTGTGCCTATTCTCTATTTTATGATAAGATCTATGATGCATTAAATTATGTGGGCAAAAAAAATAAATTTAAAAACACACAAATAAAAAGCAGCAATTTATTACTTAGCATTATGAAAAATGATTTTAAACATTTATTAAATGAACAAATGTTTTTAATTTCTGGTTTAGTTCCTGTTATATTAACAGGTATATTTACGATTATGTTTAGTTTTTCGTTTAGAAATATAAAAAGTGAAATAGATATGTCATCAATTGTTTTATTCATTAATTTTTTCTTTTTAGGATTAGGAACATATACAGTTTATTTAATCACATTAGAAGGTAAAAATTTTTGGATTAATAAAGTTTTACCGATTAAACCAAAAACTTATTTAGCAGCTAAAATATTGCTAAACCAAATCATTAATGGAACCCTTATACTAATCATAGATATAATATTGATTATAATTAATAAATATAGCTTAACAACAAGCTTTTTCTTAATTATAATGTCACAAATGTATATATTATTAATAGCGCTAATTGGCCTATTATTTAATCTTAAATTTCCTAAACTTGTTTGGAGTAATTTTAGACAAATTAAAAACACAATGGCTACGTTTTTACTATCAATTATAGTTAGTGTTAATGGATGTGTTATTTTATTTTGTTCACTATTATTATTCTTTTTAGTTTCATTAAATATAGCTATTTTAGTAACAACTTTAATAATAGTATTAGAAACAATTATAGTACTAATTATGTATAATAAATTTGCTGATAGACTATATGTAAATATCGAGGTATAAAATGAAGTGTATTGATAATGATTTTAAAGGCAATGGAATCTTTATAATAAATAATAAAAAAATATTTGTTCCTGGCTTACTTAAAGATGAAGAAGTTGAATTAGTTAAAAATAAACATTATGAATTAGTTAAAATAATAAAGCCTAGTGAAGAACGGCAAAATGTAATTTGTCCATCTTTTTATTATTGTGGGGGATGTCAATACCTACATTTGAAATATGAAAAGGAAATAGAATTAAAGACTAAATATATTAACACCTTATTTAATAAAAATAATATTAAAATTACATCAATGTTAAATCCTTTAGGATATCGAAATAAAATTCAATATGCGATAGAAAATAAAAAAGGACTTAGTACCGGATTTTATAAAGAGGGAACGCATGATTTTATTAAAATAAATAAATGTTATCTTCATAATGATATTTTAGACCAAATAGCTAGTTATCTTAAAAGTCTTTTAATCAAATATAAAATACCAGCTTATGACAATAATACAAATAAAGGAATAGTTAAACATATTTTATTAAAAGGTAATAAAGATATGTCAGAGATCCTAGTAACTTTAGTCTTAAATACCTATGTTTTACCAAAAAGAAAAGATATAGTTAAAGAATTACTAAATAAATATCCTAATGTTAAAACGATTATAGAAAACTATAACCTAAGAAATACATCGATAATTTTAGGCGAAGAAAATAAAGTGATTTATGGTACTGGATTTATTAAAGATGAAATTCTTAACAATAAATTTCTAGTAGGAGCAGATACTTTCTATCAAATTAATCATGAAGGTGTAGAAAAGCTTTATTCAAAAGCTTTAAATGCCTTAAAACTAAATAAAAACATGACTTTAGTAGATGCTTATAGCGGGGTTGGTACGTTAGGTATTTTAGCTAGTTCTAATGTTAAAAATGTTATAAGCATTGAACTTAATAAAAACTCAACTTTTATTGCTAAACAAAATGCTAAATTAAATAAAATTAATAATATAAATTTTATTGCAGGAGATGCTAGTAAAGTAATATATGATTTAGCCTGCAAAAAAGTAAAAATAGATGCCTTAATAATGGATCCACCACGTAGTGGTTCAACAAAAGCATTTATTAAATCAGTTGGATTCTTACAGATTAAACAAGTTTTATATATTTCATGTGAACCAGAAACATTAAAAAGAGATTTAGAAGAATTTAAAAATTTAGGATATGAAGTAAGTAGCATGGAATGTGTAGATATGTTCCCAAGAACATTTAATATTGAGAGTATTTGCACCTTGTCCCGTAAAGATTAAATGAAATATTAATAAATGCGATGGGTTAATTGTAAAAGTAAATTTTGCTGAGTAAAGCTGTAATAAGTTAAAAAATGATTATAGGATTAAAATCCGCTATAACTAAAATAAAAAATGAAGTTCATTATTGTGTGAATTTCATTTTTTTATTATTTGGCTCATGATACAATTTTATAACTGTTTTATAATTTAAGTGGGTAAAAAAAAACGCAAAAAAGGGCCTCCCTTATCTATGATAGGGTAAAATTCTTTTTTGTAGAATTAAATTCCGCTATTCTTAGTACTTATTAAAATAGCCAAGTTTTACCAGGTATTAATTAAAATTTTTATGAACCTAATTCAATTATTTTTTTAGTAGTGATGGGTTTAAAATAACGTTATTAGGTTCGATAAGAGATATACCAAGTTTATCTAGTATTTCATCTACCACAAAAAGCATAGAACTTTTCAATTGGCGTTGAAAAATCTGTGCTTTTTCTTTTTAAAGAATTAACATGAGATGTTATTAAATTAAAATCATCTTGAGATACTGTGCTTTTTCTTTTTAAAGAATTAACATGAGATGTTATTAAATTAAAATCATCTTGAGATAAATTATCAAACGAACTACCTTTAGGTAATATGTATCTAAATAATTCATGATTTTTCACGATGCATAGCCAATAATATTAGCTAAAGAATTCCTATCCTTAAGAGTTAGAATTTTTGATGTTTTTTACTATCTAAATGTTTAATGTTAGTAACTTATATACCTAGTTTTAATTTGTTAATTAGGATATATCTAGCGGAGTTTACTTTTACAATTAACTTCTAAAAATTTTCTACTCTACTCAATTTATTATATTGCGGAAGAAATAAAAAAATAGTAATATAAGAAAGAAAATTATTTAAAGGAGTAAATTAATATGAAATATGCTATCTATGGTGCTGGATCTTTAGGTTTAGTAGCATCAGCAATCTTAGCTAGTAAAAATGAAGACTTTATTTTGATTGACAGAAATATAAATAGTGTTAAAACAATAAATGAAAAAGGAATTAAAATAACAGGTAAATTAGAATTAAATGTTAAGGTAAATTGTGTTCTAGACACTGAAGTTAAAGATAAATTCGATATCATATTTTTAATCACAAAACAAATAAATAATCTAGAAACAATAAAAAAAGCAGCAAATATGTTAACTGCTAATGGAGTGATCTGTACATGGCAAAACGGATTGCCTGAAAAGGAAGTAGCCGATATTATCGGTGAAGATAGAACATATGGTGCTGCGGTAGGTTGGGGTGCAACAAGACTTAATTACGGCGTTAGTGAACTTACAAGTGATGAAAACAATTTGGTATTTAGTCTTGGTTCTTATAATGGTAAGCAAAGTGATAAGTTTAAAGAAATTAAAAGAATATTAAATATTATTGGTGATGTTCAAATAGAAGATAATTTTATTGGTGCTAGATACGTTAAATTAATTATCAATTCAGCATTTAGTGCTATGAGTACGATATGTGGTGATACATTTGGTAATGTGGCAAAAAACAAAAAAAGTCGGAAAGTAATTCAAGCTATTATTAAAGAATGTATAGATGTAGCAAAGGCTAAAAATATTAAAGTAGAACCTATTCAAGGCAAAGATGTAGTCAAATTACTAGATTATCATAACAAATTAAAGAAATGGTTTGGTTTTATAATTATTCCTTTAGCTATCAAAAAACATGCTTTACTAAAGGCAAGTATGTTACAAGATATAGAAAAAGGACATTTATGTGAAATAGATTCTATAAATCAAGTGGTTGTCAATTTAGGTAAAGAATGCAATGTTTTGACACCTTTTAATAGTAAGGTTGTGACAATTATTAAAAAAGAGGAAAGTCAAGAACTTAAACCTTCATATGCTAATGTTGATTTATTTGCAGAATTATTTAAATAAAAAGTTAAAAATAAAAGACGCTTCTTAACGGGTGTAAAAGAAGCGCCTTTTATTTATAAATCTTATTTTGTTTGTTATATTGTTTTACATCGTTAGCCCAATTGTTAATTTTTAACATGAAAGCTAAATTTAAAACTAAAATTATACCTAGAATAATCATAATTTTCACATCCTTTCTTTTTTTAGTGAGATTATAATTATATTATTTTTTCTTTATATTGCAAGAAAAAAAACAAGTAAACGTTTACTAATTAAAAATATAATGTTAGAATTTTGTTAGGTGACTAATGAATGTATAATTTTGAAGATATAATTAATAGAAACACAACAAATTCTATCAAATGGCTAGAAAAAGATGTTATACCATTATGGATTGCGGATATGGATTTTAGTTTTCCGAAAGAAGTTAAAGATGGTTTATTAGAGTTAATAACTGAAGGAGTACTAGGTTATGCTGATGTAGATCAAAAATGTTATGAAAGCATAATAGATTTTTATAAGGAAGAGTACGATTTAAACATAACTAAAGCTAATATAATATTTAATACTGGTGTCATAGCTAGTTTAGGAGCTGTTTTAAATACTTTTTTACAAGCAGGTGAAGAAGTTTTGTTTTTAACGCCTTGTTATAACACCTTTTTTTCGGTTGTTAATAGACTAGGATATAAAGTTGTAGAGTCTAAATTAGACTATTGTGATGGCGAATATACAATAAATTTTGCAGATTTTGCAAAAAAGATTCAAAGAAGTAATTTAAGAGCATTTGTTTTATGTAACCCACATAATCCAATAGGTAAAATTTGGAGCTTAGAAGATTTAATTAAAATAAGAGATTTATGTACATTAAACGGAGTTTTAGTTATTTCAGATGAGATTCATGGCTTAATTTCTAGGCCAAATTATAAATATAACTCATATTTAAAAGTTAGCAAAGAAGGTATTATTTTATCTTCACCATCAAAACCATTTAACATGGCGGGTTTAAAAATAGGATTTAGTATTTGTTATGATGAACATCTTAATCAGCGTTTAGCTTTGGCATATAATCGTTTTGGCTTAACTGGTATTAATAGTTTTGCTATTAAGGTTTTACCTATCTTATATAATATGTGTAGAGACTGGCTAAAAGAAATGAATGAGTATGTTTATAATAATTATAAATTTGTTAAAGAGTATTTTGAAGATAACAATTTAAAGATAGGTATTATCTATGGGAATGCCACTTATTTATTGTGGCTCGATGTTTCATATTATACGGATAATAGTTTTAGTCTTTCTAAATTATTAAAAACTAAATTTAAAGTTTTTGTTTCAGAAGGTAGTAAATATTTAGGAAATGGTCAGTTTTTTATTAGAATAAACATAGCTACTAGTAGAAATATTCTTAAAATTGGTTTAGATAGAATTAGGGATGGTCTATTAAGTTTAAATCAACAGTAATAAATTATTTTATTTTTTAGATTTACTAGAGTATAATTAATAAAGGTGAAATGAAATGAAATTGGCAGAATTAAAAATAGGTGAAGAAAAGACAATTACTAAAGTTGGTGGGGAAGGTAATTTACGACACCGCTTATTAGAAATGGGCATAATACCTGGAACAAAGGTAGAAATAACTAAAAGAGCTCCACTTGGGGATCCTATTCAAATTCATATTAGAGGATATGAATTATCTATTCGTAAGGAAGATGCCATGTATATAGAGGTTGGTGAATAGAATGAAAGTGGCTTTAGTTGGAAATCAAAATTGTGGCAAAACAACGCTTTTTAATGCTTTAACAGGTTCTAATCAACATGTTGGTAATTTCCCGGGAGTTACAATAGATTCTAAAGTAGGAATTATTAAGGGCCAAAAAGAAAAAATCGAGGTTGTTGATTTACCAGGTATTTATAGTTTATCACCTTATTCTAATGAAGAAATTGTAACTAGAGATTATATTTTAAAAAACAAACCTGACATAATATTAAATATTGTTGATGCTACAAATATTGAAAGAAATCTTTATTTGACGCTACAATTAGCTGAACTTGATATACCTATGGTTATAGCATTAAATATGATGGATGAAGTTAGAAATGCAGGAAATAGTATTGATATCAATCTATTAGAAGAAAAATTAGGGATTGAAGCTTGTTCTATATCAGCTAGTAAAAACGAAGGTGTTGCTGAACTTGTTGATCATATTATTAGAATAGCTAATATGCATATTTTACCTAAAATTACAGATATTTGTCCTGATGATAGCCCTGTTCACAGAGCTATTCATGCGATGATGAATTTAATTTCTGATCATGCAAAAAAGCACAAATATCCACTAAGATATGTTGCTAGTCGTCTAATAGAAGGAGATAAGTTATTAGAAGATGAGATTTCTTTATCACAAAACGAAAAAGAAATGCTAGAACATATTGTATTAGAAATGGAAACTGATACTAAATTAGATAGAGAAGCTGATATGGCTTTAATGCGATATAATTTCATTGATGAGGTTTGTAAGGGATGTGTTCACCGGGTTAATAAGTTAACAAACGAACAAATAAGAAGTAATAAAATTGATAAAATATTAACCAATAAGTATTTAGCATTTCCTATTTTCATACTAATAATGGGCTTAATCTTTTATTTAACCTTTGGTTTAATTGGTTATTATTTATCGGAATGGCTAGGAATGGGGATAGATGCTTTAATTGACATTACGAGAAAAGGCTTAGAAAATGTTGATGTTAATCCGGTTGTTACAAGTTTAGTTTGTGATGGTGTAATGGGCGGGGTAGGAAGCGTGTTGTCTTTTGTCCCAACCATAGTAGTGCTGTTTTTCTTTTTATCTATGTTAGAAGATTCAGGATATATGGCAAGAGTTGCTTTTATTATGGATAGACCTCTTCGTAAATTAGGACTATCTGGACGTAGTTTTGTTCCTATGTTAATCGGTTTTGGCTGTTCAGTTCCGGCAGTAATGGCATCGCGAACTTTAACTAGTGATAGAGACAAGCGTTTGACAATTATGTTAACACCATTTATGTCATGTTCAGCTAAATTACCGGTTTTTACATTGTTAACAGCTGCTTTTTTTGGTGCTAGTGGTTCAATTGTTATGATTTCACTTTATATCATAGGAATTGTGGTGGCGATAATTATAGCGGCAATATGTCATCTAGTAATAAAAGGAAAACCAACACCATTTATGATGGAATTACCTACCTATCGTTTACCTGGTGCTAAAACAACATTGATGTTAATGTGGGAAAAAGCTAAAGATTTTATAAAAAAAGCATTTACAATAATTTTTGCTGCAAGCTTAGTTATCTGGTTTTTACAAAGTTTTAATACGCATCTTTATTATGTTTCAAACAACGAAGATTCTATGTTAGCTAGTATAGCTAGAAGCATTACTCCATTATTTAAGCCGATGGGAGTTACCAATTGGAAGGTTACTGCTGGCATAATAACCGGTTTAAGTGCTAAAGAAAGTATAGTTGCAACTTTAGAAATGTTACTAGATGGTGTAAGTATAACAACCATTATGTCAAGTTTTTCGGCTTTTTGTCTATTATTGTTTATTTTACTTTATATGCCTTGTGTTGCTACATTTGCAGCTATGCGAAGAGAGTTAAAATCAACGGTTTTAGCAATTAGCTTTATGCTTTGTCAAACCTTAATTGCCTATATTATTGCTACTATTGTTTTTCAAATAGGAAGTTTGTTTTAATGAGTTTTTTAGATTATTTAATTATCAGCATTATTATATTTTTATTTATATTAGTAATAGTATATTTAATTAAAAATAAGGGATGTACTAGTTCAACTTGTAAAAATTGTGCTAAGTATGATAAATGCCATAAAAAAAGAGCTAAATAAAAAAGTCTACTCGCTAGACTTTTTTTTGAATAATTCTTTAATTTTCTTTCGCCAATTAAAATGATCAACAATTGTATGGATGAAAAATGCTACAAACCCGGCACAAAACCCATTATTATATAAATCAAAACCGCCCTGGAAAGTTATGAAAAAAGGATTTATTAGCAAGTGCGAAAAACCAGCTACTATTCCAATAATAAAGCCGTATTTTCCAGCTAATGGAGCTAAACAGGTTACAAAAAACAAAGCCATACAACTAGAAATATTAGTAAATTTAGTAGGAGAAATATAGATATATAATAAAGCACCTATCCAAACAGGAATAACGTTTAAGATGTGAATACCATAAGCCGCAAAACCAATTATAGCTATAATTGTGCCAAACATTATTCCGTTTAGAGGAATTTCTGGAATAAAGTGAACCATTAAGCAAGATAATAAAGATAATAATCCAATATTTAGAAATATTACTTTATTATTATAATTGATAGTAAAGTCGGAAATTAAACGACCTGATTCTTTTATTAAATTAAAGTATCCTAAAATAGTTTTTTTACCACCTGATAAGCCATACAATATACATAATATTGAAATTGAAAATAAAAGCCAAAATAAAACAAGACGATGTGTGTTGTCTAATAATTCAGCTAAATTAACATCAAAGCCACAAAGATTGAAAATTCCATAGAAAAATATCGAAATTACTCCTAATGAAAATCCTACATTATATAGATTATAACCACCAGTGAAATTCATTGCGGCTTCAACTAAAGCTGGTAATAAAAAGCCGGCAATTACACCACATATAATCCCTAAAGGTAAGCCTAGGTAAAGTGGTAAGCCTATTCCAAAGAAACAATAACTTACAAGTGGGGAAATTCCACTTGAAAATAAAGTCACGACAATAAAGCTTTTAATATTTACTCTTCTAAAATAACAATGTAAAAATACCCCTAAATATATAGGCAGGGTATTAATGATGTTCTTACCAAAAAAGGAAAAGCCAATTATCATCATCAATCCAGCAAATATAGGACCGTTGTAATCAACTTTTAAGAGTTTTAAAACGACGATATTAAAGACTAAAATAGTAAAAGCATTTAAAAATGTAGCCCCCATTCCTCCAACCGCAAAATAATCAGTTAATAAAATCGAAGGTGATAACATTATTTCACCATATCCTTTAAAAACTGTTAATATATCTTCGAAACAAAAAGATAATATTAATAACAACGTCGCTAAAAGAGGAAGAAACATTGTTGATTTAAGTTCGTTATAAATTTTTTTTAATATTAGCATTGTATTCCTCCTTAAGTAATTGCTTATTTATATTTTAATATATATTACATAATTTTTATATAGTAATATTAATTTGTTTCGTTAACATTAAACTCATATTTACAAATTTATATAGCTTTGTTAAAATTTAAAAAAATATATGGAGAATAAAAGATGATTAGATTAGATAAAATTTTAGTTGAACTAGGATATGGTAGTAGAAAGACTGTTAAAGAATTAGTACGTAAAGGCATAGTTTCAATAAATGATCAAACTATAAAAAATAGCGATTATAAAGTTGCTGAAAAAGATGTTATAAAAGTTGCTGAAAAAATTATAAAATATAATCAATTCGTATATTATTTATTAAATAAACCTAAGGGATATTTGTCAGCTACAGAAAGTATAAATTATCCTACCGTTTTAGAACTTGTGCCATATAGATCTAATTTATTTCCGGTAGGTAGATTAGATTTAGATACTGAAGGACTGCTTATTATTACTAATGATGGGAGATTTGCCCATGAAATTATTAATCCTAAACATAATGTAGAAAAAGAATATTACTTTAAGCATAGTGGTAAATTAATTCCTAATGCTAAAGAAAAGTGTCTAGAAGGTATTAATATTAATAATGAGTATATTAGTAGACCAGCAAAATTAGAAATATTAAATGCTGAGGAAGGAAAAATCATAATAACAGAAGGTAAGTATCATGAGGTTAAAAGAATAATACATGAACTAGGAGGAGAAGTAACTTATTTAAAGAGAATAAGAATAAAAGATCTTATTTTAAAAGATATTGAAATTGGGAAATATAGAGAGCTAACAAGTGAAGAAATACAATCTTTATTAAAAAAATAAAAATAAGGCTTTACAAGCAAAGGGGAAAGTGCTAGAATAAGCAAGGTTATCGCGAAAAAGAAGCTTAAAAAAACAAAATTAAAAAAAATTAAATTTGTTGTTGACATTAAGTTTCAACCGAGGTATACTATACGAGCGCTCAAACGAGGGCGTAAACAAAATTAATCTTTGAAAACTATATATGACGAAGCGTGTCGAAATTAAATAACAATTTCGATAAGGAAATTGAGCAAAAAGAATCAAATAGTGCGAGAGCA
>CASFCK010000029.1 GCA_949293265.1 uncultured bacterium
AATTGAGAAAAATGCGTCTAGTAGAAAATATGAAAAATCATTAAATTGGTTATTAGATGCTGGACTAATCAAGTTTTGTTATAATGTTAGTGCACCATTGTTTCCTTTAAAAGGTTATGAAATAATAAATGAATTTAAAATTTATTTAACCGATATAGGTTTATTAACAGCTATGTATGGCTTTTCATTAAAACAGGCAATACTAGATAACAAGCTAGTAGGTGCTATAAAAGGGGGAATATATGAAAGCGCAGTAGCTGATATATTAATTAAAAAAGATATTAATTTACATTATTTTAAAAATTCTAATAGCACACAAGAAATAGAATTTTTAATAGATGATGAGGCTTTTGTTTTACCTATTGAAGTTAAAGCTAGTAATAACAAAAGTATTTCTTTAGATAATTATATTTTGAAATATAAACCACAGAAAGCTTATAAATATATTTATGGCAACATAGGAAATGCAAATGACAAATTAACATTGCCTCTATATATGTCAATGTTTTTATAAAAATATTATAGTAAAAAACCAGCTTTTAAGGCTGGTTTTATCATCTTTAAATGACCTTTTAGAATCTATCATCTTTAGATAATTAGGTTTATTAACAGTTGGTTTTGCTAATAAAATATTAGAAAAGGAATACTAAGAATAATAAATAATAGGTACAACAATCTTTATGAAACAATTAAAATTATTAGTTATCTTGTGGTGTAACATCGTCTATAATTTCCCAATATCCGGTTTTATTTGAACCTACACGTTTTATTAATGCCAACTGTTTTAATTTAACTATTGTATTTTGGACTGTTGTTTTACTAGTGTTAGTGATATTAGCAATTTCTATTTGTGACATTTTAGGATTTTCTTTTATTGCATGAAAAATCTTAATTTCTGTTTTATTTAGTTTATCTACCAATTTATCTACCAATTTATCTACCATATTACTAAATGGATGTTTCCAATTATATGGTATTGTTACAACTATAGAATCTTCATTGATTTGAAAAGCATTTCTACCAAATCTAGATACAATTAAGGGATTGCCTTTCCCTGTTCTTTCACTTAAATGTGTGGCTAGAAAAATAGCTGATAAATCCTCGTTAACAGGTATACTATAGCCATTGTAAAACCCCTCTATAGTTTGCCTTGGTGCTAAAGAAGAGAAAGAGGTAATTTCAACTCTATCTTCATAAAAGGTTACCATTGGTGATACTCTTCTTAGCCAATTATTGTGAATGAAAGCATTTTTCAAGGCTTCATTAAAACACTCTTGGTCAAAAAGCGGAATATCTTTTCGAACTCCTGTATGAGTGTTTTCTATAGCTTTAGTTATGTTAATAGAATTAGAGTAGTCTATTATTCTATCTATTACAGAAATTAAGCTTTGATTTCCAAATTCCTTTACAGAAAATAGTGTTTTTGATTTATCTACACCAGAAAAGATAGAAACTCTAACAGGAATTCCCCCATTATCAGCTAAAAAGCAAGCAAGCATATTATACTTTCCATTTTCACAATATAAGTGTAAATTGATTTTGAAAGTATTATCATTAAATAATAAATTTCTGGCTAAATAGTAATTTTTTAGTTGGGTAAAAGTTAAGTTTTGGATTGGTGATTCTGTGTTAATCATAGTTGGGTAACCTTTAATTAAAACACTCCATAACAATCCTTCTCTCTCTGGATATTTTTCTAATGATACAATACTCGAACCAATTCTAGTAAATCTTACTCTATTAAAAGATGTAGGAATTCGTTTAGCACTAGGAATAGTTAGTAAAATTATCCTTTTTCCTTTAATATACAATTCCTCAAATTTAAAGGCAATGGACGGATTTAAATTTCTAGCCAGGTAGTTTTGAAATGGTTCACCTTTGTAATTACAATATGGATTGATATTGGTACCTACAATATTATGATTAATATCGTCTATTCCCCATACTAAATAACCATAATCTTTACCTAAGATGCTAGCTGAATTGGATAAAGCAGAAATATAGTGTCCAATCTTATCTTCTTCAAACCAATTTACTTTAAATTCAAACCATTCTTCTTCGTTATTTCTTTCAATTAAATCAGTAATTGTTTTTATGTAATCCATCATATCACCGCCATAATTATATCATAAATATAAATAAATTGGTAGATAAATTGGTAGATAAATTGGTAGATATTTTGGTAATTAAACTAAAAAACCAGTTTATTTAAACTGGTTTTATCGTCTTTTAATGGCGCTTGGGATGGGACTCGAACCCATAATCTTTCGCTTAGGAGGCAATTTTTATCTTTTTATATTTTAAAAAATATTGTAATTAAGCCATTTTTATTAAAAACATCTTTTATCTTTTTTAATATTTTTCATAAATTTTATACCTTTAAATGGTAAAAGGTGGTAAAAAGTTTGAAAGATTTTGGGTGGAAAATTTAGGATTATTTTTGAAATTATAGGTGGTAAATCGACTGGATTTTCATCATTTTGCATGTAAGAATTTTTTAGAGTTATCGCTAGTGTAGCTAATGTAAAACAACTCGAAGTAGTTCTAAAAGAGCCTCAGACTTTCATTAATCAGTGCAGTTATAAAATATAAATGTTTTATTAGTCATCATTCTCGTTTGATAAAACTTCCCAATATCCACCTTTATCAGGGCCATAGTGTTTAATGATTTTTTCTTCTTGTAATTTATTTAAATGGTGTCTAATACTACCTTCTGTTTTGTTTAAAATTATACTTAAGTCTTTTCTAGAAATTTTCCCGTTATTTTTTATTATCTTAATTATTTCCTCTTTAATATTTTCTGGTTGTTTTTTGGTTGTTTTTCTTGACGTTTCGTTGAACCCCTCTTTGTTAAAAGGGATTACTACATCAATAAAATATTCAGAAAAAATATATGCTTCTTCGCCATAAGCTTTAACAACAGAAGGAACACCATGCCCGCTTTCTTCAGCAAAATTACAGGCTCTAAATATATCAAATAACTGCTTATTTACTGGTTCGCTTTTTCCACGGAGAAATTGTTCTTTAGTTAACACACTAGGTATGCCTCCGAAAGATTCTATTTCTAAACGATTATTATAAATATATATACCTGGATGATTACTTTCACTCCATTTATTGTGTACACATGCATTAATCCATGCCTGTTCAAATGCCTCAGTATCAAACATTTTTCTTTCTTTTCGTGGTGTTACTGTTACATCAACAAAAGTTTGATTTATTGAATTTACATAATTTTTAGCTTGTTCCATTGCTAATAGCAAACATTTGCCACCAAATTCCTCTCTCTTTAAATATTCTGTTTTATCAGAAGAAGCAAATGTTGCAACATTTATTACAATATCATTCTTATCGGCCAATAATTCTGCTAGATAATTAAATTTTCCCTCCTTTGTTAAAAGATGATAATTTTCCAAAAAAGTGCTTTCGGATATATGATTATTATTTGATAACAAATAGTTTTTTAAAATTTGAAATGTTAGATTATTTTTTCTAGACGGAATATCAATAATATTTATTGTACTATTTGACAAAGTTTTTATAAATCTTTCTTTAATTTCATCTGGCATTAAGCTTTTGCAAGAAGAACCTATTCTTACATAACAGCCCATCTCAGATAAACCAAACTTTTTTATATAAAATAATTGGTTTCCTTTTTTTATTTCGATTTTAATTATATCCTTACCATTTATTGTTTCATGGCTTTGTTTAACAAAAGAAATACAACGTGGAGAAATTTGGTCAGTTATAATATCCGAAATTTGTCTCATAGTCTCGTCTACGTTAGTAACACCAACTACTTCCTTCTTTTTATTTATACCAATTAATATTGTGCCTCCTTCTAATATTGTGCCTCCTTCTGTATTTAAGAATGAAACTATCTCTTTTGGCAGTGTGTTAGAAATCTTTTCTTTGTATTCTAACCTATCATTTTCGTCAAGAAACATTTATTGTTCACCTCATTTATTATTAAATCAAATCACAACCAGAAAACAACCAGAAAACAACCAGAAAATAAGCGTCCTTAATTATTGCTGTTAGCAAATTATAGTACTTTATTTTTTAATAGTGTATAATGACAATGAACAAATAATATCCTAATGTTTCTTATGAACATAAATGAAAAAACAGCATAATGGAAAATTTAAAAGAGATGAATGGAGCAAAATTAAATGAGAAAAGAAGAATTAAAAGAATTGATGATGTTGATTTATTAAAGGCTTTAGCTGAAGTTGAAAATGAATTTACGCTTATAATGTAATTGACTAATAATATTTTTGAATTTTTTTAATCATTGAACTAGTCAACAAAAAGCAACTCATTGTTTAGCTAATAAAAATATAAATAAACTGGTAGATAAATTGGTAGATATTTTGGTAATTAAGTTAAAAAACCAGCTTTTAAGGCTGGTTTTATCATCTTAAATGGCGCTTGGGATGGGACTCGAACCCATAATCTTTCGCTTAGGAGGCGAATGCATTATCCTTTGTGCTACCCGAGCTTATAAGCATTTTTGTAAATGCTTATGATATCGAGCTAATTATAATATAAATTGATATTGTATGCAAGGCAATGAATTAGTTACATACCTAGCAATGTACTAGCTAGCATTACAATTAAAGGCAAAGAAATTATTGATAAAATTGTTGATTGGCAAACGGCTAAAGTACCATCTGTTGGATCAATGTTATTTTTTTGTGAAAATATTATTACATTACATCCAGCAGGTGCTGAGGATGCTATAATTAGTGTTAATAAAACACTATTATCTACAGGAAAAAGTAGGAAAATAAGTGTTGTTAAGATAGGTATAATAGCTAATCTAATTAGTGATAATATATATATTCTTGGTGTAATGAAGATGTTTTTTAAAGGCGTTTGGGCTAAATATACTCCCATAACAATCATTGCTAAAGGGGTGTTTAAAGCTTGAATTCCATTTATTGGTGTAAGTATAAGTTCTGGTAATTCTAAATTCAAGAAATAAAGAATTATACCAATGATTAAAGCAATTAAGGCAGGACTAGTTAATACTTTTTTAAAACTGATAATCGATTTATCTTTTGTTATTATAAACTGTCCATAAGTGAATTGTAATAAAGCCATTAAGGCGTTCATACCACTTATATAAATAACAGCTTCATCGCCTAAGACTGCCGAAATTAATGGAATCCCCATAAAACCACAATTTGAAAAAGCAGCAGCAAAATTTAAGGCTCCATTTTTATTTCTATATATAAGAAGCCCTACTAAAATAGATATCACTAATGATAAGGCACCAAGAGCAAATGACCAAAGCAAATTTATTGTAGTTTCTGCAGTTCTAGGAATCAAGAAAGCTTTGATTATGACAACAGGAATAACAATATATACTAAAATGTTACCTATTGTTTTAGAACCAATAGATGTTATTAATTTCAATTTATATAATACGTAACCAATTAAAACATAAATAAGCATAATTAGGCATTGAATTAAAACGATTAATGATAGTTCCATAGTGTTGCATTCCTCCAACTTAGATTTATGATATCACTAAAAAATAAGTAAAACAACAATTAAAGCACTTTAAAATGTTTGTTTATCTTTCAGCTTTAGAAGACATAAGAAAAAAAGAAATTTAACTAAGAAGCAACAATGGATATAAACAAGTAAATAGCGATATTTTTTATATACACGCAAGCGGCGTTTCATAAAAAGTTAAAAATATTGAAAAAAGTAGTTATTTTTTTGTTGACTTATTTATTTTTATTAGTATAATACGCTTGTCTGTTAAAAAAGCAATGAGTCAATTTATTGCTTTTAGAAAGGAGAAAAATATGCCAACTATAGAACAATTAGTACGTAAAGGAAGAAAAGACAAGGTAACAAAGTCTAAATCACCTTCATTAGGGATTAGCTTTAATTCTTTAGAAAAGAAGTATAACAATTTACCTTCACCTCAAAAACGTGGTGTTTGTACTCGTGTTACTACTATGACACCTAAAAAACCTAACTCAGCATTACGTAAATATGCCCGTGTTCGTTTAACTAACGGCGTAGAAGTAACAGCTTATATTCCAGGTATTGGTCACAGTTTACAAGAACATAGTACAGTATTAATTCGTGGTGGACGTGTTAAAGATCTACCAGGTGTTCGTTATCATATAATTCGTGGTGCCTTAGATACAACTGGTGTTGCAAATCGTATGCAAGGCCGTTCTAAATATGGTGCTAAGAGACCAAAGAAAAAATAATTAATAATATTTGAATAAAAGGAGGAAAAGAAGATGCCTCGTAAGGGTCATATCGCAAAAAGAGACGTGCTTCCTGATCCAATATATAATTCAAAAGTTGTTACTAGAGCAATTAATGCAATTATGTTAGAAGGTAAAAAAGGAACTGCACAAACTATATTTTATAACGCTTTAGAACGCGTTCAAAACCAAACTGGCACTGATGCTTTAGAAATGTTCAATAAAGCATTAGAAAACATTATGCCTGTTTTAGAAGTTAAGAGCCGTCGTATTGGTGGTCAAAACTATCAAGTACCTATCGAAGTTCGTCCTGAAAGAAGACAAACTTTAGCATTAAGATGGTTAGTTCGCTATGCTAGACTTAGAAATGATAAAACTATGGAAGAAAAACTAGCTAAAGAAATTATTGATGCAGCTAATGGTACAGGTGGCGCATTCAAGAAAAAAGAAGATACACATAGAATGGCTGAAGCTAATAAGGCTTTTGCACATTATCGTTGGTAATACATCAAGGAGAGATTTTAAGCTATGCCAAGACAATATTCATTAGAACATACACGTAACATTGGTATTATGGCTCACATTGATGCTGGTAAAACTACTACAACTGAACGTATCTTATTCCACACTAAAAAAATTCATAAAATTGGTGAAACTCATGATGGTGCTTCAACAATGGACTGGATGGTTCAAGAACAAGAACGTGGTATAACTATTACTTCAGCAGCTACAACAGCTATTTGGAATGATTATCGTGTAAATATTATTGATACTCCAGGACACGTAGACTTTACTGTTGAAGTTCAACGTTCTTTAAGAGTATTAGATGGTGCCGTTACAGTATTAGATGGTCAAGCTGGTGTTGAACCACAAACTGAAACTGTATGGCGTCAAGCTACAGATTATGATGTACCTCGTATCGTTTTTGTTAATAAAATGGATAAGATTGGTGCTGATTTTGAATATTCTGTAAATACAATCCATGAACGTTTAGGTGCCTGTGCGGCTGCTATCCAATGGCCAATCGGTGCTGAAGATCAATTCAAAGGCCAAGTAGATTTAATAACTATGAAAGCTTATATCTACGATGGTGAACAACATGAAAATTATCAAGAAGTAGAAATTCCTGCTGAATTAAAAGAAATTTGTCAAGAAAAAAGAGATGTATTATTAGATACTTTATCACAATTTGATGATGATTTAGCTATGATGTATCTTGAAGGTGAAGAAATTCCAGTTGAAAAAATTAAAGAAGTAATTCGTAAAGCTACTTTATCAGTTGATTTCTTCCCTGTTCTTTGTGGTTCAGCATTCAAAAATATGGGTGTTAAGAAAGTATTAGATGCTGTTATCGATTACTTACCTAGCCCACTTGATATTAAAAAGACTATCGCTCATAGAGAAGATGGTACTTCATTTGAACTTGCTGTTGATGATAATGAACAATTTGCTGCTTTAGCATTTAAAGTTGTTACAGATCCATTTATTGGTAAATTAACATATTTTAGAGTTTATTCTGGTCATTGTACTTCAGGTTCATATGTTAAAAATACAACTAAGAATGTAAAAGAAAGACTTGGTCGTATTATGCAAATGCATGCAAATCACCGTGAAGAAATTAAAGAAGTTTATTCTGGTGATATTGCTGCTGCTGTTGGTTTTAAAAACACAACTACAGGTGACACTTTAACAGATGAAAAAGGAGAATTCATTCTAGAAAAAATGGTATTCCCAGAACCAGTTATTAGTGTTGCTGTTGAACCTAAGACTAAAGCAGATCAAGACAAGATGACTGCAGCATTATTAAAATTAGCAGAAGAAGATCCAACATTTAGAACATATACAAATGCTGAAACTGGTCAAACTATTATCGCTGGTATGGGTGAATTACACTTAGATATTATCGTTGATAGAATGAAGAGAGAATTTAATGTTGTAGCAAATGTTGGTGCTCCACAAGTTTCATATCGTGAAACAATTACTCAAGCAGGTGACTGTGAAGGTAAATTCATTCGTCAATCTGGTGGTCGTGGTCAATATGGTCATGTATGGATCAAATTTGAACCAAACCCAGAAAAAGGTTATGAATTTGTTGACAATATCGTTGGTGGTGTTATTCCTCGTGAATATATCCCAGTTGTTGATAAAGGTTTACAAGAAGCATTACCTAATGGTATCTTAGCTGGATATCCATTAATTGATATTAAAGCTACATTATTCGATGGTTCATATCATGAAGTCGATTCATCAGAAGCAGCCTTCAAGGTAGCAGCATCATTAGCTTTAAAAGCAGCTAAAGATAAATGTAAACCAGTTCTTCTAGAACCTATCATGGAAGTAGATGTAACAGTTCCAGAAGAATATATGGGTAATGTTATTGGGGATTTAACAAGCCGTCGTGGTCGTTTAGATTCTCAAGAAAAACGTGGTAATGGTGTTAAAATTAGAGCATATGTTCCACTAGCTGAAATGTTTGGTTATGCAACTACATTACGTTCTAATTCACAAGGCCGTGGTAACTTCACTATGCAAACTCACCATTATGAAGCTTGTCCTAAAGCTATTCAAGAAGAAATAATTAAAGCTAGAGGATAATTTTAGGGTTTTACTTGATTTTACCTAACGTATAATGTAAAATATTATATGGTAAAAAAAGAAAGAAAATAATATTTAAGGAGAAATTAATAATTATGGCAAAGGAAAAATATGTACGTACAAAACCACATGTTAATATAGGTACTATTGGTCACGTAGATCATGGTAAAACTACTTTAACTGCAGCTATTACTACTGTATTAGCTAAAAAAGGTTTAGCTAAATCAATGGCTTATGATGCAATTGATGCTGCACCAGAAGAAAAAGCACGTGGTATAACTATTAACTCAGCTCACGTTGAGTATGAAACTGAAAAACGTCACTATGCGCACGTTGACTGCCCAGGACATGCCGATTATGTAAAAAACATGATCACTGGTGCTGCTCAAATGGATGGTGCTATCTTAGTTATCGCAGCTACAGATGGTCCTATGGCTCAAACTCGTGAACACATCTTACTTGCTCGTCAAGTTGGTGTACCTAGAATTGTTGTATTCTTAAATAAATGCGATATGGTTGATGATGAAGAATTAATCGACTTAGTAGAAATGGATACACGTGAATTATTAAATGAATATGGTTTCCCTGGTGATGATACTCCAATCGTTCGTGGTTCAGCTCTAGGTGCTTTAAATGGTGAACCTCAATGGGTTGCTAAAGTAGAAGAATTAATGGACATCGTTGATGACTATATTCCTACTCCAACTCGTGAAACTGATAAACCATTCTTAATGCCTATCGAAGACGTATTCACAATCACTGGTCGTGGTACAGTTGTTACTGGCCGTGTTGAACGTGGTGTAGTTAAATTAGGTGATGCTGTAGAAATCGTTGGTATCCATGATACTCAATCTACAGTAGTAACTGGTGTTGAAATGTTCCGTAAATTATTAGACCAAGCTGAAGCTGGTGATAATATCGGTGTATTATTACGTGGTATTTCTCGTGAACAAGTTCAACGTGGTCAAGTTTTAGCAAAACCAAAATCAGTTCACCCACATAAGAAATTCAAAGCTCAAGTTTACGTTTTAACTAAAGATGAAGGTGGCCGTCATACAGCTTTCTTCTCAGGTTATCGTCCTCAATTCTATTTCCGTACTACAGATGTTACAGGTATCATTACTCTTGAACAAGGTACAGAAATGGTAATGCCTGGTGATAATACAGTTATGACAGTAGAATTAATTCACCCAATCGCTATTGAAAATGGTACTAAATTCTCAATTCGTGAAGGTGGACACACTGTTGGTGCTGGTTCAGTTACTGAAATTATTGAATAATTAATTAAGAAGGCTTAGGCCTTCTTTTTTTAAGCATTAAAAAAGTTATATCTTAATAAAGTGTAAACTTTACTAAAATATAACGGTAAAAAGGTAAAATTTTTATTATAGATTTTCAATTATTAATTTTATAGCTTTTAAGTCTTCTACTATAGTAGAATTATCTATGGTAGGTAGGTGAATAAATAAGCTATTTCTAGTATAATTTAAGGCTGTAAAATAGATTAAATTACAAATATAAGTACCAGCAGTACTAGATAAATAAGTTTTAATATCATTTTTACCTAATAAATCAATTAAATTATTAATATTGATATTAGTAATTATACCATCATTTAATTCCGCATTTATTTTTTTACCTTTTATGGTAATACCATCATTATCTGGTAAACTAAATTTTAAATAATTAATACCTATTAATTCAAGTGAGATATGTAATCTATTACTTGCTAAACCTAAAGATATAATATGAGTAGGTTGATAGGTATTTATTTTTTCTAATAATAATTTAGGTGCCTTTTCAAGACTTACGGGTAATAGTAAGGTTTCATATTCTTTTTTTAATTCATTTAAGCAAATTTCTGAAGGATTTTCTTTATTATCCCCAAAGGGAACAAAGCCAGTAATTAAAAGTTTCATAATTTCTCCTATCTAAAATTAATTTCAATCATAATTTTAGGCTAATAAACTAAAAAAAACAAGCTAAGATTATTAAGAGATTAAATTTGTTAATTCTGTTAGTTATTTTTATGATATAATATTCAAGACAAAGGAGTTGGTAGATTGCGTTGTTTTATTATTTGTCTTTGGTTATTAATTACATTGTGCAGTTGTAATAATTCAATTAATAAAGGTGATAATGAAGATCTAAAAACTAATATTGAACTCAAGTGTGATTTTTCTATTACGGGAGATTATTATAATGAGGAATATAATTTTGTTTTAAGTGGCACCAGCTTAAATTTGAATATTAAAAGTAATATAGATATTGATGGAATAGTAGTTAATGATAATTATTACGAAAATATAAATAATCAAATTGGTTTACCAATTAGCGAAGAAGGTTTATTTAATATTAATGTTTCTAATCTATTAATAGATGATAATTATTATAATATTTCTTTTTCTAAAACCATAAATGTAGTTGATAAATTATCGCTATTAGCTATTTCTCCGAAACTAAATATTAATTACACTAACATGAGTATTGATGTATCTAATTATATGGATTTAAATATACCTCTTTATATGCAAATTAGAGTTGGTAGTGAATATATTTATGATGGACTTGTAACTGATGAATATTTCTATTTTGGCAATTTAAATAATTATTTAATTGATGTCAAATTAGATGTTTTATTTACAAATGAGATTTTTAATCTTTATAATAAATCATTTTACTTACCAGAAGCCTTAGAATACGACATTTATGATGAAGGTCCTGGAACAATTACATTATTAATTAATCCTAAAGATGGTGTTGTTTTAGATAGTTATATTTTTGCTGGTAATACTTATCCTATTACTGATACTAAGATTACTTTAACTAAGCCTAAAGGTTTAATATTTGATTATGATTTAACTATTAATTATAAATATGGTGAAGAAAACGGATCTTATAATTATATTGTAAATTTTAGAAATCAAGGAATACCTAATTATGATGCTATTATTGAATATTACCCTAATACAACCTCATATGATCTAACATTTGGGAATTTAGGTAATATAGACGAGTCATATCGCTTTGAAATTTCAATCTATAAAGATGATGTATTAATTAAAAAAAGTAATGATTCATATCTAGAATTTAAAGAATTTGAATCACTTAAAACATATGATGTTGTATTTAATTTATATTATTTTGATTATGTTAGTATGGAAGAAAAAGTAATTACTAAAACAGATACTTTTACGACAATAGACCGCTATGCTGATTATACGCCATATCAAATTGATTATGATACTAAAACAAGAACAATTTATATTAGTTATCTTACAGTTGGCTATACTGTAACAAACACTAAGTTATATTATGAAGGTAATTTGATAGAAGATAGTAAGAAACTTGTTTTTTCTAATTTAGTTCCAGGTTCTTATTCTCTAGATATTACTTGGGAAACAAAAGAAGGTAATGCCAATTATGTGCGAACCGATAGTGTTAATGTTATGGTTTACCCTTCAATACCTAATATTATTAATAATATTACTTCTACTGCAAATTCGATAACTTTTAGCTTTTTTGATTTAGCACTATATTCAGAAATTGTTGATTTTAGGGTTGATTTATATTTAAATGACGAATATATAAGTAGTATAAATGCTATGAGCGGAACATTTATTAATTTAAAGAGTGACTTAGTATATACAATTGTTTATACATATTCCTATTATGATTATAGTTATATTTATACAAATAGTGACTCTCGTAATATAATAACAAAGGCGGAATACTTATATGGAAGATAAATTTTTGATAGAAAGGCTTAAAAAGAAGGATGAAAAAGCCTTCGATAGAATATATTATAAGTATATAGCTCTAATTAGATATATCGTTTATGATATCGTGCATGATATAGAAGATACTAATGATATTTGTCAGACTACTTTTACTAAATTTTATCAAAATATTAATAATTATAAAGGTGGCAATTTAAAATATTATTTAATTCAAATAGCTAAAAATGAAGCTTTAATGCTTCTAAGAAGTCGCAATAACGAAAATAAATATCTAACAGAAAAGTTTTATTTAGATAACTCAATTATAGAAGCAATAAATAGCGATATATGGCTACATATAGCTAAAATTCTATCACCAGAAGAGCTAAAAGTTTTCATTTTACATTTTGCTTTTTCTTTAAGCTTTAAAGAAATTGCAACTTTACTTAATAAAAGTAAAACAGCTTGTTATGATTTATATAAAGTCGGCTTAAAAAAAGTCAAAAATGTAGTTAAAGGAGGTAAATAAGATGAAACTAAAAAAATTAAAAAATATTTTAAAAAATGAACTTTCTAGTGAAGAAGAACTACAAAGTATTAAAAGAAACTTAACTTTTAAAAAGACTTATTTACCATACATTATTTCCTTTAGCATATCAGCAGTTTCCTTAATCGCCTTAATTTTTGTATTATGTTTTACTTATATTAAAATTGATTCAGTTGCTTATTTAGGAATGAGCATAAGTAAAGAAAAAACAATTTATAAAAGAGAAACTGGTCTAGTTTCTAATTATGATTATTATTTTGCCCCTGATAGTAATGTTATAATTACGATAGATTTAGATAATAAAGAGCAATTTGAAATCTTATCTGTAACTATAAATGGATATAAATATAATTCCTATGAATTTTTAAATGGTTCTAATGGAACTAACATCTATTTAAAATATAACTTACCATCTGAGTCAGGAAAAACATCGATTTATATTGATAGTATAAAATATATTGATGGAACTAATATTAAAGAAAGTAAATTTATTGGTGATAGAGAATTAGAAATTGGTATTACTTATACTATGCCTTTAGTAGAAATCTATAATATTGAAAAGACTTGTACAAGTATTAAATTTGCCATTAACTACCCTCTTGATTTAGAATTAAAACTTGAAGTTTTAAACGGTAATGAAGTTATCTATTCTAGTGCTGTTACAGACCTTATAGAAATAGCTAATTTAGCTCCTAGTACAGAGTATAATATAATAATTAAAGGCGAAATAGACTTGCTTGATGGCTTAGGGTTTAGAGAAATAGAATTTTGTAATAAAACTATAAGCACAGAATTACCATTTACATATACAGTAATTAGTGGCATTAATTATATTGAGCTAATTTCTGATTATAATTTTAATATATATTTAAACGATAGATTAGTTAATAAATATATTGGGGGCCTTGAAGCAGGTATGACTTATAAGCTCACTTTAGAATATGTTTATCAAGCTAAAACTTATTACTATAGTTTTGATGTTAAGACTATTAATAGAGTTTTCACAAATATTAATTTAACCAAGTTAGAAGAAAGTTATTTGCTTAGTTTTACTAAAATGGAAGATGTTTTAGTGACAGAAATTATAGTAAACGATGAACTATCATTTAAATATAACGATGATGGCAATATGAATGTTTTATGTAACTTATATGATGTTAAAAAAATTGTAAGCATTAAAGTCATTTATTCTTTATTCAATACTAATTACGAGGAGGTTATATATTGAAAAAGATAATAATACTATGTATTTTATTAGTGAGTTTTTTAGTTGGTTGTAATAATAATGAAAATTCAAATACTAATTCAAATATAAATATTCTTAACCCGCCGACATATAAAGAAATGTATTTATCAGAAGGTGAAATTAAGGACATTAATAATAAAACGTTAAGTTTTACTTCTGATAGACTTGATATTCCTTCTGATGTTGTAATAAGTGAAGAACAAGTTGATCATTTTGCAAAACCTGATTCAGAATTTTATTTACATATTCTATTAGAAAATAAAGAAGCATATGAAATAATGTCAGTTACTATTGATAATGTAAAATATCAAAGCTATCAATTTCAAGATAATTCAACAAGTGAAGAAATTATAATTAAAATGCAAGCGCCTAGTCTTCCCGGACCTTATACTTATCGTATTACAGGTATCAAATATGTCTATGGTTCAAATATTTTAGATGTTGATTTAACAAGTTCTAATCCAATTATTAAACTTGGTGTTAGTGAAGCTAGAAGGCCAAAGTTTATACTTAAAAATCTAGATATTTTTAAAGATTATATAATGTTAGATTATTTAATTGATGAAAATTTGTATTTAGATGGCACCTATCGTTTTATTTTGATGAAGGATGATAAAATTGTTACCTATTATGATACAAAATCTATTAATGATGTTATAACATTTACTAATATTGAAGCCGGAGCCCTCTATGAAGTTATTGTTATTTGTTATGCTGATTTTTTTGATGGCCAGGGAGTTAGTTCCTATCTTTTATATGAAGAAGAATATTATTCCTATTCGGAAGCAAGTTTAACTAATATTTTAGCATACCCAACTTATATTACATATGAACTAAAAAAAGAAGATGTTATTACCAATCTGACAATTACATGTAATGGTCAAAATGTTACAAATACTACAACAATAACAAATTTAGATCCAGCAACAGAATATACTATAATCCTTACTTACATTTGTAACCAAAATAACTATAAAATTATCTATGTCGTTGAAACACCATCATATAGTGAGCCTAGGCTTTTAGATTTCAATATTGAATCTAATAAAAATTATATTAGTTATAATGTTAATTTATTAGATACTGATAGAGTTGTTTTTGACTTTAATGTTTCTTTATATGATGTTTTTGGTAATTTAATTGAAGTAAAAGAAGATTTAGTGAGTGATTTTAGCTCTTTAACTTCCAATACAATTTATGAAATTAAGTTAAGTTATAAATATTATATTGATGATAATAATTATGAAATATATAATACAAGTAAATTTGTAAATACGCTAGCTAAAACTAAACCGGTAGTAAGTCCTATTTTTGCGGCTGGTAGTACTGAAATTTATTGTTATTATGAGATATTTGATCCAGATAACACTATTAGAAGTATTAGTATATTATATGAAGATAGTGGTGGTTATTTAACACCTATATCAAGAATAGATTATACTTTTAAAAATTTAGTAGCAAACAGAACCTATAATATCTATTACATTATATATTATGATGATAATGAATCTGGTGATTTAAAAAGATTAGTTAATACTTATGAAGTAAAAACTGAACCTTCAAAGCTCCAAATTGATCCCGAGTTTAAAGAAATATTTGAAACAGAAGCACATCTACAATTTTATTTTAAATATAATAATTTCAGTGTTGAAGTAGAAGAAATTGATCTTTATCAAGATGACTCTTTAATTGCTAAATATAATAAAGAAGATATTATAAAAAATAATGACTTATATGATATTTATTTTGAAAATTTAGAACCTGATACAAAATATTTTTGTATAATTAATTATAAATATAATTATTATGATGGCAATGGTGTTAATAGTTATAGTCATGGCATAGAATTTAGGACAGCAAATAGAGCTCCTAATTTAGATATTACATATCAAGAAGTAGCAAATGGTTTAGCAGTTAATTTAGTTGTGACTGATAATGTTAAATATGATTATGGAATTGTTTTAGCTTATATTGACGGAATTGAATGGCCAATAGAAACAAAAACTGATTCACTAAGTTTTATTTTAGTTGGTGATACAATACCTAATAAGTTTGAATTAAAAATAATTATAAACTATACAGATTTTAATTATACTTATAATATTTTTTATTTATTTGATGTATCTCTTTAAGTAGCATATAAAAGTGCTACTTTTTTTATGAATAGTTTAATCTTTATTGCATCTTATTGTTAAAAGCAATCGGTATAACTGTCAATAGAAAAATTGACAATTTGACCAATGCAAAACACCCACTAAGAAAGTAGGTCGAAATCTGATATAAAAAGATGT
>CASFCK010000030.1 GCA_949293265.1 uncultured bacterium
CTAGGAGCTATTATTCTTGTTTACTAGAATCAAGATAAAAAATATCTAGAATCTTAGAAGTGTAAGAGTAACCAATTCTTACACTTACTATTATACGAGTGAGGTTTAATAATGAATGAATTAATAATATATACAGGAATAAACCCTGAATTTTATGTAGTATTTTATAACGGAAAAGAACTTTATAAGATAAGTAAAAAGAGTAATAAATTAGAAAATATAATAAAAATATTTAATTTAGAAAATGCAAAAATATTAGAAAGATAAAGGAGAAAATAAAAATGCAAGAAAATAGAAAACAAGAAGTAAAAGAAGAAATTAAATTACCAAAATATAATGTAACAAATTTAGATCCAAAGAATTTAATTAAAAAAGATGAAAAAATAGAATCATTATATATGAAGCGATTTGAAGAATTAAATACAGAAGATTTAAAGAAATTAACATTATGTAAAGCAAAAGTAGAACATTTAAGAAGCGAAAGATATGATAGATTTGGTCATAAGATAAGCTTTGAAAGAGATGTATTATCTATTAAGATTTGTAATGGTTTAATAGTAAATAGGACATTAAATGAATTAGAATTAAATCTAATAAAGACTATAGTTCCTGAATTAGTATCAGCTAAGGCAGAATGTGTAATACCAGTTAAATTTATAACATTTGTGAATAAAAATGGAATGCAAGGATATAGATATAATGCTTATGTATGTCCTGGTGTATATATGAAAGCTTTCTTTAAAAGTCAAGAATTAACATCAATTTGTGTAGCTAATTTACAATCACAAAATAAGATATATTTTTATGAATTGACTGAAGAAAAGATAAATGTGTTAGAAAATAATGTATTAGATGAAAAAGATGAATTTTAAGAGAAATAGTAGATATGAATTCAGAAGAAGTTAGAAAAGAAAAAGAATTAAAGGTAGAAAATTTAAAATTTTATACTAATAAAGCACAAAAACTCATTAATTTAACAAATGATATAGAAGAAAATAAAAATTGTACTGTTAGTATAAAAATATGTTTAAGAAATACTGAATATGAAATTATAGATGAACAAGACATTGTTGAATCTATATTAAAATTTGTTAATTTAAAATCACAAGAAATAGTAAATAAAATACTTAAAGAAATAATACCAAAAATATTAATAGAAGGTGAATCATATTGATAAATTAGAATATGCAATATTAATAGAAAGATTAACAAAAGAAATCTTTGATGCTCAAAAGGCACAAAAAGATAGTTCTATTAAAAAGAATAAATTGTTAAAAGAAAGAGAAATTTATATATCTGATTTAATAGAAATGTTAAAAAAAGGAAATAAATTAAATGATAAACAAAAACAAAAAATATATTTAATATTAAAGGAAGGAAAAAATGAAAGGTAAAAAGATATTAAGTGGAGTAACCTTAGGGTTACTAGGATTAGGAGTAGTTAGTGGAGCTACATTTGGAGATGTAAAAGCTAATGATAATCCCCAAATTAGCGAAAAAAGCACAAATTTGTCAAGTGATGTTAAGAAAAATGGAGTTACAAAAGAAGTGAGTAGTAAATTAGCAACCAGAGCAAATTCAACAATTAGATTTGAAAAAATGGTTGTTAATAACGTTTATGATAAAAATTATCTGCATGATGATGGAAGCGTTAATGATTATGATGAATATTATTCGTTTTATGGATTGAATTTGAAGCCAGGGTTTTATTATGTGTGGGATCGCTGTGGTTATGAATTTACTTTTAAAGGAAATGCCCCAGTAGATTATACAAGTGAAAATTGGATTCACGAATTGTATGGAGATAATATTCAACAGGTATCAGCAAATGAGTTAGTTCTACCAGAGAATGTTGATGATACTGGAATGTTAATTTATGTTTCAAGTGAAGATGATTTTTCTATAGCATATGACTTATCTTCAAATGATATAAATGTAGAGTTTTATCCTGTTTTTCCAGTTAATTCAAATAATGAATTAGAGATTAGTGAATGTCAAATAGGAGAATATGAAGATTATATTTCAATTAATGATTATGAATGGGCAATAAACGATGAAACTGATGAATATTATGATTTTGTTGTACCTATGGAACCAGGTATGTATGCTTTTTGGGATACTACAGGATATTATTTTAATGGTGTAGGTAGTCAAAATGCATTTGTATCGGATATGGATTGCTATATTTATGGTGATAACATTTATAAAGTTAATTATGATTTTGAATGGCAAGATTATGTGATGATTTATGTGCCTAATCAAACAAATATTCACTTTGTATATAATACTTTATGTGATGATTTTGCTATGCAAATAGCTGATGTAAATGGAACAAGATTTTTTGAAGATTATCAAATTCCTACAATCTCAGGGACAAATAATTTTGTAGTAAATATTAATGATAAATTAAGTAAAGAAGAAATACTTAGTCATATTACAGCAATTGATGAAACAGATGGAAATGTCCCTGTATATTTTAAAGAATGTGATTATGATCCACAAAGTTCTGGCTTAGGAGAATATAATGCAGTAATTGGTGCTAAAGATAAGGCGGGGAATGAAGCTACATATAATATAGTAATACATGTTGTAGATATTGATAAACCAAGTTATGCGAGTGGTCAAACTTCATATACAACTAATTATAAAACAGAAATTTTATTAGAAACAATTAAGAATGCTTTAGAATTTAACGATAATGTAGATAATACATTTACTTTGAATATAACTAGCGATAATTATTCAGCAAGTAAAAATAAAGTAGGAACATATTATGTAAAAGTTACAGCAACTGATAAATCAGGTAATACATCAGATGAAGTAACAGTAACAATTAATGTTGTAGATGATGTTAAACCAAGTATTAGTGGTGAATCTACTATTCAAGCAAATTCAAATAAAAAATTAAGTGAAGGTGAAATATTAGCTAATTTTACTGCAACAGATGAATATTGTGGTACTGCAGATTTAAGTATTGTTAATTATGATGTTTATTCTAATAAATATAATGTAGTTGGTGATTATAAATTAACTATTAAAGCTATTGATGATTATGGTAATAGTGTTACTAAAGAAGTAACTATTCATGTAAATGATAAAAATAAACCAACATTTACAGGTGGAACTCAATCATACGAAACATCATATGATGCACCTATATCATTAGATACGATAAAAGGGGCACTAACATTTACAGATGATGTAGATGATGAATTAACAATTACAGTAACTAGTGATAATTATTCAGCAAATAAAAATGAAGTAGGAACATATTATGTAAAAGTTACAGCAACAGATAAATCAGGAAATGTATCAGATGAAGTAACGGTTACTATAAAAGTTTATGATAGAACTAAACCAGTAATTAGTGCACCAGGTACAATTGATGCAGGAAATAATACAATGGTAACTTTAGAAGAAATAAAGGAAAAAATAAGTGTTAATGATGGTTTAGATGGAGCAATAACAAATTTTACAATTGATGGATATGAAGAATATCAAGCAAAATATAATGTAGTAGGCAATTATACATTAACAATTTCTGCAAGTGATGCTAATGGTAACAAAGCTACGGCTACTATAACAATAAAAGTTGCAGATAAAATAGCTCCTGAAATAGTTTTTGATGATTACTTTATTGTATTAGATGAAGGACAAGAATTAACATCAGAACAAATTAAAAATATGGCATCTAAGGTTTTAGGCATTGATGTTGAATCAATTATTGAAATTGAAGGTGAATATGATACTAATAAGGTTGGTACTTATAATTTAAGTGTTAAGACAGTATCTGGTGATGTATATAATTTCACATTATCAGTAGATGCAAATTATGATGATACTGCGCAATATAGAGCATTAAAATGGTATGAATATATTTATATTTGGTTTAGTATTTTCTTTAACTTCCAAGATGGATATGAAACTGAATCATTCTGGGACTTTAGCACAAGATGTTCATATATTTCTGAAGTTTATAGTACTGGTAAATTAAGACTACCAAAGGAAGAAAAACACGAATCAAATGATGTAGAAACATCTGTTGAAGAAGTTGTATTTAAAGGAGAACTTGGTGATTATACTATTGAGTTTTAATAAAGTTAATAGAGAGTAGCACATAAGCTGCTCTCTCTAACTTAAGTTGGAGGTGTATAAAATGCTGAAAATCAAGAAAATTTTATATTTTTTAATGCTTATTTTTGTACCATTTATGTTATGTAGTTGTGATAATCAAAACATTATTAAAGACACAAAAGCTTTAAAAATAGTTGTAGATAAGCCTTGTTTTATAGGCTTTTGGCAAGATGCATATTTTGAAGAAGGGAATATTTATTTAGTATTAGAAGAAATATATAGTGGAGATAGTATTGAATGTATGGATGTTTCAAAATATATAGAAATAGAGTATGTAGAAAATCAATTAGATGATGTAACTAAAGAATTCATTGAAGAAGATTTAGTTGCAGTATTAGTTCTTGAAACATCGGCAGTAAGTGATTTATATGTAACAGAAGTTGGAGCACCATATTTAGATTTAACTGTTAATGGTATAGAATTTAGTGCTGAAGATTTTGATCCTATATTTAATGGCTGTTATGCTAAGGATAATTTAAGAGATATAAAGGGGTATGAATATATATATTTATGGTTTACAGTATTATTTAATTTACAAGAAGGTTATAAAACTGATTTCTTAGATTTTGCTACTAGGGCAGAATATGTAAAAGAAATATATAATAGTTGTAAAATTAAAGATCTAATAACTGTAGAACAATATGTATATAAATTAAGTGATAATTAATGTTGTATGAGTAGAAAAAATAATATTAAGATAAAACGACATTTTGATAATAATAAAGGCCATTATCATATTATAGGGGACGAAATAGATGATAAATATATTTCTGTTGGATTAACTACACAGTCTACTAAAGGTTCAAATTCAAAACATAAAAATTATAAATTAGAATATGATCCGTTAGGAATAAATAAAAATTCTTATTTAAGAAGACAAGGTATAATTGATAAAAAAATTAATTATAGTAAAAAAAGTAGAAAAGGGAGTCTATCTGATAAAGATTATGCTTATTTTAGAGAAGTTATACGTAAAACAAAGCATAAAAAAAGATAGAAACGACGTGCCAAAGCTTAATAGCTTTCAGCCGAGTCTTAAAAAGACTGTCCCTTTTCTATCTAAGTATATTTTATAAAAATAAAGCAATTATGTCAATTAAATTTTAAGTGGGTTAGGGGTTAAAATAGCCCTTAACCTTCTTTTAAAAAGAAGGTGATTAAAATTTTAAAAAAAATATTTTGTTTAATGATGTTATTATTAAATGTATTAACTTTATCTTCATTTACAAATAAAGTAGTAGAAGTTGGAGTAATTAATGATAACACAAGTATAGAAAATGATTTAGTATCATTAGGATTAACGCCAAGCGATTATATAACATTAAAAGATACAACAGATAATAATTCTTATGATGAAGTTTATCTAATAGCTGTTGGAGAAAATAGGCAAGTAGAAGAATATACTGATGTTTATTTATATCTTTATAATCCATTATTAAATGATATTTATCAAGATTATTATTTTGAAATGAAAATCAATAATTATATATATAGTTTTGGTTATCTTGAAACAGAAAGAGAATGGTCATATTATGAAGATTTATATGATGAACCAGATTTTTTATTAGAATTGTGTGAATATGATAGTAAGCATAATATAACAAAAGTTAAATTTGCATATAGTTATAGTGAAAATGAGCGTATTTATAATTTAGATAGAATAGAAAGACTTACTGATGAACGAAGTTTTACTAATCCTTTTACGGCAACATTTAAAGAACGTGCTGAAGATGGTAAATTAGTAACTGATTATGATTACAATTCGTTTATTTATATAACAGAAGATGTTTTAGTTCCAGTTTTGTTGAAACCAGAATTTCATTGGGATGAGGTGTTTGACTTTATTTTCAGTACTGACAAAAATAAAATGGCTTATTTTTATAATTTTAGTTCTAGTAAAGAGATAGACCAAATTTTAGAATTAGATATTTTATTTGATACGAATTTTAAGCGTTATCAGCCTATTTTGTCTGGATGTTGTGTAGAAGGTGTTCCAGGTTATAACGAAGGATATGCTTCACCTAAATATAATGTTGAAAGAACATTGTATAATGAAAAACATTCATATGATTGGAATTCATCACATTTAGAATTTGAAACTTTTAAAACTCCAGCTAAAGATAGATTTACGGATGAAGAATTTGGATATCTAGAATTTACTGAAGAACAAAAGAAACAATTTACGGATTATGAGCATTCTGTATTAATAGGATTAAATGATGTTTATTATCACACAGTGAATATTTTAGGAGCTAGTTGGGTAGATTGTTATCATTATGAAGAAATTAATAATTTAGAAGTTAAACGAATTAAGTTTGAAACAGATGGGAAAATATATAATTCATATGTAGCCGATGATCCTGATGATTCAACTGACCCTATATTACCAGAGGAAAAACCAAATTGGTTTGATGAATTATTAGATTGGATTAAAGAAAATCCATTATATGCAGTATTAATTTTATTAGCAGTAATAGTTGGATTACCATTAATTATTTCATTTTTACCAATGATATTAAAAGGAATAATTCAATTGGTAATAGGTATTATTAAATTGTTGTTCTGGATTATATTTACTCCATTTAGAATTATAAAAAGTATGATTAATAAAGCAAAAGAAAAGAAAAAAATAAAACAGAAAGAAGCAATAAAATAAGGATATGATTTCAGTATTAGACTATTTTAAAAATATAACTAATATAATATTATTTGTTATAGTTATAATGATAATATTGATATATTTATTTATAAAAACAAGGAAAAAGATAAGTGATAATAATTATAATAAAACAGTTTTTTATGTTAAATATAATTTGAAATATTTAATAAGTGTATTTGCTAAAATAAGAGCTGGTAAAACAAGCTTTGTAAATGGGGTAGTAGGATTAAAAGAAAGAGAATTACAAGAAAAATGTTTAAATGAAATGTTAGAAATAATAGATTTTTTACCTAATGTAGATTTTAGTGTATTAAATGCTGTGTTAGATGAAATATGCGATAATGATGATATATTTTATAAAAATTGGGATCGTATGACAAGAGATGCATTTTATGTTTGTGATCTAAAAGATGGAGTAATAAATGATTTTATAAATTGTAAATCAATATATGAAATAATGCATAAATATATAGAAGATTATTATGTTATTACAAGGCGAGGGATTTATGTTTATAGTAAAAGTTGGCGTTATTCATTTAATTTTAATAAATCAAATGAATTTTTATCAGATAATACAATGAACATAAAAGATGTAGTATTAACCAATGAATTTTATTTAAGAAATTGGTCAATAGTAATAGAAGATGAAATATCACTATCAAGAGGTAATATTTTATCAAATTCAAAAACAGCAAAAGATACAGGTAAAAAAGAATTAAAGGCTTTGTGGGGTCAAATATTTGAAGAGACAGTAGTATATTTTTCAATTAAACAAAGATATGAAGATGAAATATCAAGTGATAGAAGATTATATACTAATTATTTATCATTAGAGGATCGGAAAATATATAATGATTATAATTTCTTTATTAAATATTTTACTTTAAGAAAAAACATAATAGAAATAAGAAGTAAAATAGCGTTCTTTTTTAAGAAAAAACTAAGAAGAAAAAAATATAAAGAATATATAAACTATGAAGCATATAGATTAAGTTTAGAATCAAAAATAAGACAAAAAGAAAGCAAATTTAATAATGCGATAAGATTCTTTAAATCTTTAGCATGGGTAAATATCGAATTAATAGAATATAATAAAATGGAAGACATAGATAAAAAAGAATTAGGAGTAAAACATAAATTAACATTACCATTAAGAGATACTATTGGTAATTATGACACACATGATTATAAATTTGTAAGAGATATTTTAAATCAATTATCAAATGTCTTATATACAAAAAATAATTCATATTTTAAAGATGTTGATACAAGATTTAAAATGGGAGCTTTCTTATTTGAACATAAAAAATAGAAGGAGAAAGAATGTTTTTTAGATTTGATTTTGTAACTTTGTTATTAATAGTATTAATACTAGTGTTTATCTTATTCTTATTTTTAGATTATAGAAAGTTTAAAGAATTTATAATGAACACCAGTGAAAGAGAAAGATTATTTACAGATAATCAAATGGAAGAATATCTAAATAAAATGGATTTAGATAATCAAATATTAAAAGAATTTTTAGAAAAGAAAGGAATAGTTAAAAATGAAAGCGAAGATGATTTTTAAGACTATATTAGAGGTATTATTTTATTTATCATGTTTTTTAATGACAATATTTACTTTTGTAAATGCAATGGATGAAAGCAATTTTTATAATTGGTTAATGTTTGTCTTAGTATTAATAATGGTAATTCATCAGATTAAAGATGATATAGCATTAAAATCATGTGACAATAAAAAGGAAAGATGGTATAATGAAATCAGAAAGAAGAAAGAAACAACAAAACCAGTTACAAGAAAAGCAAATTATAATAGATACTAAAACTAGAAATGATATAGCTAAATTATTAGCTATAGCCAAAATTAATAATGAAAAAATAAATAAAATAGATGAAGATTTAAATAGTAATCCATTTACTAAAATATTTAAATCTAAAACTGTTAAACAATTGTTTAGGTATTTAATCTCTTTTTTACTAACTGGTTTATTAATGATTATAATTTTGGTTGGACTTTATTTTTGGGTATATCAAAATGAGAATACTATGGATAGGATTTTTGATATATTAGGAAATGGATTTTATTGGATTTTAGCAGGTTTATGTTATTTTGGGATTGATTATTTAATTGCTAAAAAAGGAAGGTTTAATGAATATGCAAAATAAAGAATTAAAAAAGAATGATAAAAATTATTCGAATCCATTTGGTTTGTTTTGTTTGATAACATTTTTAATTTTTGCTATTATTATAGCAATTGGAGCTATTTATACACAGCTTAACAAGTGAAAGCTTTGTTGATATATTAGGGAATGGATTTTATTGGATTTTAGCGAGTTTATTTTATTTTGGCGTTGATTATATAATTTCGAAAAAAGGATGGTTTGAAAATGCAAAAAGATGAGCAGAAAAAGAAATATAGTAAAATTAGTGAAAATCCATTTGGCTTTTTTTGCACAATTGTTTTTATCATCATATTTTTGATCTTTATGTTTGGTGCAATATTTGGATAATTAAATATTTAAATTAATTAAGGTTAGTAGATTAAGTTCTATTAACCTTTTTATTTTAGAAGGAGTAAAAATGTTAGATATATTAAATAAAGAAAATTTAAATGAAGAAGAATTAAGCTTTGTTAATTTACATAATAAAATAATAGCTAATGCGCAAATGACAGGAGTGTATTTATATGAATTCTGTAAAGAATTAAAAGAAATGCGAGATAGCAAAAAGTATATATATGCTGGATTAAATAATTTTGAAGAATATGCAATTAATGTATTAGGTTTAAAGAAAAGTCAAGCATATAATTTTTGTTCAATTGCTGAAAATATAAGTCCTGAAATTTTCCAATCAATTGGAAAAATAGGATCAACTAAATTATTATTAATATCTAAACTAGAACCAGAAGAACAAGAAAAAGTTATTGTTGGTAATGATTTAGAAAAAATGACAGTTAAAGATTTAGAAGATCAAATAAAAGCATTAAAAGCTGGTAATGAATCATTACAGCATTGTTATGATCTTTTACAAAAAGACTATGATGAATTAGATAATGATAATAATGAATTAGTAGAAGAAATTCATAATTATAGAAAAGAAATAGCTAAGTTAAAGGAAAGTAATTCTAAAGATGAAATAATTAAATTAGAAGCTAAGATTAAAGAGCTAGAAAATAATCCAAAAGTTATTGAAAAAGAAGTCATTAAAGAAGATTTAACTAAAGATAATAAAATAAAAGAATTAGAATTAAAAATAAAGAATTTAGAAACAAATAAAAATAGTTCTTTAAATCAATTTAAAATAATATTTGATGTAATTAAAGATAATATAACGAAAGCTATAAATATATCATCAACATTTGAAGAAGAGAATAAAAATAAATGTTTAAATGCATTAAGAAAATTAATTGAATTAATTTAGGAGAAAAAATGACTACAAAAGAATGGTTAATATTAGCTAAGGAAGATAGTAAAACAGCAGGTGTAATTATAGGATCTCTTTATAACTTGTTAGAACATGAATTACCAGAAGGAAATATTATAAATGAAGATGTTCATATTACTGATATTTATAAAGAAATGGAAAAAGAGGCTAGAAATAAAGCCTGTGATGGTGCTTATTGTATGACTAATAAAGAAGTAATAGATATAGCTTTTAAATGTTTAAATATAGAAAAAGCAAGCAAACAAAAAGGAATTAAAGAAATATCTTTTGAGGATTTATTATGAACTATATTGAAATAAAAGAAAATGTTCCTAAATATATTATTAAAAAGCTTTTAATAAATTCTTTAAAAGATTTACCAGCAATTAAAATAGATAATAAGTTTTATAAATATAAAATAGATAAAACTTTAAAATTAGTAAAAAAGACTGATGATTATATTACGCCAAAAACAAAGAAATATAAAATATTTAGAAGTATAATGTCATATTTTAAAGAAACTGATTTAGAATTAAGAGAATATTTTGTTGGGATGATCATTTATTATAATGGTATTACATTTAATTATGAATATAAAATTATATCAGCTAGTATTTATAATAAAAAAACAGAAAAATTAAAACATTATAATAATGGTGTTTATTGTTGCTTATATGGTGAAGCAACTTTTTTCATTAATGATAAAAATAAATATAATTTAGCTAAAAGATATTTATTAAAATCAGCATTAAAAGCATATATTTATAAAAATGAAGATAGTTTAAAAGTTGCAAAAAATAAATATTTAAGATCAATAAAAGAAGATTTATCAATTTATGATTTTATAATGTTATCTAAACATAGTTCTATTGAAACATATTATAAAACAGATGAATTAGCTGAATTTGGATTAAGAACGAAGTTTTATGAAAGCTTCTTAAAAGATAAATTACCATTCATCTATAAAATTTTTATTAAGTCTCGTTTCTATTATATAGACTATTATTTTTATTTAACATTTAGAGATTATAAAACAAAATATATAGATAGTATGAATAAGTCATGTATTTTAAGGTTTGTTAAAGAAAATAAAGTCCCTAAAAATGTAATTAATTATATTATAAAAAATGCTGATAATGCTTATTTGTATTGTGATTATTATTTAAATAGAGAACCATTTAAAGATAAGTTTCCTTTATTTCCAAAAGATATAGTTAAAGCACATGATGATTTATTTAATTTAATTAAATTTAAGCAAGATGAAATGTTAAAAGAACAGGTTAAAGAAATTAATAAAAAACGTAAATTTCTAGAATTTGCTTTTAAAGACTATGAGTTTTATTTACCAGATGTAGAAGATATGGTTAATTATTCTAATGAATTAAATATATGTATTGCAAGTGCTGGTTATATTAAAAGAGTAGCTAAAGGAGAAACAATATTGTTGTTTTGTAAGAATAAAATGAATGATAATAAATTTAATAAATTTGCATCTGAATTAGATCTTAAAGACTATCATATCATTCAATTTCATGGCTATTGTAATGATATAAATGCTTCATATGAACAAAGAAATTTAAGAGATAATTTAATGATGATATTAAATGAACATATTGAAAAATTAGCTATTAGACAATAAATAGCCACCTATTGTTATTTAGTGTTTATTTGGCTTGTATAAGCAAAATATATGTAGTTTGATAAATATGTCTATGATATAGTAAAAAGCTTAAAATAAGGCAATTTATTCGTTTTTGAGAGGTATATGATGATAGAAGAATTATTCATAAACAAGTGGTGTTATTTAACATATAGATATATATTGTTAGATGGATCTGTAATGGTAAGAAGATATAGGGTATTTGTTGAAAGAATTGAGCAATTAAGAGATGAAAGAATAGTTAAAATTGAATATGCAGGTGTTAATAAATGAAATATATAATTGAAGCATATAATTTTTATGGTAAAAAGTTAGGGTATATAACAAAAGAAGGCTATTTAAATGCTAATATTAATTTAATTGAAGAAAGCCAATTAAATAAAGCATTTAATAATGCTTTAGAGAAAAATCAATTTATATTTTATTTTGAAGTTTTTGTTAGAAAATAGCATTATAAAGCTATTTATGAAATATAAATATGTGTGGATAAAAAGATAATATTTATCTATTGACAATGTGTGTCAAAAATGATACGCGCAAGCGTATGCGTGCGCGTATCATTATACTTGTCAATATAGACACACATTTCAAACTTTTTAAATTTGATAAATAGAAAGGAAAATGATATAATTTGAGTAGGAAGAAAATTAATAATTATAAAAGTAATTATGAAGCTCATTATAAAATGGGCTATAATTACGATAAAAGAGTTATTTTATCAAAGTTAGATAAAATAGATAATAAAATAAATAAGATAGATGATGATTTAAATAGTAATCCATTTACTAGGTTATTTAGAAAGCATAATTTAAAATATGTGCTTATGTTTTTTATAACTTGCTTAATTATGGTTGTTGTTTATGTTTATCTTATTTATTGGGTTTATGATGGTGTGTTTAATTTAAAAAACACATTTGAAATATTAGGTAATGGTTTTTATTGGATTTTAGCTGGTATTGTTTACTGGTTAATTACACGTATTTTTAAAGGAGGCACATATTGATATGCAAAATTTAGAAGATAATAAAGAAAAAAAGAGTTTGAAGCAAAAGTTAATTGAATTTGATTGGTTAACGTTATTTTTAGCTATTATAGTAATTACAGTTTTTACTGTTCTTACTATTGGTGCATTTTCAACAATTTTACAAAAATAACATTTAAAATTAAAATAATTTTATTTTAAAGACTAGTAAGTTAATTTCTTATTAGTCTTTTTTCTTTTAGGGGTATATATGTTTAATCGATTTACTAGATTTTATATAAGAGAAAATATTTTAACAAAAGAAATAAAACAAGAATTGTTAAAGATATTTAAAAAGAGTGTTAATTTGAAGAATGTAAAATTAAATTCTTATCTTAAAATGACTGAATATGAGAAACCAGTAAAGGTTTATCATACAAAATATGAAAAAGAATTAAATGAGTTGAAAGGATTTAAGATAGGAACAAAAGATTTTGAAAAAGAATTTAGTTCTAGTTTAACTAATATTATAAATCATTACTATTATGAAAAATATTATAGTGATATAGATAAAGCAGTTGAAGAAAGTAAAGGAATGACAAAAAAAGAAGAAGCTTATATAGCTAGAAGAGTAAATAGAATAGTTGATTTAAATATTAAGAATAATTTTGAAGAAAGTATAAATGAAATAGATTTAGATGGTGTATTTAGTAATGAAAAAATTATATTTGAAGAAAAAGAAGTAAATCGTTTAATAGAATATGCAATATATGAAGATAAATTAGAGATGTTAGAAATTGAATCAGATGGCAAAGTTAAATTAAAAGATGAAATTTACAAAAAATATATAATAGATAAAGAAACAATACCATTAACAACAAAAGAAAAAGCAAAAAAGAGTGTTAATAGAAGTTATCAAAATGTAGATAATTTAGCTAAAGCTAATGCAGAAAGTTTTAAATATTTTATAACATTAACATTTGCTGATAAATTAGAAGATGAAAAATATAAAAAATTAAATAAAGAAAGAAAAGAAGGAGAATATAATTTAAATTTTAAATATGTAGAAGATTCAAAAGATATTAAATGCTGTTCAGAAGTATTAAATAATTTTTTTACTAATTTGAAGAAACAATTAAAAAGATATAATATTAAAGATTTTAAATATTTAGGTGTACCTGAGTATCAAAGTAATGGTAATATTCATTATCATTTTTTAATAAGTGAAATAACAGAAGAAATGCTATATCAAGTTCCTAGATGGTTAGATTATGATAATTATAGTAAAATATATAAAAATGGATTAGGGATAAAATCATGGCTTTGGGGTAAGAGTGATGTAGAAGAAATAAAAGATAAAGCTAGAATTACAAGTTATATAGAAAAATATTTAACAAAGGATTTAAAAGAATGTAGTGAAGTTATGTATAAAGAAAGATTAAATAAAAAAAGGTTTTATAAGTCAAATAATCTTATAAAACCAAAAATAACATATGATGAGTTTATAGATATAGATAATGCTGTTTCAGTTTATGAAACAATAAAAAGGAATGTATTTAATGATTCAGATATAGTTAATAAAGTGATCCAATTAAAAGAAATATCTTAATAATTACTTAGATCTTCTAAAAGAATGTCATCAAGAGTAAAACCAAAGTTCTTTTTAATTACTGGATAAATTTTTAAAAGAGTATCTACATTAATTGATTTCCTTTTATCTGTTAAAAAATTAGATAAAACACTTTGTCTAACTCCAGTTTCTTTTTCAAATTGATAAGGTGTTAGCCCTAAAGTTCTAAAATAATTCAAATTTTTCTTTAAATAATTCATAAATTAAATTTACCCCCTTTACAAGTTAAAAATGTTGTAGTATTATAAAGTTGCTATTAAAAAGTGTGTTATAAAATAGCGAAGTAAAATTTAATAGAAAAGTTGTTTTTACAAAATAGATTTTATAGGTAAAAAATACTATAAAAACATATATTTTAACTTTGACTCCCTCATGCGCTAGTTCGAATCTAGCTAGTCCTGCCAATATTGAAATTAAAGCTCAGGTATGAGCTTTTTTTTATGTTAGGCGAAGCCTCACATAAAAACCGCCTGCTATGCAGGTGAGAACAGAAAAAGCTGTAGCGATGTAGTAAAAAAATACGCTATTCCATAAAATGACTGATGGAATAGTTTGACGACTCATTCCCAAGGCAGCTTTTCATCGGCTAAATCTTTAAATTTATACTTAACTTTTGAATCTATTGTTTTGTCAAAATAGGCTAGAATTTTATTTCTAGTTTCTTCAGTTGTGTATGATAGCTTCTTACTGAACCTAAACAATGCTAAATATTGATTTAAATATTTTGTTGAAACACCATGAAAAGTACTAAAAAAGCCTTCTATATTCGAACATAAATTATTCATATTAGATTGTTCTAATAGCGTTTCTTCAGAATGATCAGTTGATTTATAAGCTATTCTTTTTAATTTTAATTTGCTAACCAATTTGTTGTATGCCTGTGTTTCATCAGTTATTATTGTGCTTCCTTCAACTGTTCGATCTTTTAATAATCTTAACGCTGTTTCTTGAGAAAGTATTTTACCTGTACCTGCAGGTATAGTTAATATATTATCATTATCATCTATTGCTACAATGATTATAACTGTATTATTAACCACATCGCCTATAGGGTCTTTGCCATGGTGTCTAGGATTTGAAACGTTTTTATTTCCTTTATTATTAAGTCGTACATAATATTCATCTAACCAAATTGTATTAGACAATTTAATATTCGAATCAAAATCTTCTATAGCTGCCATTATTTTATGTCGCCATAAAAAGCAGTTTTAACATTAATTTTTAATTCGATTGCTATTTGTTTAAGACTTAATTCAAAATTCATTAATGTTACATATTGGTTCCAATAAGTTAAATGCTTTTTTGTAGATAAAAAAATAGAAGGTGGTATAGGTGAAATACTCTTACCACAAATAGAACATATATATTGTTGGACATGTGTTTTCTGTCTTGTACCATTTTTAACAACTATAGAAGAACCACAATGTGGACAGACAATAGGTTTATTAAAATTTATTTGTTGTTGCAGTGCAGACTTAGGTTTCAATCTTACTTCTTGTAATTTTTTATTTCAGAAATAAGTCCTAACAATTCTTCATTTGATAATGAAAGAAGTAAATTGTTGAATAGCATATTATTTAAAGAAACTTTTCTCAGTTTATTTAAAGACACATTATGAATATCATTAAACATATATCAATTTATTTGAAGATAAATA
>CASFCK010000031.1 GCA_949293265.1 uncultured bacterium
GATAACATATTGATATATTCTTGCATAATAAATCTCTCCTTTATATGCAATATTATACCATATATTTTAAGTATAATCAACTAACATTGGAAAGAACCATTTTTCTATTGACATTAACATAATAAAGCTAATGAATATAAAAATTAAAATAATTAAAAACTTAGCTATATAAACCTTATTTTTGCTGTAACCTCTACTATAAATGTTTTTTAAAGTGTCTTCATTATAATCTTTAGTACTATATAAAGCTATAAATATAGCATTAATTAAAAGTAAGTTATTGCTAGATAAATGATTAATCAATATATAATTTATATCTAGAACAGTATCATTATTAACTAAAGATATATTAATAATATAACTAATTATAGAAATTAAAATGATTATTAAATTACAAACATAAAATAAAGGTTGCCTAAATAATTTATGTAGTTCTAATTTTATTAAATTAAACATCTTATTTACCTAACCTTTCAATAAAATAATTTTCAAAACTGCTTTCGTTTAATATTAATTTACTAACTAAAATATTATTTTTATTCAATAACAAATTCAATTTAGCTATATCAATACTTAAATCATTAATTAATATTTCATTGTTATTAACAATCAAGTCTTTATTTGTAATTTGTTTTAATATCTTGATTGTTTTATTCACATCCTTAACTACTATATCTATTCCATTTAAACATTTAGCTTGCAAATCAGCTTTACTTATTTCTTCTATTAAGTAACCATTATTTATTATTCCATAATCACTAACAACTTTACTAAGTTCATCTAATAAATGACTAGATATTAAAAACGTGATGCCTTTACTTTTGTTTAGATCTATAATAATATCGCGAATTTCTTTAATACCCTCAGGATCTAGGCCATTAATTGGTTCATCTAATATTAATAATTCAGGATTACCAATTAAAGACATTGCTATCCCTAAACGTTGACGCATCCCTAATGAAAATTCTCCACTTTTCTTTTTTGAATAGGGATCTAAACCAACTAATTTTAAAATATTAATTATCTCATCATTATTAGTATTAACTAAATACCCAATCCTTTTCATATTTTCATAGGCACTATAATTTCTATATAAACCTGGTGCTTCTATTAATGAGCCAATCTTTTTTCGCGCATTAACCAAATCATTACTACCAAACAACTTGACGCTTCCACTTTCAAGATTAGTTAAACCAAGTATTGCGCGCATTGTAGTTGTTTTACAGCCCCATTTTTGCCGATAAAGCCATAGATGGAGCCTTTTTTTACATGCATATTAATTTTGTTAATAGCTAATCTATTTTTATAGCGTTTAACTAAATTTTTTGTTTCTATAACATATTTCATTTTTTTCTCCTTGTTTTTTTAAAATTTTATTTTATAATATATCTGAAACATTTGTTTCTTTTAGCAACAAATGTGTCTATATTATATTGGTAAATTTTAAATATACAATACCAGAAACCTAAAAAGAAACAAAAAGGGGTAAAATGTATCATGGAAAATACAACTATATTTTTAAAATTATGTTTGGCGGATGCACTATTTAAATTAATGGAAACAAAAGATTTTAGTGAAATTAATATTAATGAAATATGTAAATTAGCTAATGTTTCTAGAAGTACTTATTATAGAAATTTTTCTACTAAAGATGGTAAGGGTGATTTATTAACTTTTAAATTAGCTTATGAATTAGATAATCATTTAGAAAAACATAAAGTTGAGGGTGAAGATAATGGTTTATTATTTTTAAAATATATTTATGATAATAAAAAATATTATCAGTTACTATATAAGAATGAACTAATTACTTCTATTATGAACATATTTGAATATTTAGCAAATAAAAATAAAATTGAAGCTAAAGCTTCTTATTTAATGTCTTTTTTTACTTATGGTTATTTTGGTATTATCTATACTTGGATTAAAAAAGACTTCAAAGAAACACCAGAGGAAATTTTACAATATACCGTTGAAGTTTTATTAGAAGCTCAAAAAGAAAAAAAGGGGATATAAAAAATATATTCCCCAAATAGACTTTAATTAAATTAAATATACCAAGTAATATGGATAATTTTGAATATTATCTACTACTGATATGTTATTACTAGTCAATTTAATTCCTGTTTTAACTAAATACTTTTCATTATTTAATACTTCCTTTAAAGCTTTAGCTTTACCACTTCTAGCTTTAACTTCAACAGGTATTATTTTTCCATTTATCTTTGTTATAAAATCAATTTCTAAACCGCTATTTCTACTAAAATAATATAATTTCTTATTATTTTTTATAAATGCATCAGCGACTATATTTTCATATATAGCACCTTTATAAATACCTAAATTACCTGTTTAAGATGTTAAATATAGCATCTTCTTCTAGCATTGACACAAAAAGGCCTGTGTCATTAACATATATTTTAAACTGATCTTCTATTTTACTTCCCTCTAATGGTAAATCTAAATTGCTTAAATTGTAACATAGTGTAATAATACCTGCATCTTCTAAATATGTGATGGCATCTCTATAATCTTTACTTCTAGCATTTTTTTCAATTACACTATATTGAAATTTTTTATTTTCTTTACCTAATTGATTAGGAATAGAATTATACACTTCTAATATTTTAGTCAATTCCTTAGTGTCCTGATATTCTTCTTCTAAATTGTTTAAATGTCTACCAACATCATCTTTATATTCTTCTAAAATGTTTGTTTTAATTCTTTTAACTAATTCTAAGTTTTTAGTTTTAAAATATGTGTCTACAACTTCAGGCATACCACCAATCACTAAATATTCATTAAAATATTCAAGCATTTTAGTATGTAATGAGTCATTAATTGGTGTTTTATTAATAAAAGATGTTTTTAACAATTTAAGAACTTCTTGATTTATTCCTTTAGCCATTAAATATTCTTCAAAATCTAATGGCTTCATATAACAAAACCATTCAAAGCCAGTTGGAACACCACTACTCATTTTTTTATTATAACCTCTAATTCCAAGCAAAGAACCAGTAGCTATAATATCATATCTAGCATCTAACATAAAATATTTAATAGCCATTCTAGCATTCGCACATTCTTGTATTTTATCAAAAATTAAAACTGTTTTGTTTGGTATAAACTTTTCTTGATACCGATATGCCGATAATAAAGTTATTATATTATCAATATTTAAATTGGATTCAAATATTTTCTTTAATTCTTCTTCTTTTTTAAAATCTAAATAAATAACATTATTATATTTCTTTTTAGCATAAGATAGGGCCAATGTTGTTTTACCAACCTGTCTAGCGCCACGAATCACTAAGGCTTTTTTCTTTATTCTTAATGAATCAAACCATAAATCAAATTCAACCTCTATTTTTCTTTTAAACATATTATAAATCACCCTTTTCTCGTTTAACACACTTTTTCAAGTGAATTTTCAATTATATATTACACTTTTTCTAACGAATCACTAACAAATATTTAAAAAGTTTTTCAAGAATCCTGTTATATACTTTTTAGCAAATTCATTCAAACTAAGTTTTAAATTTTATTCTTATCCTCTTCTTAAAAAATAGCATTATATTTTGTTTTATAAAATAATATATTTCGAGTTTTTTTATTGACTAATACAAAAAAAACGTTTAAAATTAAATTAAGGTGGCGATAAAATGATTAAAAGAACTATTTTGACTAAAATTTACGAAGCTTTAGGTAATTGGCCGGTAGTATTAATCACTGGTGCTAGACAGGTGGGTAAAACAACAATTTGTAATGAAATCGAAAAAGAATCTAATTATAATTATATTTCCTTAGATAATACTAGAAACAGATTCGATGCTTTAAATGATCCTGAGGGTTTTTTAGAATCTCACCCTTGGCCGTTAATAATTGATGAAGTTCAATACGTTCCAAGTTTGTTTGATGTGATTGAAGGAATAGTAAATGACCAAAAAAGAAAAACTGGCAATAATAAAGGAATGTATATTTTGACTGGTTCAGAATCTTATAATTTAATTCAAGGCATAACAGAATCTATGGCAGGCAGGGTAGCTATTATTAATATTAAACCTTTAAGTTTTAATGAAGTTAATAATTTAGATGCCGGGCCATTTAATTTAGATTTAATAAGAACTGAGTCAAACAAAATTAACCTAAATAGAAATGAATTGTTTGATTATATTTATAAAGGTTTTTATCCCTCTTTATATGATAATATAAATTTAAAACCAGAAGATTTTTATGCCAATTATGTATCTACTTATATAGATAGAGATATATCACAAATTATCAACATTAATGACAAATATAAATTTCAACAATTTATGGAAGTTTTAGCTTCTTTAACTGGTGAGGAACTTATTATTGATAACTTAGCTAAAAATCTTAATTTAAATAATAAAACAATAACTAATTGGTTAAGCATTTTATTAGCTGGTGATATCATTTATCTTCTTGAACCATATAATGAAAGAAGCACTTTAAAAAGAGTAGTAAAAAGACCAAAAATATATTTTAATGACACCGGACTTGCTTGCTATTTGGCTAGAATTAATGATCCACTTCTATTACAAAACAGTTATTTATCCGGCCGATTTGTTGAAACTTATATTATTAATGAAATTATTAAATCATATAAAAGTAATAATAAGCTTGCTTATTTTTATTATTATCGTGATATTGACCAAAAAGAAATAGACTTAATAATTAATGTGGATGGTAAATTAAATTTTGTGGAATGCAAATCAGGTACAAATTACAATTTAAGTGATGTTAAAGCATTTAATACTTTAGCTAATAAAACCAGCATGCCTATCGGATTTAAATGTATTATTTGCCTAACTAATACTGTTTATAGTTTAGGTGATAATACTTATGCTATTCCTATTACTTCAATATAGAATTAACAATCATAAAATGGGTGTCAAACATTAGGTTTTGACACCCTTATCTACATAAGTTAAAAATATTCAATTTTAAATTATATGTGATAAAGGAAATTATCTTAATTTTACTAATTCTTTATTAGTTAAATAATAAGTTGTTTTTCCTTGTACTTCCTTAAGTAACAAACCTTCTTCTACTAAATTTTCTAATATTATATTTCTAAAATAGGTAGAATTAGAAACACCTAATTCATATACTATTTCTTTAACACTTCTACTTTTATTTAAACACGAACTTAATATATTATAATCATATTTACTTTTTATTTTAAATGTTTTATTAACTATGATGCTATCATAATTAATAGGTATTCCATCCTCATCTAATAAATCAGGTAATACAATAGAAAAATGAACATTTTTTGCATATATATAAGGTTTATGTGTTAAATCAGCATCCTTATATTCGGCTGTTATTTTTTCAAATCCTGTTCCCTTACCCTCCATTGCATTAAGGTATATAAATATAGCAAATATTAAATCATTCCTTCTTTTAGATACTACATTTTCTAGGTCATACTTTACATTAAGATTAGTGCTACCATAAAAACTACCTGGTGATGTTATAACTAAACGATTAACATTGATTTGACTTCCATCAACAAGATAATCACGGCGGGCTAAGGCATTAATCACAGCTTCAAAAACCGCCCTTTGAGGGAAAGAAGTGAGGTCTTCTCTTCTATCTGCTAATTTAACATAACCATGTTTTTGATATGATTCAATAAATGGGGTAATAGAACGATAACCACCTATTAAGTTACCAATATATTCTTTAGAATCTATTACTTTATTATTGCCTTTACTATTCCCGGCATAACGAGTACAAACTATTTTAGTATTATCATTTTTACATTTATCACTAAATAAAAAAGAACCCATATATAAATATTTTTCATCATTAAAAAATTCAATTGAGCCTAGCTCTTTTTCAGTTGGATATTTATTTTTTCTTTCTTTATAAAAATCATAAAAATAATCAAAATCAGTCGAATTAAATTTAACATCTAATAATTGCTTATCGTATCTTTTATTAGAGCTTTCTAATGACAATTGCCTTATTTCTTCATAAGTTGGAATATTTGTATAACCATCTCTTCTAATATAAATTAGGGGCATACCATTATATTTTAAAACTACTGGCTTCATTTGTGATTCAACAATAATAAATTATAAAACATAGCGTGTTTGTTCTTTTGTTTTATAAGGTATAACTATTAATATTTAATTTAACCGCAAAATGGCTAGTTATTTCATGATAAAAGTTTAGTTTTTCTTTATCAAGTTCATCACTTGTAAAACCAATTAATTTAAAAGTCTTATTTTCAACACCAACATATAATATACCACCTTTACCATTAGCGAAAGCACATACTGTTTTAAGCCAACTTAAAGGTTTTTCTTCATTAAGCCTACCCTTACATTCATAATTAGTATCTTCAGTAATAAAATTTTCATCTATTTCATTTAATAACATATTATACTTCTCCTCATAAATTATGGTGTATATATAGTTTACTTCAATTCAACTTCAATATCTTTAAAACTAAACCAACTATAATGCTTTTAAAAATAGAATAATAAGTAAAGCCAGTTAGAAGTTACTAAACTAACTGGCTCAATTTAAAATATTGATAGCTCTAAATTCCTGTATGACTGCGCTATTTGTAATGCTATATTTTTATTAAGATATAGGGGCATTAATAGGAAGTTCAAACATTGATAAATCTTTAGGGGCATTACCTCTATTAAGAAGTACATGTAGACTATTTACAGCATGCATTAAATGATTTAGAAATTCATTTGCTTCATCTATATCATGAAAGTCTATTCCTTTCATTAGTTCTTTGGTTACCTCACCCATATTATCAGTACCATTTATTTGTAGATATTTATTAATTTCTTCAATTTCTACAAAATCAAAACCTAGGTTTTCTAAATATTTATCAAAAATCTTTAATTCATTAGTGCTAATATACTTTTTTTCAGCATATTCAATTACCATATCATAAGTAGGTACAAATATTGGTTTGTTTGCTTGATGTTTTTTTAATACATCAGTTGGAATATCACTATGATTAAAATCATCATCTTCCCCAGCAAATAAATCCACAATTACGTCTTTAGATATTGGTGAGTTTTTAGCTAAAGGATATAAATTAACGACATTTAGATATTCTTCTCTAGTATAAATACCATAAAAACGGTCACAAAATAGTTTACTAGCCTCAATATAATTAACGATTTTATGTCTTTCTTTGAATTTGTTATTATAAACATTTTTAAATATTTTAGCAAAATCAGTTGGTATAAAAACTATGCCATCATGAGCACAAGCAAAACGTTTTTCTGCTAAAGTATTATAATAACAAATATTAGTGTTGTTAATTTTAATTTTTTTATCGATAGCGTCATTTAAAAATTTTAAAGTATTAGGTGTAAACACTTCTAGAAAAAAGCCTATATTTTTTTCATTTAAAAATATATTTGAAATAAAACTTACTAATTCTTCTTTCTTATACTTATTTAATCCAGAAATAGGTAAAATCAGTTTAATTAGTTCAATTAATTCTTTCTTATTACATTCGTTAAATAAATCTTTTAATAACATTTATATTCCTCCCTCCTATAAAAATCATCTAAATTATAAGTTCTTTTCAATTCTTCTAACTCTTTTTTCAACCTATAAATACGATAATCACCCCACATACATATTATATAACAAACATTTATACAAATCAGTTTGTTACAAATGAATTTGTATAAAAATAAAACTAATATTCTAGCATTTAAAGGTGCTAATAATTGTCAATCTCGGTGAAAGTAGGCCACATAAAAAGTAATAGTTATTTTTTAACGTCTAATTAGGTTTTATTTATTATTATTATAATTTTTCTCCATAAATCTTAAATATTCACCAGATATAATATGATTAATCCAATCTTGATGTTCTAAGTTCCATTTAATTGTTTCTTTAATACCTGTTTCAAATGTGTATTTAGGAGTCCACCCAAGTTCAGTCATTAACTTAGTTGGATCCATTGCATACCTTAGGTCATGTCCAGGTCTATCTTTTACATAATGAATTAATGATTCTGGTTTATTTAAAGCTTTAAGTATTGTTTTAACCACTTCTAAATTACTCTTTTCATTGTGTCCACCTACATTATATACTTCACCATCTTTACCTTTTCTTACTATTAAATCTATAGCTGTACAGTGATCATATACATGTAACCAATCTCTTACATTTGAACCGTTACCATATACTGGTAATGGTTCATTAGCTAAAGCTTTTTTTATCATTAATGGTATTAGCTTTTCTGGAAAATGATATGGTCCGTAATTGTTAGAACATCTAGATATAGTTATAGGTAATTTAAATGTTCTATGATAAGCAAGTACTAATAAATCAGCTGAAGCTTTAGAAGCACTATAAGGACTTGATGTATGAATTGGTGTATTCTCTGTAAATAATAAATCAGGTCTATCTAGAGGTAGGTCACCATAGACTTCATCAGTAGATACTTGATGATATCTTTTGATACCATACTTTCTACAAGCATCCATTAATACACTAGTACCGATAATATTAGTTTCTAAGAATATAGTTGGATTCTCTATTGATCTATCTACATGTGATTCAGCTGCAAAATTAACTACATAATCAAACTTATATTCATGAAATAATTTATAAACTAAATCTCTGTCACAAATATCACCATGTACAAACTTAAAGTTTGGTTTATTTTTAATAGTTTCTAAAGTTTCTAGGTTACCTGCATAAGTTAAGGCATCTATACAAACGAATAAATCATTTGGATATTTATTAACCATATAATGCATAAAGTTACCACCTATAAATCCCGCACCACCAGTTATTAAATAAGACATATTAATTCAACTCCTTTAATTAATACTATTCGTATTTTATTATATTTGTTTTATGGCTTGTTTTAGGGATTTTTAAATAATTTATTTTGCTTCTAATGTTTTAGTAATTTCTTTAAAGAAATCTTTATTCCATAAATCTATTTTTGTTTTATCTTTAATAAAAGGTAATACATCTTTTTTAGCTTCATTAAAATCTGTATTTTCAAATTTTTGATTAAGGAAATTTTTAAGATTATCAATATTTAAATCATATTTTTCATCAATAAAATTTGAATTAATTAATTTAGCTTTTAAATAATCTAAATTAACTTTAGCATTCATTGATAAAAAGAAAACATAATCATAAAAATCTCTACCTTTAATCCGACTTTGCCAATTTCTACATAAACAAGCATGTATTTTACCTGCAAATAATGACTCTTTATCAAATAATTTTACTTGATATGGTGCTGGCGATAAACGTATTTTTGTTTCATATGAAGCAAATGGAATGGGGTTTGTATCTATTTCAATATTTTTTTCAATATATTTACTCCAAATAATATCGTAAAATAATATTATTTGGAGTAAATCAAAATCACATCATACATAATTATGTAACAATTATGCCAATGTTATTAGCGCATGTTTAATCATGTTTCTACATTCATTTCTTCTATTTCCCTAATATAATCTAAATCAGTAATTCTTAAAATACTAGTAGATTCTTTATTTAAAGAAACAAAAGGATTAATGTCACCATACCAAATTATTTTATTGTCAATTTTTATGTAATTAAATCTAACATTAACTTTATTTGTAACGTCTTTTATATCTAAATCACTTATTATTTTCACATTATTATTTAAATTTAATAAATAATCAATAACATTTAAATTACCATATTTAATAGAAAATATAACTTCATTAGCGTTTATAATGTCATCTTTTAACTTTTCTAGATAATTAGTATGATCATAAATAATCTTATTTTTCTCAGTATTAATAACTTCATATTTTTGCTTTTTATAAGTTCTAAGTCGTACTTGAAACATATTTAATAAAATAAAGACTTTAGAATCAACAAGATCAAATACTTTGACTTCCTCTTTGCCATCAACTATTCTTTCAATCCTGCCAATATATTGTTTTTGTAGTCCCTCAAATTTTACTGGGGTAGCAATAAATAACGAATTAAGATTAGGCATATCAAATCCTTCTCCTAAATAATTGCCAGTTGATATTATAATAAATTTTTCTTTAACTTCTTTTATAAATTTATTAAATCCTTCTTTTTCTTCCTTCGAAGATGTGCCAGAAACTCTATAAATATTATGACATTTATCTATTAATAAATTATATAGAATATCAATGTGTTCTACTCTTCTAGTTAATATCAAAATGTTTCTTCCCTTTTCATATTCTTCTTTTACTTTATTTATAATTAACAAATTCCTTGAAATATCTCTTATTATCTCATCTAATATTAAATTAAAATCTGTAGTGTTTTCTTTTAATTTAAAATTTGTAAAAATAGGCATAACAACCTTTTCAAATTGATTTTTATTCAATTCTATAACATGCCTAATATTACCAATAGATTTATAAACTATCTTTTCTAAATTATCAGAACGTTTAGGTGTAGCCGTTAAGCCATAAATATATTTTGTTTTAAATTTTCTAATAACATCTTCATATTTAATGCTAGCCATATGATGAGCTTCATCAACTATAACTAAGTCATAATAAGAAAAAATATTATCATTAGTTTTAATTAATGAATCGATTGATAAAATGTCAATTATTTTAGATATTTTCTTTTTAGAACCATAATATTTACCAACTTCTAATTCTCCATTTTCAAGTTCTAAAAAACTATTAATTCTCTCTTCCCATTGGTTTAATAATTTAAGAGAATCAACAATAATAGCCGTTCTAAGTTGTTTTTTGGCTATAATAGCTAAAGCCATCACCGTTTTACCACTACCTGTAGGGGCTACTAGTAAGCCATTGTTATATTTAAGCATTTCCTCTACTGCTTTAATTTGATAATCTTTTAATAAAGCATTGCATTTGAAATGAATCCTATCTCCCAATTCTAATTTATCTATTATTTTATATCTTACTTTAATCATATTTAAAGCATTTAATAGATCATCTATTGTACCTCTAGGTAAACTAATGTAATCATCATCTTCTTTATATAATTCTATTATTCTATTAATACCATAAACACTCTGTCTTTTTCTTTCTTTTTCATAAAATAAAGGGTTAGAGATTATCCCAAAAGATTTAATAAAACGGATGATTTTAGAACTTATATTGTTTTTACTTATATAAATATCGTTGTCAATTAGCAATGTAAATTCATTAGGGAAATCTGTTATTTTCAATTTATGTGTATTTCGGCGATTGTAGGCCACCCATCTCGGCGATTGTAGGCCACCCATCTCGGCAATTGTAGGCCACTATTTCTAAACTTTATTGACATATAAA
>CASFCK010000032.1 GCA_949293265.1 uncultured bacterium
ATATTTATCTTCAAATAAATTGATATATGTTTAATGATGTTCATAATGTGTCTTTAAATAAACTGAGAAAAGTTTCTTTAAATAATATGCTATTCAACAGAAAATCCTTTAGAAATAATTTGTGCTGTTGATATCTTAAATGAAGGTGTAGATATACCAAAAATAAACATGGTTTTATTTTTGAGACCGACAGAATCATCAACCATCTTTTTACAACAACTTGGTAGAGGTCTTCGAAAATGTGAGGGTAAGGAATACGTAACAGTTTTAGATTTTATTGGTAATAATTATAATCGTTCTGTTCAAATTGCCTTTGCTTTAAGTACTCTTGGTAATACAACAGGTATTGAAAAAGCTTATATGCGTGATATGATTAGAAGTGATTTTAAAGCTCTAGACATACCTGGTGTTCTTATTAACATTGACTCTTTAGCTAAAGAAGAAATATTAAATAATTTAAATAATACTAATTTTAATTTAAAGAAATATCTAATTAGTGATTATACTAACTTTAAGAATTATCTTAAAACTAGTACTTATCCAACACATATGGATTATTTAAATTCTGATTTAGCCCCAGATTTAATAAGATTTATGAAATCTAGACTAAATGGTAAAAAGAATATGAGCTATTATTCTTTTTTACAAAGAATAGGTGAAATAAATATTCCTTTATTCAATGAAGAAGAAATTAAATTAATTGATTCTATTTCTGATTTATTACCACTTACTAGAGTTGATGAATATATTATAATTAAACAATTGTTAGAAAATGATTTATCTTTAAATGATTTATTCGGCTATAATGGTAGAGTTAATATAGATACTTTAAATAATGCACTTTATTATTTAAAAAAAGATCAAATTGTAGTTAATAATTCTTTAAATCTTTCTTTAATTACTTCTGAATTAAAGAAATATCTATTAGATTTAATTGAATATGGTTTAACTAAATATAATATCGAATTTGGTGACTTTGTTTCTAAATTTAAACTTTATGGTAATTATTATAAAGAACAAATAAGGAAAGAATTATTAGAAGAATCAACAATGTTTATGAAAGGAACTAAATTTGATGTAGAAAACAAAATTACCTATTGTTTTGTAGGACTAAAAAAAGACAAAGCAAAGGAAGAAAAGATAAACTATAAAGATAAATTTATCGATCAAAACATATTTCAATGGGAATCAGAAAACGATACTACTGAAAATAATAGTATCGGTAAAAAATTAATAAATACGAAAAGGGTTCATTTATTTGTTCGCAAAATGGATGAAGAAGATGGTATTACATTACCATTTACCTATTTTGGGACAGGTAAATTTGTAAATATGCGAAAGTCTTATGTCGAATCTAAAGAAAAAGATGGTAGTATTAAAAAGCACGATACCTTATTATTTGACATTTTATTAGATAATGAAGTACCTAAAGAATTACATTTTGATTTTGAGATACCAGAAATTATAGAAAGCTAGTGATATTATGAAGCATGTTGAAGTAGTGTGTGCACTAATTGAAAATACTGAAGGCAAAATATTTTGTTGTAAAAGAGGACCAGGCAGATCATTAGAAGGTTATTGGGAATTTCCGGGTGGTAAAGTAGAGAAAAATGAAACTCATGAGGAAACTATTATAAGAGAAATAAAAGAAGAGTTAAAATCTGATATTATTCCCTTAGAGTATTTAGGTGTTTCTAACTATACTTATAAAAATATGGCACCTTATGATGACTTTAGTATTACAATGTATGGTTATAGATGTAAACTAATAAAAGGTGATCTAGAATTAACCGAACATATTGAAAAGGCATGGAAAACCAAAGAAGAAATGAAGCAAATGAATTTTGCTGAAGCAGATAAACCATTTATAAATAACTAAAAAATTAAAATACAAGCGGCAATAAGGCTTGTATTTTTATATTTATAATGACTTATATAAGTATTAGAAGGGCAGTCCTGTGATTATATTAAGGTATAATACAATTTAATAGCTAAACTTTTTAAAATAACAACTCATAAGGTTGACGCGTATTCGTAATTAGAGTATAATAAAATAAAAAAGACCCACAACGGGTCTAACTAAGTTTTCGCTAAATGCTTATTTGCACTCGGTTTGTTAAACACTTGTATTTTAAATGATTAATAAATCATTGTCAATAGCTAAAGTTGAAAGAAAGGTAAAAAGGTGGTAAAAATGGATAAACAATATATTTTAGGATTAGATATTGGAACAAATTCAATCGGTTGGGCTGTATTGAATCAAGATTACAATTTGGTTAAAAGACTAGGTCATTCATTATGGGGTGCTAGATTTTTTGAAGAATCCAAAAGTGCTTTAGATAGAAGAACATTTAGATGTGCAAGAAGAAGATTACAAAGAAGAAAAGTTAGAATTGAATTATTGAGATCAATTTTTGCTGAAGAAATTTCTAAAGTTGATGAGAATTTCTTTTGCCGGTTAGATGAATCATTTTATAAACTAGAAGATAGAACAGTTAATTGTAATGATATATTTAGTACTGGCATGACTAATAGTGAATATTATAAAAAATTTCCGACAATATGGCATTTAAGAAATTATTTACTTAAAACAGATGAAAAAGTAGATATAAGATTACTATATTTAGCAATTCATCATATCGTCAAATATCGTGGCAATTTTTTAATTGATGGTGAATTTAAAAAGGACGATCAAAGTGTCGTTGTTTCACAATTTAAATATATTAATGAAGAATTACAAGGATTAAGAACTAAATTTGCTAGTTTAGAAGAAGATGGTGAATTTGAAGGTGATCTAAATTATTTTGTAACTAAAGATTTTGATGATCAATTAGTTACTAAAATAATAGACGTATTGAAATCTAGAAAAACTAAAAATGATAAAAAAGTAGAATTGAACTCGCTTTTTGAAGTTCAAATTGATGGTAAAACTATCAAAGATAACGCATATGTTTCATTTATTATTCCTTTACTATTAGGTAGTACAGTAAATCTACAAAGCTTAAAAGTTGTCAAAGAAATGGGAATAGAACATGATAAAGAAAAAACTAAATTATCTTTAGAGGATGAAAATTTTGAAGCAAAAATGAATGAATGTGCGACTGAATGTTATGAAATTAAAGAGTTAATTAATACAGCAACAGCTATTAAATCAATAAAAGATTATGCCTATTTACTTAATTTTTTAGGTCAGGCTACATTTATAAGTGAAGCCATGGTAAATAAATATAATGAACATAATTTACAGCTAAAAAAATTAAAAAATTTTATAAAAAGGTATGTCCCTAATAAATATAATGAAATTTTTAGAAAATATGACAAAGAAACAAAAAATTATCCATATTATATAGGCATGAATAATGTAAATATGCAAAAAAAGAATTTTTCACATTGTCAGCGTACAGATTTTTATGGATATATTAAAGGAATTTTAAACGAAGTAAGTAATGAAGATGCAGCAGTTGAAAAAGAAGAGTTTTTAAAATTGATTGAAAACAATAATTTTTTAGTTAGAACTAATTCTAGTGAAAATGCATCTTTCCCTAAGCAGTTGCATTTAATGGAATTAAAAGAAATTTTTAATAAACAAGCTAAGCATTATTCATTTTTACTAGAAAAAAGTGACAATTTAACAAATTTAGAAAAAATAATTAAAATATTTGATTATAAAAGGCCTTATTATTTTGGACCTTTAAAAAATGATAGTGAATATTCATGGGTAGTTAAAAAAGAAGATAAAAAAATATATCCATGGAATATTAATGAAGTCGTTGATGAAGATGAAACAGCAAAGAAATTCATTGAAAGGATGCAAAATAAATGTTCTTATTTAAAAGGGCCTCATGACTATTGTTTGCCAAAAGAATCTATTATTTTTAGTAAATATAATGTTTTTAGTTATATAAATAAAATAAAAGTAAATGGCATCAATATTGACAATGAAACTAAATTAGACATTTATAATAATATATTTTTAAAAGATTCTAAGCCTACTCAATCAAAGATAAAGAAATATTTAGCAACTACTAAAAATGTAAAAGAAGCAGATATAAGTGGCATCGATCAATGTAATTGCAGTATGAAAAGCTACATTACCTTTAAGGATATTTTTGGTGATGATTTTAACAATATGTTAAATGTTATCGAAGACATTATTAAGGATATAGTAGTATTTGAAGATAAAAAGATCTTAGCTAAAAGGTTAAAAACTATATATAAATTAACTGATGAACAAATTAAAAAAATTAAAGGTCTAGATTATAAAAAGTATGGTCGTTTATGTAAAAATTTATTGGTTAACTTACCTCTAGTAAATAAAGAAACTGGTCAAAAATATAGGGGTATTCTTGATGTTATGGAAAACACAACATTAAATTTACAAGAAATATTATTTTCACCTATATATGATGGTAATAAGGCCATAGATGAATACAATAAAAAATATGTTTTGAATACAGAAACAGATTTAATGACATTTATTGATGAAAATTTGACTATTTCGCCAATTTATACTAGAGCTTTAGTTCAAACTTATAAATTAATAGAAGAAATAGAAGATATATTGGGCCAAAAAATCGATTATTTTGTGGTTGAATGTACAAGAACACATGAAAAACCAGGTGTTAAAAAGTCACGTTATGAAAGCATTAAAGAATTATTTAAAGAATGCCGAGAATTAGCAAAAGAAGAATCTTTAAATATAGATTTAACAAAGCTAAATAAGGAATTGGATGACTATAAAGAAGTTGTAAATAAAGCTGATAAGTATTATTTTTACTTTACGCAATTAGGTAAGGACATGTATACACTAAAAAATATTGATATTAATGATTTAAGTTCATTAAATAAAACATATGATATTGATCATATCTTACCACAATCAAAAATCAAAGATGATTCAATTTCAAATAGGGTATTAGTTAGTAAATTTGCAAATCATAATAAGACAGACAACTTCATTTTTGAGGCTATTAACCTTACCCCTGCCCATTATGCGTTCTATAATATGTTATTAGAAAAAGGTTTAATAACGCGTAAAAAATATGATTTACTAACAATGAAAGAATTAGATGAAAAAACCTTAGAAGGTTTTGTTAATAGACAAAAAGTTGCAACAGATCAAGCAGTTAAATCAGTAATAACTCTTCTTAAATTATATAAGAATGTTGATCCTGAACATATAATATATTCAAAGGCTACCATTGTATCACAATTTAGAAGAGATGAGCTTTTAAAAACTAATTATAAAACTGGTGAAATAGAATATGCAGTTACGGATGAAGAGGGTAATAATCTAAAAAAGATTTATTATAAATCTAGAACTGCAAATAACTATCACCATGCTCATGATGCATATCTTAATGCAATTTTAGGTATGACTTTAACTAAATATTATGACAAAATCAGTATTGGATTTAAAAGTAAAGCAGAAAGAACAAATTTCTTGAAAGATAATTATTATACTACAAATCCTATGAAAGTTCTTGGTAGAAAAGTCAGTGACACACCTTGGGACCCTAAAATAATGCTACCTAAAATTGAACACAATTTATTCAATAATTATGATATTCAAGAAACAACAAGAATGTATTCACCAACTCAAATGCTAAGTCAAGTCACAATTGTTCCTTGTGGTAATGGTGTTCCTATTAAAAAAACTACACCAAATGGTAATATATTTGATCCTAAAAAATATGGCGGTTATAAACAACCTTCATATGGTAAGTATTATTTAATTAAAACTTACGATAAAAAAGGAAATGAACAAATTGTATTACAACCAATTCCTAAAATGGATGAGGGTAGTAAAGAAAGAATAAGTGATTACTTAAGTTCGTTATATGATAAATATGAAATTATAAATGATAATATTAAAACTAATATAATTATTGAAATAAATAAAACAAAAGCTTATATTACGGGTGTTACATCTAAACAATTCTTAATTAAAAATGCTCTAGATCGTAATTTTGATATTAACTCAATTAAAATAATTCATGATATTGATAAGTATTTCAATATACCTGAAAAAAATAGGGATAATATTGTTGAATTTGATGGGAATAAAGTAAAATTAGCAGATGTAGAAGGCCAAAATCCTATATTTATAACTTTAGATGATTTAGATTATATATACGATAAAATTTATTCTATGTTTGGTAAAGATATATATGCATTTTCTAACATAGTAAATATTCATTCAAATTTGCCTAAAACCCTAGATGAACGTTTTAAAAATGATAATTATAAGAGCAAACTAGAATTAATTAACCAGTTGTTAGGGCTATTAAAGACAAACGAAAGAAAATCAGCCAATTTAAAGTCTATTGGTATGGCAAAGGGAACTGGCGAACTGAAAATTGGTAACAAATTGCCTAAAGGGGCAAAATTAGTTGCATATTCAATAACTGGTTTAAAAAAGAAAGTTTTATATGAGGTTAAGTAGTGGGGTTTAGAAGCATCATTATTAATTCTCGCTGTAAATTAGATTATTCTCTTAATTATTTAGTTATACATAAAGGGATGGACGAGAAAAAGATTTTATTAGATGAAATTAAGTTAGTATGTATTAATAGTACTCAAGTTAGTATAACAAGTGCTTTAATTTCAGAAAGTTTGAAGAAAAAAATTAAGATTATTTTTTCGGATGAAAAACATAACCCAACAGGGGAAATAACTCCATATTATAATAATTATTATACTTATCGTAAGCTTAAAGAACAAATGAATTTTGACTCTGAAACAAAAGCTATTCTTTGGCGTGAAATAATTAAAAACAAGATTAATAATCAAGCTATTAATTTACGTGATGCTGGTTGTGAAAAAGAGTGTTTAATGTTGGAAAAATATAAAAATGAAGTTGAATTAGATGATGCTCAAAATAGAGAAGGAATAGCCGCTAAAATATATTTTAAAGCCTTATTTGGTGATGAATTTAGTAGAAGTAAATCGTGTAAAGAAAACATATATTTAGATTATGGCTATTCCATCATCTTATCTTCTATTAATAGAATTATTAAGATGTGTGGTTACTATACAGAGTTAGGAATTCATCATGTTGGTGAATCAAATTCATTTAATTTATCATGTGATTTTATAGAGCCCCTTAGACCTTTAGTTGATAAATATGTGTTAAATGGTCAAGTTAATTTAGATAACTATAAAGAAGAATATATCAAAATGTTAGAACTAGAAGTTAAGTTCAATAATAGAGTTATATTCTTAGATAATGCTTTAGAAGAATATGTAGAATATTTATTATTATTTTTAAAAACTGGGGATCTAGAGAAAGTAAAATTTATAGAATATGAGTTATAGATATATGCGAACAATATTGTTTTTTGATTTACCAACCCTAACTTCTAAGAATAGAAAAGATTATAGAGCATTTGTTAAATTATTAATTAAATCAGGTTTTTATAGAATTCAAGAATCTGTTTTTGTAAAAATGTCAATCACTCCACAATCTGCTGAATCCTGTATTCAGTATATTGATAAAAACAAGCCTAAGGAAGGAAGCATTATGCTTTTAACAGTAACTGAGAAGCAGTTTGCTAATATGAACATCTTACTAGGAGATGTATCAACTGATGTTGAAACATCTGATAAAAGGGTGATTATAATATGATAAGTTTAATAATATTAAATAATAAATTTGAACTCACATATGGGATAAACAATATGGTTATAAGAAATCATGTTCTTTATAGAAATATATATAATAACTTTTTTGATAATATAGCTCTTTTAGATGGAATAACAGAATGTAGCCAAGCTAGTAGTTATTTTCTTAAACAACCATTAGATATTACTGCAAACGAAAAGAAAAATGTTACATATTTATTTAAAATTATTAATAAAGCAATCAAAGATAAATGTGAAGATGAATATTTAAAAATCATTGCTAGTTTAAATGACTTATTAAATGAAGTTTCTAATTATTTAGATGTAGATATAGAATATGATGAAGTTGATTTTTCTAAATTATTACAATCTTTTAATGTTAAATACGGAGAAGAAGATAAAAATTATATAGAATTATTAACATCTTTTATTAACACTATAAATGTGGTTAATAAACCAAAACTTTTTATATCATTTAATTTATCAAATTTGTTAACTAATGATGAATATAATTTATTAAAAGAAGAATTATTAATAAAGCAAATAATATTATTAGATGTTTTAATATCCCCACAAGATAAAATTAATAACGAAAAAACGTTTGTAATTGATGATGATTATTGTATAATATAAGTGTGTTTTAACAAATAATAGAATTTCATGCAAGCCACTAGATAGCTAGAGGTTTGCGTGGTTTGTTAAACATAATAAATAGTGAACCTAGCATAAATGCTTTAACGTCCTCTATATGTTTGCGTGGTTTGTTAAACATAATAAATAGTGAACTAAAAGTAGATGAAAAAGGTTTATTTATTGTTTGCGTGGTTTGTTAAACATAATAAATAGTGAACAAAGTGACGGAAATAAATATGGTATTCAAAGTTTGCGTGGTTTGTTAAACATAATAAATAGTGAACTTAATAAGATACAAGCTATTGATTATAACCGTTTGCGTGGTTTGTTAAACATAATAAATAGTGAACTTAGCTGATGATATAGATTTAATGGACTATGTTTGCGTGGTTTGTTAAACATAATAAATAGTGAACAAGGAAATTGAAAGTTTAAAAAAGGAATTAGTTTGCGTGGTTTGTTAAACATAATAAATAGTGAACATTAATTATTGAATTAACTGAACTAGATTAGTTTGCGTGGTTTGTTAAACATAATAAATAGTGAACTTACGGCTATGCTAAAGAAGCTTATGCCGGTTTGCGTGGTTTGTTAAACATAATAAATAGTGAACGAAAGAGATATTAACTACGAAAAAGAATTAGTTTGCGTGGTTTGTTAAACATAATAAATAGTGAACCTGTTAAAAAATTATTAATTGAAAAATATGTTTGCGTGGTTTGTTAAACATAATAAATAGTGAACCTTGAAAATAAACCTTGTTCCACAACATAAGTTTGCGTGGTTTGTTAAACATAATAAATAGTGAACATGGATTATTTTGATTTACTTTAAATATTTGTTTGCGTGGTTTGTTAAACATAATAAATAGTGAACAGAGTTGTTAAAGAAATAGAAGCAACTATAGTTTGCGTGGTTTGTTAAACATAATAAATAGTGAACTCGTTCATTACTTCAAATCCATATGTGAAAGTTTGCGTGGTTTGTTAAACATAATAAATAGTGAACTACATTTATAATAAACATATATTACTAGACGTTTGCGTGGTTTGTTAAACATAATAAATAGTGAACTAATAAACAATACTAACTGATCTAGTATTAGTTTGCGTGGTTTGTTAAACATAATAAATAGTGAACAAATTAAAAAAAACATGTTGACATAGATTTGTTTGCGTGGTTTGTTAAACATAATAAATAGTGAACAGGTAGCTGAGCTAAAATTAAGATATGGTTGTTTGCGTGGTTTGTTAAACATAATAAATAGTGAACTATCAAACGTTTTAACTATTAATGGTTTTTGTTTGCGTGGTTTGTTAAACATAATAAATAGTGAACAAAAATACTATATTTGATAAGTCGCTTGTTGTTTGCGTGGTTTGTTAAACATAATAAATAGTGAACAAATAAATAAGGGATCAGCTAAGTTCAGACAGTTTGCGTGGTTTGTTAAACATAATAAATAGTGAACTAACTCTACTTCCTTTCTATAATATTATCTGTTTGCGTGGTTTGTTAAACATAATAAATAGTGAACTCGGTTTAGAAACCGGCACCAACAACGGTGTTTGCGTGGTTTGTTAAACATAATAAATAGTGATGAACTTATCTATCCGTCTAGTTAAATCAATTAAAGTTTGCGTGGTTTGTTAAACATAATAAATAGTGAACTTTGGACTTAATGGCTTCAATGATTAGATGTTTGCGTGGTTTGTTAAACATAATAAATAGTGAACAAAGATGTTGACAAGTTAACTAATTAATGAGTTTGCGTGGTTTGTTAAACATAATAAATAGTGAACACTAATTAATGTTAATATTTAGGTAGCTTAGTTTGCGTGGTTTGTTAAACATAATAAATAGTGAACTCGGTTTAGAAACCGGCACCAACAACGGTGTTTGCGTGGTTTGTTAAACATAATAAATAGTGATTACCGAGCAGTACGTTTGCGTGGTTTGTTAAACATAATAAATAGTGAACATAGACGTTTAACTATGTCAATACTTTTTTGTTTGCGTGGTTTGTTAAACATAATAAATAGTGAACTTACTTTATAATATTTATTTGGTAGTTTATGTTTGCGTGGTTTGTTAAACATAATAAATAGTGAACAAAGTTGCAAATGGTGGGTTGCAATATCAAGTTTGCGTGGTTTGTTAAACATAATAAATAGTGAACAAAATTTACGTTCGTATGATTATATATCTTGTTTGCGTGGTTTGTTAAACATAATAAATAGTGAACGAATTATAAATGGTTGTTGCAGGACTATTGTTTGCGTGGTTTGTTAAACATAATAAATAGTGAACAAAATTAAAAAAAGATGTTGACATAGAATAGTTTGCGTGGTTTGTTAAACATAATAAATAGTGAACACTTTAGGCGGTCATATGTTCGTTGATACTGTTTGCGTGGTTTGTTAAAGATAATAATACAATTAAATAAGAATCAATTATATAAAGAATGGTGGCAAAGTATGTTAAAAAATAAATTAGGAATAACAGATTCTTTTGAATTAGCTAAAGAAGAGGAAAAAATAAGTAAAATAAATGCTGTAAAATTATTTGAATCTGGATACTTAGACACATTACAACCAGGTACATTTAATACTTTATCTATTATTCATAAATGCTTATTTGATGATATATATGATTTTGCAGGTAAAATTAGAGATGTAAATTTGGCTAAACGAAATTTTAGATTTGCACCACTAATATATTTACAAGAAGCATTAAAAAATATTGAAAATATGCCACAAAAGACATTTGATCAAATAATTGAAAAGTATGTTGAAATGAACATAGCTCATCCATTTAGAGAAGGAAATGGAAGAAGCATGCGAATATGGCTAGATCTAATGTTAAAAAAAGAAATTGGTAAAGTTGTTGATTGGGCAAAAGTAGATAAAGAAGATTATATTTTTGCTATGGAACGCAGTCCAATTAAAGATACCGAAATTAAATACATATTAAAAAAAGCTTTAACCGCTGATATAAAAAGTAGAGAGATATATATGAAAGGCCTAGATAATAGTTATAATTATGAAGGCTATAATACCTATAAAACTAGTGAATTGTTATAGCGCATATAACATTTACATTTAGATTATTGTTGATCAATTTTATAAAAAAAATGTACTTAATTTATTTAAAAGAAGTACATTTTTTTCAAATGCGTGATAAAATATTTCAAGGTGGTGATTAAAAGTGATAGTTTATTCTAGCACTAAAGCAAATTTTGAAAAAGATATTATAAATGGTGTTATTTCGACTAGATTAGATGAATTATTTAATGAATTAGACATTAGAAAAGAAAACTATGCTGAATTTAGATCATGGGAGAATTCACTACCTAGAATGGCTATGATATTAGCTGATTCAAGAATTCCTAGTGAGTCACAAATAGCTATTGAATACCAGATTCCATTAACTGCTAAAAGAGTCGATTTTATGGTTGGAGGCAATGATGGTAAACGTGATAATGTTGTCGTAGTTGAACTAAAACAATGGGAAAAATGTGAAGCCACGTCAAGAGAAAATGTTGTTAAGGCTTATACTGGTGGGGCCGAACGCTATGTTGCCCATCCATCACAACAGGCTTATTCATATGCAAAACTCATTGAAAATCTAAATGAAACAGTTAGACATGAAAATATATCAATGATTCCTTGTACATATCTTCATAATTATAAAGAAGAATATAGGGGACAAATTTGTCATAAAGTTTATGACGAAATAATAAATGAATCACCTGTGTTTTTAAAAAGTGATGGTTCTAATTTACAAGAATATTTAACTAAATATATAAAGAAAAAGCCAACAAAAGATTTATTTAAAATCATAGAGCATGGTAAATTAAAACCATCTAAATCACTACAAGATGCTGTAGGTAGTATTTTAAACGGTAATCAAGAATTTATAATGATTGATGAACAACAAGTTGCTTATGCCACTATTTTGAAATTGGTAGAAAACACAATAAAAACAACAAATAAATATACGGTAATAGTAGAAGGCGGACCAGGTACAGGCAAATCAGTTATAGCTATAAATTTATTAGCAAAAATACTTAGTGAAGGCTTTTCATGCTCATATGTAACTAAAACTAGTGCTCCTAGATATACTTTTTCAAATAGTTTGGTTAAAGGTAAGCACACATTAAGTTATTTAAAAGGTTTATTTAAAGGATCGGGTTCTTTCATAGACGTAAATAGTAATGTATATGATTGTTTACTTGTAGATGAATCACACAGACTTAATGCTAAATCAGGAATGTTTTCAAATAAAGGTGAAAATCAAATTAAAGAAATTATTCATGCAGCCAAAATAAGTGTGTTTTTTATTGATGAAGACCAAATAGTAACAACTAAAGATATTGGTTCAGTAGAAGAAATAAAAAAATGGGCCAAACATGAAAATAGTACAATCATAAGTGGAGAAAGCTTAATTTTAAAATCACAGTTTAGATGTAATGGCAGTGATGGCTATTTAGCTTTTTTAGATGATTTACTTGGAATTAGAGAAACGGCTAATTATAATCATTTTGATTTAGATTATGATATAAGGATATTTGATAGTCCAACTAAAATGCGTGAAGAATTAAGAAAGACTAATATCAATAATAAATCAAGAATGATAGCTGGTTATTGCTATCCTTGGAATAGTAAAAATGATAAAACGGCAATTGATATACGTTTAGAAGACAACTTTGAAGCCCAATGGAATTTCGATACCAACACATTTGCAACAGATCCTGATTCTTTCGAACAAATTGGTTGTATTCATTCTACCCAGGGCCTTGAATTTGATTATGTGGGAGTAATCATTGGTAAAGATATGATTTATAGAGAACAACATATATTAACTGATTATACACAAAGAGCTAATACTGATGCATCAATAAAAGGAATAAAAACAACAAAAAATTTTAAACTTGCTGATAAAATTATTAAAAACACCTATAAAACATTATTATCACGAGGACAAAAAGGTTGTTTTGTGTATTGTGAAGATAGAGAACTTTCTGAATACATTAAGAAAAGATTAGCTTGCGTAAGGAGATAAACATGGAAAGATTAGATGAATTAATTAAGGAAATAGATAGATTTAATAAACAACGCGATTGGGATAAATTTCACAAACCAGATAAATTAGCTAAATCAATTTCTATTGAAGCCGCTGAATTATTAGAATGTTTTCAATGGTCAGATGATGAATATGATTTAGAATCAGTGAAAGAAGAATTAGCAGATGTTCTAAATTATTGCTTGCAAATGGCAATGGTATTAAAATTAGATCCAATTGAGATTGTTAAAAATAAAATGCAAAAAACAGCAAACAAATACCCTGTAGATAAATGCAGGGGTATTGCTACTAAATACGATAAATTAAATTAGGGAACTGTATATGAAATATAAAATTGAGTTTACAGAAACATTGCAAAAAACAATTGAAATTGAAGCTTGTTCTGATATTGAAGCACTAAGACTAGCTAAAGAAAAATATTATAATGAAGAAATAATATTAGATGAAACAAGCTTTATAGATGCAGAAATTAATATAATAAATTAAGTAGGTGTTATAGTGAGCCAACATGTCATAGTAAAAGATTATAATATAAATTATCCTCAAATTTATGAGCAAGAAAAAAGCTTAATTATCCCGATATTAAAGGATAATTTAGTTTCTATACACCATATAGGCTCAACAGCTATTCCTAATATTAAATCTAAACCAATTATAGATATTTTAATTAGTGTTAACTCATTAGAACAAGTTGATGCTATTAAAGATGAATTTATAAAAATAGGTTATGAATATTTAGGTGAATTTGGGATTAAAGGTAGACGTTACTTAAGAAAAGGTAATGATAATAGAACTCATCAAATACATATATTTACTAAAGATGATAAATATAATTTAACTAGACATTTAGCTTTTAGAGATTACTTAATTAAACATAATGATAAAGCATTAGAATATTCTAAACTAAAAGAAGGTCTAGCAAACAAATTTCCATATGACATCGAAAGTTATTGTAATGGTAAAGATAAATTTGTTAAAGAAATTGAAGTCTATGCATTAATAGAATTTAATAAATATTAAAACGCAAGCCCAATTAGCTTGCATTTTTAATATAATCTAATAATTTTTTTGCCGCATTAGACATATATAAAGCATCATAAGCTAGAGCTATATATCTTTGTTCTAGCTTTTCTTTTATATTAATAATTTTCAACTCTTTGTTTTTTAATTCATTTTTTATATATTGCTTAGAAACACAAATAATACCCATATTTTTCTTACAAAACTCAATTAATAAATCAAGAGAAGCTAATTCAAACTTAGGTTTTAATATAACATTATACTTTAATAAATTATTATTTAATGCTCTTCTAGAATGGCTAGTTTCTTCTAACAAGAGCGTTCTATATTTAGTCAAATCAGAAAGATCATTTATTTTTGAATCATCAAAATCATATGAACATACAAAAACATCATCTAAACGAAGACAATTAAGATAGGAAAAATTGTTATTAGCTATTGGTGTATGTATAAAAGCTATATCTACATCATGGGATTTTAAGAGATTTAGTGATTCATTAGTAGTACAATTTGTAACTCTATACCTGATTTTAGGATATTTTTCTTCAAACTTTTTTAAAATATCAATTAAATAATATTTACATATAGTATCAGATGCCCCAATATTTAATATACCAGCTTCAAGGGTTGATAGATCTTGTAAGGTTTGGTTTAATAATTCTACTTGCCTAAAAATATTATTAGAGTATATATAGATTTCTTTTCCTTCATTAGTTAATTTTACACCTTTGTTAGTCCTAATAAATAAAGGAAAACCAATTTCTGTTTCTAAGTTTTTAATGCTTTGGGAAACGGCAGGCTGCGATATATGTAGTTTGTTAGCGGCTTTAGACACACTTTCTAGATTGGCTACGACATGAAATATTTTCAGTTGATTTAAATCGTTAATCATTATAAGCACTCCTTATATCAAATATAATTAATATATATTTTACTTATACCATATATTTTGTTAAAATCAAGCAGGAAGTGAATGAAAATGAAATATAGTGGTACAATATCAAGAGGAGTTAGAACTCCAATAATTAAAAAAGGTGACGATTTAGCTTCAATCGTTGTCGATTCAATTTGTAAATGTGTTGAAGAAGCAAAAATTGAAATCAATGATCGCGATGTGGTGGCTATCACTGAGGCTGTTGTTGGTATTTCCCAAGGTAACTATGCTACAGCTGATCAAATAGCTAAAGATGTAAAAAACAAATTTGGTGATGACACAGTAGGTCTTATTTTCCCGATCATGAGTAGAAATAGATTCTCTATGCTCTTAAAAGGTATTTCTAGAGGCGTAAAGAAACTAATTATTCAATTATCATATCCAGGTGATGAAGTTGGAAATAAATTAATATCACCAGATTTATTATTTGATTCAGGTATTAATCCTTATTCTGATGTCTTTACAGCTAGTGAATTTAAAAAGATATTCCCAAATACAGTTCATGAATTTACAGGCGTAGATTATATTGAATACTATAAAAATGCTTGTGAATGCGAATGCGAAATCATTTTAGCAAATGATCCTAAAGCAATTTTAAAATATACAGATAGCGTAATAGTTGCTTCAATTCATGAAAGAAAAAGAAATAAGAAAATCTTATTAAAAAACGGTGTAAAAAAAGTTTATTGTTTAGATGAAATCTTAACTGAAAGTGTAGATGGTTCAGGCTATAACGAAAAATATGGTCTATTAGGTTCTAATTTAGCTACTGACAATTCAGTTAAACTATTCCCAAGAAACTGTCAAGCTTTAGTTGAAGATGTCCAAGCTAGACTTAAAAAAATATTTAACAAAAATGTTGAAGTAATGGTTTATGGTGATGGAGCATTTAAAGACCCTCAAGGCGGAATTTGGGAACTTGCTGACCCCGTTGTATCACCAGCTTATACAAAAGGCTTAATTGGTACACCAAATGAATTGAAATTAAAGTATATTTCTGATAACGCCCTTAAAGACTTAAAAGGTGAAGAATTACAAAAAGCAATGATTAAACTAATTAAAGAAAAAGATAGTAATTTAGTTGGTAAAATGGAAACTCAAGGAACTACACCACGTCAATTAACAGATCTTTTAGGAAGTTTATCAGATCTTACATCAGGTTCAGGGGATAAGGGCACACCAGTAATCTTAATCCAAAATTATTTTGCTAATTATTCTAATCAATAAAAAAATGCCAGCACTTGCTGGCACTTTTTACATATTATAACAAAATGAAATATGATGTTAAAGCTAACTGAGCTAGTACAACAACTGTAAGAACTACTGCACCAAATTTCATAAGCTTACTTTCTTTTTTAACGGCTAAATAGATTCCTCCAATTAATACTAACACAGCTAAGAATGTTAAAATTATTAATGACATTAAAAATACCTCCTATCTATTTAAGTCGGCTCTATTATAGGAGGATTTTATAATATTACAAGT
>CASFCK010000033.1 GCA_949293265.1 uncultured bacterium
ACCAGCTAACATTAACACACTTAATGGATAATAAATCATTGGTTTATCATATACTGGTAATAGTTGTTTACTTGTTACTGTAGTAAGTGGATATAATCTCGTTCCACTACCACCTGCTAAAATTATTCCTTTCATCATTTCTCCTCCAATGATAAAATACAATTCACCCAGTTAGATATTGAATATTTTTCTTTTATTTCTAATGGGATCGGTTTATAATCTCTTTTAAAAAAAATGTCGTCAAAATCTATTTCGCCATCATACACATAAAAATTTTCTGGTCTATAAAAATCATACTTTAATATAGTTTTGTTTGTCGTAATCATCTTTTTACCTGCTGCAAGGCACTCTAAAGTCCTGATTGTTAAGCCTGATTGTCCCTCTTTTGGGCAATCAATTATTATATTAGATTTTTCTAAAATATTATTTGATTCAGAATAACTAAGTCTTTTATATTTAAATTCCCAAAATTTACTCCTTTTAAATTCAGATGTTGTGATAAAGTAGTATAACCACACTATTCTTGATTGTAAAAATTGAAAATTAAATATTTTTAAATTATTATCCTGTTTTTTTATGAATTTTAATATCTCCTTAATTTTTTTGTATTTACCCGGCATTGCTGTGGTTAAAACGCAGTAGTCATATTGAATTTTCCTTTTATTATAATCATCCTTAACATAGAAAAGCGGTAAAAAATCGAATTCTTTATAATTTTCAAAATCAACAATATCGAATGTATATGCTTTATCAAAAAAATGAGCAAATTCAATCCTGTCAGGCATAGAGCTTATTGGATCATACATATAAAAAACAAATTTGGCATTTGTACATATTTTTTTTAAATCTTTCATCATATCGCAAGTAAATGATTGACCATATATCACTAAAACAAGTTCATATTCTTTTTCCATTGCTTTACGCTTAATATTTTCAAAATACTTTGCTGTTTTTCGCTTAACTAACCCTTTATTTAGTCTAATTAGTGCCTTAATAGCAAAAGAATCTCCAGGCCTATCATCGTAATAATCCACGTTATATCCTTTATCTTCAAAAGCCTTTTTCATTAAAATATGATACGAATAGAATTTGGGAGCTATAAATAACATATTCTTCATTACTTAGCCCCCTTGCCAAATAAAACTACATAAATAGTTCTAAAAAATATCTTAATATCTAGCCATGTAGATCTTCTATATACATAAATTAAATCTAACTTTTGTCTTTCACCTGATTCGAATGTTACATCAGATCTACCATAAGCTTGCCAGTAACCTGTAAGTCCAGGTTTAATTTTATATAGAAGTTCTTTTTGTTCTTCTGTATACCATTCATCCAATTCTTTTCTAGTAATAGGTCTATTTCCCCAAATAGACATATTACCAATAAATATGTTTATTAATTGTGGTAATTCATCTATTGAAGTTTTTCTAATAAATCTACCTACTTTAGTTATTCTAGGATCATTATCTATTTTTCTTTCCTTATTCCATTGTTCTAATTGCTCAGGTGTTAAATAATCATTAAGTCTAGATTCTGCATCTACATACATAGATCTGAATTTATAAACCACTATATCTTTACCACCTTTACCAATTCTTTTATCTTTAAAGAATACTGGTCCTTTAGATGTTAATTTAATGATTATAGCTGCTATTATTAATAACCAAGATAATAAAAGTAAGCCTAAACTAGACGCTAAAATATCAGCCAGTCTTTTGAAGAATTCATAGACTGGTTTTTTCTTATATTGTTCTGTCAAACTATCAACCCTTTCTTAAATGTGTAGTTCGTAAAGGTATACCTTTACGGAAGACAAACACTTTTTAAAATTATACTCTATATTGCTTTAAATGTCTAGTTAAATCACCTTTTATACACCGATTTGTAAAGTTAATTCTACATTTATTGCGGTTTGTAAAGGTATACCTTTACGAACTCAGATACTTTGATTTTTAACTAAGGGTGATGCTATGGAAGAGAAAATAGTATTAAAAAAGAAACCTATATATTCATTTCTTAAAAGATTTGGAGATATATTAGGTTCCTTATTAATAATTATTCTATTTAGTTGGTTATATTTAATATTAGCTTTACTTGTAAAATGTACAAGTAAAGGCCCAATTATATATAAATCACAAAGAGTTGGAAAAGATGGTAAATTATTCACTTTCTATAAATTTAGATCTATGAGAGTTGGAGCAGATCAAGAATTAGATTCACTATTAGATCAAAATGAAACAGGTGGAATCACTTTTAAAATTAAAAATGATCCCCGTATTACTAAATTTGGTAAGTTCTTACGTAAAACCAGTTTAGATGAATTACCACAAATATTTAATATATTAAATGGTTCAATGAGTTTTGTAGGACCTAGACCTGCATTGCCTAGAGAAGTTGAACAATATAATGATTATCAAAGACAAAGACTATTAGTTAAGCAAGGTTTAACTTGTATTTGGCAATGCAGTGGCAGGTCAGATACAACATTTGATGAACAAATTGAAATGGATCTTGAATATATTAATAAACGGGGTTTTTGGTTTGATATATGGTTAATGATTAAAACATTTTTTGCTGTAATAACAGGTAAGGGGGCTGAGTAAAGATGCCTACTAAAATCTTACACATAGCTGAAGCGGCTGGCGGTGTTGCGAAATTCATAAAAATGTTTATTGAAAACTTTCCTGACAAATATGAACATATTTTAATAACATCAGAACAATATGGTGCCGATGATATTCCATCAAAAAATTTGAAAAAACATATAATTATTCCAATGAAGCACAATATAAGTTTTTCTGATTTTAAAGCAATCATTAATATTAAAACAAAGCTTAAAGAAGAAAAGCCCGATTTAGTATTTTGTCATTCAACAAAAGCTGGATTTTTGGGTAGATTGGCAAATAAAAATAAGAAAACACCTTTAATATACAATGCTCATGGTTTTGCTTTTAATATGAAAGTTGGTAAAGTGAAAAGATTTATATATAAAATGATGGAAAAAATACTAGCACTTAAAACCAGCAAAATAGTATGTATTTCAAAATATGAATATGAGTCTGCATTAAAAAATAAAATATGTAATTCAAGTAAATTAGTACTCATATATAATGGTGTTGATTATATAAAAATAAAGCAATTAAAGGAAAAATTTAAATTAAGTAAAGAATACATTGGCTATAAAAAAGAAAATATAGTTATTGGTCAAGTTGGTAGATTATGCGAACAAAAAGGAACAGATATTTTTATAGAAGTTGCTAAAAGGCTTTATGAAAAGAATAATAACTATAGGTTTGTTCTAGTTGGCGACGGTCCAAAGAGAAATGAGATTGAAAATAAAATTAAATCTTATAATTTATCAAATTGTTTTTATATAACTGGCTGGGTCGATAATCCCCTAGAATATGCTAATATTTTGGATATAGCTTGTCTTTTTTCTAGATGGGAAGGTTTTGGATATGTGATTGAAGAATACAAAGCCTTAAATAAACCAATAGTTGCCACTAATGTTGATGCAATATCCGAGCTATTAGATAAAACATATGATTTAAATATTGATGATTTAACGAATGCTATACTAAACACACAGCTAAATATTAAACAATTATCATATTTCAAAAAATTTACTTTAATTGATTGTTTAAATAACTATGTTCATTTAATAATAAGAATATTATGTAGTGATTAATTATGATTTTATTTTTAAAACCTTATTTTAGTGTTAAACCTTGGGCAGGTAAAGAATTAAACAAGATATATGATTGCCCAAATAATACAGGCGAAGCTTGGATTGTTTCAGGTTATTTAAATAAATCTTCTATTATAACTAATGGTAAATATAAAGGACAAACGCTAAGACATTTATGGAATAAGCATCCCGAATTATTCGGAAATTTTCCAGACAAAGAATTCCCTTTATTAATTAAACTAATTAGTTCTAGTAGTGATCTAAGTGTTCAAGTTCATCCAAATGATGATTATGCTAAACAAGTTAATCAGTATGGTAAATTTGAGTGTTGGTATATCTTACCTGAAACAAAAGCTAAAGATATAGTATTAGGTATAAATGCCAAAAATGCTCTTGAAGTGGAAAATATGTTAGCTAATAACACTATTGAAAGCTATTTAAACCAACAACCTATTAAACCTAATGATTTAATTGTTGTTGAACCTGGTTCTATTCACGCTATTAAAGCCAATACTTTTTTACTTGAAGTTCAAGAGTCATCAGATATCACATATAGATTATATGATTATAATAGATTACCTAAAAGAGAATTACATATTAAAGATAGCCTAAATGTTATTAATTATAATAATTTTAGAAATAATATTTATGACTTTAGTCAAGAAGATACATTAAAAAATAATCACTTTAATTTATATAAGTTAGTAATAAATAATAAAACAACTTATGAAAATAAGGGATTTGAAATATTTTATGTTTTAAATGGCAATGGTAATATTGATGGAACAAATATTAAAAAAGGTGATTCCTTTATTTTTACTAATAATAAAGAAAGATTTAATATTAGTGGAAATAACTTAGAATTAATAGCCGTAATACCTAAGCCAAAAGGAAAGGAGCGTCTTAACTTGCGTAAAGTTGCATTAATAACTGGAATAGTAGGTCAAGATGGTTCTTACCTAGCTGATTTACTACTTGAAAAAGGTTATGAAATACATGGTATTATTCAATCTAAAACACAAATTTATAATAATACTATTAAACATTTGACTTTAAATGAAAACATATATAATAAAACTTTATTTTTACATATTGGTGATATGACAGATACTTCTAATTTAAGTCAATTACTAGAATCGATTAAACCCGACGAAATATATCATTTAGCTGGTCAAAATCATGTTGACCTATCTTTTGACATGCCAGAATATACAGCTGATGTTAATGCTTTAGGAACATTAAGATTGTTAGATGCAATTAAGCGTAGTGAATATAGAACAAAGTTATTCAACTTATCAACATGTCAACTATTTGATGGTGAAATATATCCGCAAAATGAAGAAACAAAGTTTAATCCAATTTCGCCTTATGCAGTATCAAAACTCTATGCTCATCATATAGTTAAATCATATAGAGAAAACTATAAGATTTATGCAGTTAATGGAATATGTTATAACCATGATTCACCAAGACGTGATATATCTTTCTTATCAAAAAAAGTTTGTGAACACATAAAAAACGTTGTAAATAAGCCGTTAATACTTGGTAACTTGAATTCTAAAAGAGAATGGGGTCATACTAAAGATTATGTACTTGCCATGTGGTTATCTTTACAACAAGATGAACCAAATGATTACATAATATCTACAGGTAGCTCATATACAGTTAGAGAATTTGTTACTAAGGCATATAGTAAAATTGGTATTAACTTAATATGGCAAGGTGAAGGTTTAAATGAGGTTGGAATAGATAATAAAGCGAATAAGGTTTTAGTCAAAGTTTCAACAGAGTTTATGAGACCTAATGATGCTAAAGTGTTAGTTGGTGACTCTACTTTATTTAGAAACAAAACAGGTTGGAAACCAGTTTATGACTTAGATAAATTATTAGATGAAATGTTGGAGGATTAGTTATGCTTACTTTTCTTATAATGGCTGGAGGAAGTGGAGAAAGGTTTTGGCCTTTATCTACTAAGGAAAAGCCGAAACAATTACTTAAAATATTTAGTAATAAATCTTTAATAAGATTAGCATATGAAAGAATATTACCATTAGTAGATAAAGATCAAATCTTTATAGCTACTAATGAAATACAACTTAAAGCTTTAAAAGAAGAATTACCTGAAGTTAATGATACAAGAATTATTATAGAACCAGCCTTTAGAGATACGGCTTCAGCTATATCTTATGGCTCATTAATGATTTCTAAATGTTATGATAATCCTACTATTTGTGTTTTAGCTAGTGATCATTTAATAGCTAATGAAGAGGAATTTAGAAAAATTATTAAGATTGCAGAAACAGAGGCTGAAAAAGGAAACATAGTAACACTTGGTATGAAACCTGAATATCCTGAAACAGGTTATGGTTATATTGAAGTTGATAAAACTATTCTAAATAAACCTACTAAAGCTTTAGCCTTTAAAGAAAAACCAAATTTAGAAATAGCTAAAGATTACTTTAGTTCAGGCAAATACTTATGGAATAGTGGTATGTTTATATTTAAATACAACACTATGCTAGAATCATTAAAAAAATATAGTCCTAATCATTACGAAGTATCTCTAGAATTAAACAAACTAATAGATACAAATAATGGCGTAATTACAGCAAATAAAGTTAGAGATACATTTATAAAGTTTGAAAAGAGATCTATAGATTATGCAGTAATGGAAAAAGCTAATAACATAGTAGTAATACCATCATCATTTGGGTGGAATGATGTTGGTAGTTATTTGGCTTTTGATGAATTATTTAATAAAGATGAAAATAATAATGTTATTTATAATGTTAAATCAATTACCATTGATTCAACAAATAACATTATTATTAGTCAAGATGATAAAAATAACATTAATTTATTGGGTGTAAATAATATGATTATAGTTATAACAAAAGATAATTTGTTAATTATACCTAAAGATAGATGTCAAGAAATTAAGAAAATATTAGCTAAAGTGTAGGTGAAAATGTATGAATATTTTGTTTGTCTCACCAGAAATATTTTATCCTGCTAATACTGGTGGAAAATTAGCCATTTTACAACATTTTCAAGCTTTGTGTAGGAATAAGGATCATAATATATATTTATTTTGTATTTCTAATTACGAACCAAATCAAAATGTTATTAAATATTTCCTGCAATATTGCAAAAAAGTTCAATTTGTAAATCGTAAGTGTCATAAAATAATATCTTTATTTAATAGTGTTTTTTTACCATATTCAGTTGGATCTCGCTCCTTTAGACAAATAAAAAAAGAATTTAACCGTATGTATGAGGATAATAATATAGATTTAATTTTTTATGAATTTCCTCAAATGGCTAAATTAGGTTATAAATATAAAACAAAGAAAATAATTTGTTTTCATAATGTTGAATATCAAACATTATTTAATATCTCAAAAAATCAAGGAAATATTCTTAAACGACTCATATATAAAATTGATAGTTTAAAATTATACTTTTATGAAAAAAAACTATATAAAAAAAGATTTGATAAATATTTATTCTTATCACCACTAGACTTACAATTTTACGTTAAAGAGTTTGGACTTATTGAAAACAAATGTGAACTTTTACCCCCTGGATTCATAAAAAGGTTAAATAATAGTAGCAAATTAGAAGAGAATACAATAGGCTTTATTGCAAATTATAAATATGCACCCAACGAAGATGGGATTTTATGGTTTGTAAATAACGTTTTTCCGATTATATTAGAAAAAAACAAAAATGTTAAATTATATATTGTAGGTCGTTCACCATCAGAAAAAATAGTAGCATTAAAATCAGATGATATCATAGTTACTGGAGAAGTTAATGATTTAGATGAATATTATTCAAGATTAAAGATAGTCATTAACCCAATCAGATCAGGTGGTGGTGTGAAAATGAAGTTAATAGAAGCAACATCATATGGAAAATTAATAATTTCAACATCTTTTGGTATATTAGGATCAATGTATAATGAACACTCTATTATTATAGCTGACGAACCTGATGATTTTGCTAATAAATGTTTAGATACGATCACTAATTATGATAAATATGTTTCGTATTTACAGGAAGAAGAAAAAACATTCGATAAATACTATAATGTTGAAGCACTTATAAAAAATATAAATAACAATATAAAGGAACTATAAATATGCTAGAAAATAAAATTAATAAGTGGTTATACTATTTAATAATTATTCTAGCTGTCTATCAAAATTGTCCATTGGGCAAGTTCTATAACTTTGGAAGATACCCAGTTTGGTTTTTTTCTATTTTTGTTTTTTGCTATCTATTGATAACCAATAAAAAGTTATACCTAAACAAGCTGTTGAAAGTAATGTTGTTTCTTTTGGTACAATTAATATTTATAAGTATGGTTTCAAATTTTATATATACTTTAAATACTAATGAAATCATTTTATTAAAAGAAAACATTTTTATTAAAAGTTTTTCTGTTATAATCACATTCATATGTATGCTTATAACAATTATCGATGTATATAATTTAACTAGGAATCTAGAAATTACTAAAATCTTAAAAATTTTTTACTATTGTTATGTTTTTCTATTTATTTATGGATTGATTGAACTTATAAATATTCCTTATGCATTCGATTTTATCCCTAGTGTCAATAAATATCCTTATTATAGAATTCGTCTTTTAACTTCAGAATCTTCTTCAACATCATCTATTATACTTATATATGGTATATTAAGTTTTCTTTGTTCAATAGTAAGTAAAAAGAGGTTTAATTTACTATTAACTTTAATAATAAGTGTGTTCTTTATAATAGTCAATGGTTCTAAAACCTTATATATTCAAGTCATATTTTTAACTGTTATTTATATTATTTATAATTTGAAAACTAAAATAAAATTTAGATATTTGGTGATACTACTTATCTCTTTCATCTTGATGGTAATTTTTATTTTTCCAAAGTTACTAAAATCATTTACTAATGATATAGCTTTATATACTTCGACTGCAACTCGTTCATATACTGTTATAGTAGGAATTATAGTAGCTATTAAATACCCTTTTGGGACAGGTGGTTCATTATATTTAACAATATTACCACAAAATTTAAACAAGTATATTTTCCTATTTGATAAAGTAAATATTGATTTTAATTTAGATGAAATTTATTCTCTAATAAATGCAACAACTGATGAGACACTAGCTATTAAGTCCGGGTTACTACAATTTGGCTTATATTTAGGAATTATTGGTATTTTATTGTTTACATATGGGTATTTTAACCAATTAAAAAAATCAAAAAATCAATTTCAGAAATTATTAAATTCACTATACATCGTGATTTTTATTTCATTCTTATTAGCAACTGATTTTGTTCCTAATATAGTTGTTTTTATTGCTTTAATGGGAGTTTTACCTAACAAATTTCATAATTATACAAGGAGGCAAATAAACTTATGAAAGGAATAATTTTAGCAGGTGGTAGTGGAACAAGATTATATCCACTTACTACAGTAACAAGTAAACAACTATTACCAGTATATGATAAACCAATGATTTATTATCCATTAAGTGTGTTAATGTTAGCTGGT
>CASFCK010000034.1 GCA_949293265.1 uncultured bacterium
ACTATGATTTACTAACAATCATAATAATTAAGGACGTTTATTCATTTATTTTGATTATAAATATTTATATATATACTTAAATAAAGTTAAGCTCAACACATTATAATTTATCTTAAATGCGTTGTTTTCAGTTAATGTTATAACGAAATTATCAATTAGTGAGGCTATTTCTTCACTATTTAATTCATAACCGTAATCTCTAACTCGAGCTTTTAATTGATTCTTAATTAAATCAATTGTAATTTCTTCGCCTTCATTAACAATTAAAACATCATCTCCTTTTAAATAAAAATCTATTTGATCTAAATAATTATTTAGATTAGGTTTAATTTCAAGTGAGAATTCATCCCATGCATAATCATACATAATTAAGATATTTGCTTTATTAAAGTCTATGCTTTGAATTTTAACTACTGTTTTTGAATCATTGAAGAAATCTATTAATCTTTCTTCATTATAATGCTTCCTATAATCATCATATCCGTCTCTAGAGCCACATATATCAATCGTACCTGTTGCGTTTTGGATTAAGAATTCCTTTAAATCCATTGATTCATCATATATACCGGTTATATTAAGATATGCATACATTTCAAAATATACTGTTATATCATATGGGAATATTACAAAATCTATATTATTAACAGCCCCATTATAATCAATAGTTAAAGTATATAATGAATCATCTGATTTCGCAATTGTTACATGCTTTTCCCAAAATTCATTGAAGGCTACAAGATCTATATTCTTTTCAATGTATTGATCTTCTTTTCTAGTTACTATAATAAAGCTATAAATTCTATTTTTAATGAAATTTTCAATATCTCCACTACCATAACGTGTTAATAAATATGTTTTATTTTCTAATGGATTACCTTCTAGATCATAAGTAATACCAATTCCATCAATTGAAGCACCAACTCTAATTACTTCATTTGCTTCTTCTGAGGTTATTAAATTGTAATAAATATAACTTACACAACTCTCATAATAATAAATTGCAAAAGAATTAGTTGTAATTTCTCTTATTTCATAGCCATTATTAAATACATATTCTTTTTCAGCTTCATTTAATGTATAGTGCTTATTTATTTCATCAATGTGTGCCTTAGCTATAAGCTGATTAATAATTAATTCTTCATTAACATTTCCATCATCACTAATTAAAATGTTATCACCAGTACCTGTTAAATAGAATGTGATATTTCCAATGTGATCGTCTATATTAAATACATAATATACTACGCTAAATTGAGCATGACCAAAGCTAAATAACACTTCAGTAAGGCCGTTATTTAATGGCATCTCTATAACAGACACAAATTTGTCTATTAAATAATTTATATAAGCTTCATCATAGATATGATATTCTCTGTTTGACGTACAAACAATTAAATCTTTAAGTTCATTGTTTTTTAATAGTTCTATTATTTCTTCTTCTAAAGTTTCTTTAGTAATAATATCAGTTTTAGCATTTTTTAAATATATTTCATTAATTGTATCTGTATTAACAAATATGAAGCTTATTGTGCCCTTATATTCTCCTAAAGTATATTCAGCATAGCCATTTTCATAGTCAAAATAATTAATATTAAAATTATTATTATTTAAGAATTCTAATAATTCATCTTTTTCTAATGTTTCATATTTAGTTGGGTATTCAATTTCTATTTGAGCAACATAAGATAAGATTGTTTTAAATTCTTCACTATCTATATAATCAAAGATAATAAAGTCTCTATTAGAGTAGAAATCTATATTTAATATTTTATTAGCATCTTCTTCTAACACTACTTCAATATAGGCTGGATATTCAAAATCTACATAGCTTGCCATCTCTTTACCATTACAAATGAAGTTGAAATAATAACGTCTACCAATTTCCAATTCTTCATAATGAACAATAGAAACTTCTATACCTAATTCTATTAATTTATTATATAAATCAGCATCTATTCTTGTTGTTTTATCAATAAATAGTTGACTTAATTCTATATATGATAAACTATTTATTAAGTATTCTGCAGTTACATCATCATATGATTTAACTACTACAGCATTAACTTCATCTTCAGGTACTAAAGTTATATTTGTATAATCTTCATAATGATCATCTTGAATTATATAAATTTCAAGAGTATCTTCAAACAATGTTTCTTCGCCATCAACTACCATAAATATTAATTCATTAATAGTATATATATCACCATTTCTAAGAACATTTCCTATTTTAAAGTTAATTTCTGCAGTTTCTGTATAATATTTTTTTACATATTCATTTAACTGTTCTAAAGTAGCTCTAGTTGCTGTGCCATAGGATAATTTTCTGTCAAAATAGAAATAGGTGTTAGCTAATACTTCTTCATAATTATCAGCTGTAGCATAAATACCTTCTCTATTATTATATATATTTGTAATTTGATATGCTTCTTTTTCATCTAAAACTACATATTTAAGAGCAATATCTGCATCTATATAATCTTCTAAATATAAATGGATTGTTACTTCATGTTCACCTAATGTTGAAGTATCCATTTTACTTAATTCATCTATAATATAGAAATCATTAGATACTATTAGATAATCTAAATGAATGCCCCTTAGTCTTATTTCATTAATAACCGTGTTTTGAACTATATAGATTGGATCATCATTAGAATAAATTAATTCATTACCATCAGTATTAATTCTTATTTCTACATAACCAGTATATTGCGGATTATTTTCATCAATTACATAATATTCAAATGGTAAACTAAATGAAACATCTATTCCTTTACCAGTAAAATTAATTAAACCTGTTTTTAAGCCGGTAGTAATTGAATCTAAAATAAATTCATAATTAAATGCTTGACCTGATAAAGTAAGTATATTAAAGATGTTTTTATACATTAAACTTACTGAAATATAATCAAATATATTAGTATCAAATTGATATAAATCAGAAAAACTCCAACGCCCATCAGAAGTATTAACAATTCCATATGGTTCATTTTCTCCTTTTTGAACATAGAATAGATGTTGGGTTAAACCACCAAATTCAATATTATAGATTTCGAATGCCATATCTTCTGATATTACGTAATAATAGAAGATTGCTTGTATGCCGTTTTGTAAGACATAACCTTCATGAACACCAATTTCTTTATTATCGTCTAGGATAATGTTTGTTGAATTTGGAGTAATTAGAGTCTCTATATTTGCGTCATTATTTCTATAATAGAATTCATAATACTCACCAAGAGTCTTATAAATCTCTTCATCTGTCATTGTATCTAGTATTAAGGCAATATTGTTATTTGCCCTAATGGTTATAGTTTTTGTCATACCATCATTCATAACTGTCATAAAGTCATTAGCAACTGTTTCTTGATTAGTTATATCATCAGGATCTAAATTAGCAAAACTAATAATCTTCATTAACAGATTATTAACAAATGTATTATTCATTCCTCCTGCACTAGTCATAAAATCACTTAAGGCTTTATTTAACGCATTATCTGTAATGCCTATTTCAGCTAGTGGGGTTATTAATTTAGATATGGTTATAACATCTTTACCTAAGGCATTTTGTTCAGGCCCGTTTTCACTACTCATTTGAGCTATGAAGTCAAGTATAGCCGCAACTTCTACTTCACTGATTTGTCTTGCGATGTTGATGATTAAATCGATATGATTTATTAAAGCTTTTATGATGTTTATAATACTTTTAACATTGTTATATGTGTTTAAATCAAAAGCATTATTATATTGAAGTACTAAATCTAATACTTTAGTTAAATCTTCAAAACTATTTGTTTCGGTATTAATAATATCTAAAATATTACATACTGAATTAATTAAAGTGACAATTTCACTATTTGTTAATTCATTACGTGCCATTTTTGTAATTAATGTAACAACATTTCTAATGTCTTCATTATTAACTTCTACTATAGCTTCTAATATGTCATAGGCAAAATCAACTATATTATAGATATCTTTATATTCATATGGATGGTTTTTGGCAAATATGATAAATGAATCAATTAGTTTAGTTACAACACTCATATTTGGTAATGTTTTTAAATAATCATTATATTCTGTTAGTGTTTTACCTGTAAATTGTTCAATAAAGCTACTATATGAATATGATATTGAATAACTAAATGTTGAACTTTCTAAAAAGTAAGTAAATATGACTGTAGCTTGATTTTTATCTAATAAGCCTAACAATTCATTAATTATATCTTTCATTAAGTTAATATTATCATCACTTAAGAAAGTTTCATATAAAGCTAAAACATCAGCATTATCTGCACCATTAGCTATACTTGTTATTAATTCATAAATGGCTGGGGCTATTTTATCTTTTATTAAATTTAGAGCTTGATCAATATCAGCTTCTGTTACACCAGCAAGTTCTAAATAATCTCTAAATTCAGCTATAGTTTCTTCTTCGTAGTGTTCTTCAGCTAATAATTTTTCATAAGCTTCGAGATAGCTTAAATTTGGATACATTGCAAAAGCTCCAAGAGCTGATATCAATTTGAAAACTTTATCATTTGTTAGGGTTGTAGATTCTGGTAAAACAAATTCATCAGATATAATTTGACTTAATACTATTATTTCATAATTCGTTGTTTTACCTTCATAAGTTATCGTTAAAGTTTTCTTACCAACTGTTGATGTATCAAAACCTTTAACCATGTCTAAAGTTAATTCAATTTCTTCCGTTCTACCACTAGTATATACAACACTTAATAAACCGTTTGTAAATTTTTCATCTAAAACATAACGTTTATTTAATTGAGCAACCCCGATTAATGTTATTTCATCAGCTATTACTTCAATTTCATATGTTGTAGTTTTATCTTCATATGTTATAGTTATAATCTTATTACCTGGTGTTGTTGTATCAAAGCCACTTATCATATCAATTGTAACTATTTCGTTACTTGATGTGCCTGTTTCATATGTTACTTCAATTATTTCATTATTAAATTTTTCTGAAACATAGTATGTTGTTTTTGGATTAATAACTTTAATGCTTTCTACTGGAGGTATAATTACATTAATATCATATTCTATAACGTAATAATTTTCATCACTGATTGGAATCATTATTTCTAATGTATGTTTACCTACTACACTGATTACTTCTTTAAAGTTTGGTACAAACTCTTCCATTAATGGAACTTCTGATTGTCTTCCGCTTGCAAAAGTAGCTACTAATTTAGCATTTGTTGGGAATGTTTCATTAATATAAAATTCATATTTAAAATCTATAACTTCAACACTTATAATGCTATCTTCTATTACATTATAATTATAAGTAAATAAATATTGACCTTCATAATAAACCTCTACATCATATGTTCTAAGATCATATGTATTAAAGTCTTTAATCATATCAACTGTGATATTTAAATCTAATTCCTTACCGCTTTCATAAACGATATGGGCAATACCAGGTACAAATTCTTCACCTTGATAATATTCTTCTTTTAAATTATGAGTAAAATCTATTACTTTATCTACTTTAACAAAATATTCATATTCTATTTGTTGACCATCATAATTTATATATACAGTATGTGTTCCTTCATAAGATGTGTCAAAGTTATCGAGCATTGAAATAGTTATAAATACTTCAACAATATCACCATTAGCATAACTTAAAGTTATTAGGGTTGGTTCAAATTCATCACCAATATAATATTCTTTAGCTAAATTAGCTAAATCAACTTCAATTGTATTAGGTAAAATATTAAATATAACCTCTATAGAATAACCTTTATAGCTTAAATTGGTGTAGATTTCACCATCTTTACTTGTGTCAAAATCAGAAATTAAATCTCTTGTTATTATTATTTCTTCTTCTTTACCGCTTAAATAAGTAGCTTTAGCTTTACCTAAATTAAATTCATCACCTACATAATATTCTGTTTGTAATTCAATTATTTCTAATTTAGTTACTACATCTTCTATTACTTCAATTTGATAAGTTGTTGTTTTACCTTCATATGTTATAGTTATTTCTTTATTTCCTGAAGTTAATGTATCAAAGCCACTTACCATTCCTAATGTGAATGTGATTTCAACTTGATCTCCTTCTTCATAATTTAATAATAGTTTACCTGGTACAAATTCTTCACCTATATAATAACTTGTTTTTAATAAGTCTTGAACAACCTCAATATTAGTTAAGACTTTTGTTGTAACATTTATAGTAAGAGAAATTGAGAAATCTTTATAAGTTATAGTAATTTCTTTAACACATTCACTACTTGTATCAAAACCTTTAACCATTTCATTAGTTAAATTAACATTTTCTAATTTACCACTAGCATATGTAACTAAGATAGCTAAATCTTCGCTTAATACATCACCAACTTTATATTCATATTTAAAATTAGTCTCTTTAATAGCTACTACTACATCTTCTTTTATCGTTACAATTTCTTTATATTGCTTATTTTCATAAGTAATAATTAAAACTAAACTTGAATTAGGTTCGGCTGAGGTAAATCCACTAACCATTTCATTAGTTAAATCACCAGTTACAACTTTATTACTTGCATATGTTGCGACAAAGGTAGTATCAGTTAATTCTAGTTTTTCATCTACATAATATTCTGTCTTTAAGTTATATACTATAAATGAGATAACTTCATCATTAACAATACTAATTGTTTCTTGTTGAACAAAACCGTTATAATTAATAGTTAAAGTAATTTCTTTTGCTTCGTTAGAATCAAAGCCACTAACCATTTCACTTGTAACTACACTATCTTCATATCTTCCACTATTATAATATGCGCGAAGTGAAGTGTTATTTAGATCTAATTCTTCACCTACATAATATTTAGTTTTTAAATTATATATTTCTATTTTTTCAATAGTTTCGGCAATTATTTCATAATTAAACTCTTTTGTAAAACCTAAATAAGTAATTGTTAATTTATTAGGACCTAAAATTGTTGAATCAAATCCACTAACCATTTCCATAGTTAAAATAACATTTGTATTTTTACCACTTAAAAAACTAACATTAATTGAAGCACCATTAAGATCTAATCCTTCATTAATAAAATAAGTATTGTCTAAATTTAAAACTTCAATATCAACAACATCATCAGCTACAATCTCTACTTCATAAGTTGTCGTTTTATCTTCATATTTAATGGTTAATATTAGATTTGGATTAGCTTTTGTGCTATTAAAACCATTAACCATTTCCTTAGTTAATTCAACTTCTTTTGTATTACCACTTAAATACGTTGCCTTTAATAAACCACCACTAACATCTAACTTTTCACCAACAAAATAACTATTTTTAAAGCCGTTTATTAGTTCTATACTAGCAACTGTATCTAAAATAACTTCTATTTCATAAGTTGTAGTTTTATTTGCGTATGTAATAGTTAAATTTTTCTTACCAACTGTAGTTGTGTCAAAGCCTTTAATCATATCTAAAGTTAAGGCTAGATCTTTTGTGCTTTTATCCGCATAGACTACCGTTAATAAACCTTCACTAAATTCTTCATCTAAGAAATAGCTCTTTTTCAATTCTTTAACTATAATATCTACTAATTGGTTAATTACATTGTAACTAAATTTAATTTCTTTACCACCATAAGTGATAGTCATTTCAAAATTATTTCCAACTGTAGTTGTGTTAAAATTATTAACCATTGTTAAAGTTAGATCTACAATTTCTTCTTTACCACTTTGGTATTTAACTTTTAATTTACCATTTGTAAATTCTTCATTAGCTATATAGGTGTCTTTAAGTTCTTCTACGACTATACTAACTACGCCGTCTTCAATTACTTCTATTTCGTAAGTTGTAGTTTTACCTTCATAAGTTATAGTTAAAGTTTTTTTACCAACTGTAGTTGTGTCAAAACCGCTAACCATATCCTTAGTTAAGGCTACATCATTACTTCTACCACTTAAATATTTTAAGCTTAATTTACCATTT
>CASFCK010000035.1 GCA_949293265.1 uncultured bacterium
AATTATTTTTATTTTATCTTCCAACTTTAATTTCATAATGAAAACCCCATAAGTCTTTCTAGTATTTTCTACTAGTCCAACTTATGGGGTTCACTATATAATTATAGCAATTATGTTTTCTTTAAGCGTAGCACTTTTATGGGAAGTGTTTGAATATACTACGGATAGCCTATTAGGTGGTAATGCCCAAAGAGTAATACCAGAAATGTTTAATAATGGTAACAACACTAAATTACCATTAGAAGGCAATATGGAAGAAATATATAACTTCTATCTTCAACCAGAAGGTTATCGTTATGCATTAGAAGATACGATGACTGATATTATAGTATGTCTTGGCGGGACAGTTTTAAGTTCAGCTATGGTACTTATAATAGCTAAAACATCTTCAGCTAATGAGATGAATTATTTGATATATAAAGAAGATAAAATATTAGTAGAGAATAACTAATCAAAATTCTTGACAAAGAATAGATAAAAGAATAAAATATTAGGCGATAAGGACAAGATAACTTATAAATTTGTATTTTAGAGAGACATGTCGGTGGGAATTGTCATACTATATATTTTATTACTCCCTTATTAATAAGTAGAAAACTACTCGTTTACTGCGTTAAAGTTTTAGAGTGCTAGATTATTCTAGAATAAAGGTGGTACCACGGGTTTATTTCGTCCTTAACATTAGTTAAGGGCGTTTTTTTATGGAGGTTTTTATGATTAAAGTTACATTAAAAGATGGTAAAATTAAAGAATTTAATGAAGGTATAAGCTTTAACGAAGTTGTTAAAGGTATATCTATTAGTTTAGCTAAAGAAGCAATTGTAGTAAAATTTAATAATGAATTATTATCATTAAATGATAAACTTCTTTGTGATGGTACACTAGAAGTTATCACAAACAAAGATAAAGAAGCCTTAGATATTTTAAATCATAGTACAGCCCATTTATTAGCTCATGCTATAAAAAGACTATACCCTGGATCAATGTTTGGGGTTGGGCCAACAATAGAAGAAGGTTTCTATTATGATCTAGATATCAAAGATGCTAATATTACTATTAATGACTTAGCTAAAATTGAAAAAGAAATGCATAAGATAGCAGATGAAAATATTAGCATTATTCATACTATAGTAAACAAAAGTGAAGCCTTAGCTGAATTTAAAGAAGATGTTTATAAACAAGAAATTATAAACGATATCGAAGAAGATAAAGTTAATATATATACACAAAGTGATTATAAAGATGTTTGTCGCGGCCCACATGTTATAAGCACTAGTAAAATTAAACATTTTAAATTACTAAATGTAGCAGGAGCTTATTGGCGTGGTGATTCTAATAACAAGATGTTAACTAGAATATATGGTATTAGTTTCTTTAAGGCTAGTGATTTAGAAGATTATTTAAAATTGATTGAAGAAAGAAAAGAAAGAGATCATCGTAAAATTGGTAAAGACCTAGATTTATTTATGATTTCTGAATACGGTCCTGGCTTTCCATTTTGGTTACCTAAAGGTATGTTATTGAAAAATGCTTTAACAGATTTTTGGATGGATATTCATACAAATGCAGGATACCAATTCATTCAAACACCAATAATGCTAAATAGAGAATTGTGGGAAACTAGTGGACATTGGTTCAATTATAAAGAAAATATGTATACTTCAACTATAGATGATAAAGAATTTGCGATTAAACCAATGAATTGTCCAGGTGGTATGTTAGTATATAAAAATAGTATCCATTCTTATCGTGATCTACCATTACGCTTAGCTGAATTAGGTTTAGTTCATCGCCATGAAGCTAGTGGAGCTTTATCAGGTTTATTTAGAGTTAGATCATTTACTCAAGATGATGCTCATATTTTTATGACCGAAGAACAAATCACTGATGAAATAGCTAGTATCATTAATCTATATAAAAAAGTATATGATGTTTTTGGATTATCATTCCATATTGAACTTTCTACTAGACCAGAAAAAAAATATATTGGCGATATAGCAATTTGGGATAAGACAGAAAAAGCTCTAGCCGATGCCTGTCATAAAGCCGGATTTGACTTTAAAGTAAATCCTGGAGATGGAGCTTTCTATGGTCCTAAACTAGACTTTAAATTACGCGACTCAATGAATAGAATTTGGCAATGTGGTACAATTCAATTAGATATGAACTTACCAGAACGTTTTGACTTAACCTATATTGCTGAAGATGGTAGTAAAAAACGTCCTGTTATGGCTCACCGTGCTTTATTTGGTAGTTTAGAAAGATTTATCGGTATCTTAACAGAACACTATGCCGGTGCTTATCCAACTTGGCTTGCCCCTTATCAAGTTCGTATTATTCCAGTCGCTGATAAGCATATACCGTATGTGAATCAGGTTAAAGAAGAATTAATGAAACATAAGATAAGAGTAGAAGTAGATTTTAGAGATGAAAAATTAGGCTATAAGATAAGAGAAGCTCAAACTAAAAAAGTACCATATACTCTTGTTATAGGCGATAATGAAGTTAAAGATAACACAATAACTTATCGTAAACATAAATCAACTGAACAAGTTACTATGGCATTAGCTGAATTTGAATTATATTTAGAAGAAGAAATTAAAAATTTAAGATAAGAGGAGAAATCCTCTTTTTAATTTAAGCAATATTTAATATAATATTAAATTGAAATGAGTGATATTATGCAACTAAAAGATTTGTTATCTTTAAGACCGATCAGTGATTTAAAACAAGGAATAGAAATATATAATTTAAAGTTTAATTCGGAATTAAAAAAGAAAGATTTAATAGAAGTCTTAAATGACTACATTTTAAATGATGATAATATTATCTTAAGTTTAATTAGACTAAATACTAAAGAAATAATGTTATTAAATAAAGAATATACATTTATTAATGCTAATAATGCCCCTAATATTTTAAATTTAGATGCCTTTTTACTAGGTTTAAGAGATGAAAATAAATACTTTATTGCAGAAGACTTTAGTAAAAAAGCATTAAAATTATATGAAGAGAATAAAGACATTATTACTAAATTTCAAAATTTGAATATGTGTATAGTTTTTTGTGTTAATTTTTATGGTTTATTTGATTTTTATGATATTTATAACCTATATTCTAAATTGCAAAAACTCGATATAAGAGAATTTAGTATATTATTAGCCAATTTTAATAAAATAATTAAATATTATGAAATAATCAACGATAAATATAAAGCTATTAATTTAGGTGAAATAGAATTAGAAAATAATGAGTTTTATATTCCGACTAAGGATGAAATAGTAGAATATTATATAAAGCATTATCTAATTTGTGACACATTAAAAGAATTTAAAAAAATGGCCTTTCAAAATCATGATATTTTAGATACGGAACTATTTACTAGATATATTTATGATGCAGCAAATAAAGATGATGAAAAACTAGCATTAACATTATTACAAAATTATTTTAAACCAACTACCAATAAAGATATTGAATTTATATCAGAAGCTTATGTTTTATTAAACATGACAACACGTAAAATAAAACTTAGAGGATTAAGAAAAATAGATTTAAAAAAGAAAAAGTAACAAGGTGAAATATGAGCATACTAGCAGTTGAAAATTTAAAATTCAAATATAAAGATATAGACTTATTTAACAATGTTGAATTTTATTTAGAGCCTAAAGAACATATAGTTATAGTAGGTGAAAATGGGGTTGGTAAATCAACATTTATGAAATTAATTAGTAAAAATCTTATTCCTGATAGTGGTAAAATCGTTTGGCTAAATCATATAAAATATGCTTATTTAGATCAACATTTAGAAATGAATAATGATATTACAATAGCTAGTTACCTCCAAGGTACATTTAAATCGCTATATGATAAAGAAAAGGAATTAATTAAATCTTATGAAGATTTAGCTACAGCTGATGAAAAAGCGTTTAATAAAATAACAAAAAAGATTGAAATACTCAACAAAGAATTAGAAGAAGCAAACTTTTATTCCATTTCATCAACAATATCTAATGTTGTTAACGGTCTTGGACTTAACACTATAGATAATGAGCGATTAGTAAGCACCTTATCAGGTGGAGAAAAAATGAAAGTGTATTTAGCTAAAATAATGTTAGAAGAACCAGATGTTTTACTAATGGACGAGCCAACTAATTTTTTAGATCAAGTTCAAGTTGACTTTTTAGCTAAATATTTAAAAAATTATCAAGGAGCTTTTATAGTAATTAGCCATGATGAAGGTTTTATTAGAGAAATAGGAAATATTATTTATGAATTAAATAATAAAAAATTTATCCGCTATAAAATGAACTATGATCTATATTTAAAAGAACGTGAAATAAGGAAAGAATCTTATCTAAAAGAATATAATCGTGAACAAAAGAAAATAAAAGAAATAGAAACATTTATTGCTAAAAATATTGTACGAGCAACAACTAGTAAACAAGCTCAATCAAGACGTAAAATGTTAGAAAAAATGGAAAAATTACCAAAACCTAAAAATAGACAACCTTTAAAATTAACATTCCCCTTTTCTAAGTCAACAGGTGATGAAGTCTTAATTTTAAATAACTTAGAAATTGGTTATCAAAAGACAATTTTAGGTCCATTAAATTACAAATTAATAAAAAACAAAAAAATAGCTATTTTAGGGCGCAATGGAGTTGGTAAATCGACACTTTTAAAAACAATTTTACAACTTATTCCTGCTATTAAAGGTGAATATAGATGGAATTTATCAGCAGATATTAATTATTTTTCACAAGAAGAAAATGAATTTGACGAAGTTACACCAATTAATTATTTAAGATATTATTATCATTTAAAAACAGATGGTGAATTAAGAAGCATTTTAGCTAAAGTCGGTATTGGTAAAGATTTGTGTCTAAAACCAATTAAAGAATTAAGCGGTGGCGAAAGAACAAGAGTTAGATTAGCATTAATGACAATGAAAAAAAGCAATATATTAATATTAGACGAACCAACTAATCATTTAGATCCAATGACTAAATTAGAATTATTTGATTCTTTAAAAGAGTTTCCTGGGACAGTAATATTAGTTAGTCACGAAAAAGACTTTTATGATGAGTTAGTAGATGAAGAATTGTATTTTTAAGCCTATTTTAGGCTTTTTTTGATGCAATAACGTTTTCATTATGTAAAACCAACTTGACATATTTTAATAAAATAGTTAAAATAATAAAGATTTTCGGAGGTCATTTCATAATGAAGAAGAAATTAATATTTGTTTTAATTATTTTAGTAATTATCGCTTCAGCAATAGGCGTTACAAGTTATATAAACAGTAAAACTCACAACAAAGGACCGGTTTTTGCCTTTGGTTATTCGACAACAACTTTGGAAAAACCAACAGATGGAACAACTATAAAAGATTATAGTAATTATGATAATTTAGCCATTGTAGCAGGCTTGATGGCAGAAAGCGATTTTCACGGTGTAACTACAGGTGAAGTAAAAGCAAAAGTAGCATTTATAAATTATAAACAAGATGTTTATAATATTAGAACAATAATCGGCGATGAAGGCTTTCAACAAGCTATTTCAACAAGTTCATTGAAATCAGTAGCTATTCAAAAGTACTTTTCATTTAATGAAGAGAAAGTATTAACAAGGAATCCTGATAAAATTAATGGAAAAGATACAACTTGGTTAAACGAAACACCTAGTGTTTATTCAAATAAACAATACTTAGATATTTATGGTTGGTTACCAAACCAAATATCTTCATATATATTATGTAAAGAATCAATAATTGAGATTAGTGATGTTTTTGAAAATGAAGAAGGTTACAATCAAATTGATTTAGTCTTAGATGTTAGTATAGCTCCAGCAAACTATCAATATGAAGTTAAGGCTTATGGAGGATCAAGTGATTTCCCTTCCTTTTCTAGTATACAATTAAGCATTATTTTTAATGATGATTGGCAACTACAACAAATTGATTCAACAGAAGTATATGATATAACTATGCCTGTTATTGGTAGCATTACCTGTACTGCAAACATGACAGAAGTTTTTACATATGATAATTTAGAAATAGAAGCTAAAAGCTTTTTTGATCAATACCAAGATCTAAAACCAAGTGACAATATTGAAAACGGGGAACAAGAATTAAAGCCATTAGACTACTTTATGTATGCCTTTGGGCCTTATTTAAATGGTCAACCATTATATATTGATTTAAATTTAAATATTAATGAACATTTATTAAATTTAAATTGCGCTATTGATTTAGCAAATAATACATATAGTATTACAAATCAATATTTAAATATATTAGTTAAAGATGATGATGTTTATCTTAATTACGCTAATTTGAAATTAAAAACACAATTAACTAAATTAAGCACTTTATTTAATTTTGCTGAATTAGATACCAATGAGTTAATGAATCAAATTTCTGAATCTAATATTACTCGGCAAGATGACAAAGTTTTAATGAATACAAATCTTGAATTAATGGGATTAAAATTACCAATATTATTTTCATTTGAAGAAAAAGACGATAGTGTAAAATTAAATAATATAGAAACAACAATCCAAATTGATGATATAAATATAGGGCTTAAAGCAAATTTGGTCGATTCAGGGACCTTTTATAATGATGATTTTACTAATTACCAAGACCTAAATAATATAGATTTTATAATTCAAGATTTAAAAGAAATTTTAAATAATAAAGCCTTTACTGTAACACTTAATTATAATAAAGATGACATTAAAGTAGATGGTGAAATAAAGGCACAATTTAGCGAAAAATTAGCAATAAGTGGGGATTTAAATATAATATATAACAATATTGATTTAAATATTAATTTAATAATTGTTGACAATATATGTTATTTAGATGTTTCAGGTTTTAAATTCACATTTAATATAGATAGTTTAAACCTACCTACTAATGATTTAAGCTTAACTTATATAATCGACTTTATATTCAATTCTAAACTAACAGAAATATGTAAAAATCTAGTTATAAATCAAGATGGACTTCACTTAGATTTAAATATTGTAGATAGACTTTACAATTTTGTGATTAAAGATTTATCAGAAGGGTTTAATATTTCTAGTAAAGATCTTGGACTTGATATAACTTTCACCAGCAAAGTACAAAATGAAGTTATAAATAAGCCAGAAGGAAACTATTATGATATAACACAAATTATTGAAAACAGCGATAATATTCATAATATTTTCAGTAATGATTATATTAATGTTAAATTACTAACTAACATCAATATATCAAATCTTAACATACCAATAAACTTAGAAATCTTTATAGATTTAGAAGAGGGACTAATAATAGCTAATGGGACTATTGAAGTCTTTGGTTCTAAATTAAATATAGAAGCTCAATATAAAGATGGAAATATTTATATCCAAATAGGGGAAAATCTAATATTTAACTTAACACTAACAGAATTACTAACTTATATTCCAAGCTTTGATTTAGATCTTTCCTTTATTAATGAATTTAAAATTAGTATTTTAGAAGATGAAATAGAAATATATAACGAAAATTTAGTAATAAATAATATTACAATAACTAATACTAAAGTAAATATAACAAACGGTAATAAAATAGAAGAAAAGACCTATGAAGCAAATTTAGTTAAAACGG
>CASFCK010000036.1 GCA_949293265.1 uncultured bacterium
AACGCAAAACTCATATTTCCACCCGGGGCGGTAGAAACGGCAAGTGCCGCAATCTTCATCATCTCCGGCACAACCGGATTGATAGCGGTCAAATCCCGGTTTCTGCTGCATGAGCAGTTCAAACGCCCGCTGCTTGCCCTTTGTGAAATACATTCCGGCTGTACCTCCTTTCCTGCGGGCATAAAAAAACGCCACAACTTCTTTGAAGCTGCGGCGTAGTATGCAGAAAGGGACGCTATCTCTCGATAACGTCCCTTTTGCTTGGTTATTCACTTGTAACCTGTTTGCCCGCTGTCCATAAACGCGATGATATAAGGGTTTTTGCTTGTTTTCTTATCTCACCGCGCTTAAACGAGCCGCTCTTTTTTTGCATATATTTGATGGACTTTAAACTATTTGTTCAAAGCACCTGCAACAGCTACAGCAACTGCAACGGTAGCACCAACCATCGGGTTAATCTTTTAATGCAGTATTATTTGCTAAAGCCAATAAATAATATATACCTAAACTAGTTCTTTCAATATTATCTGGTCTATTTAATTCTAAATTTAAGATATCTGCCTGAAATTGCATTAAAAAATCATTAACTGAGGCACCACCATCAACAAATATATTATTTAAATCGAACTTTTCTTTAATTAGATTTAAAACATCATTAACTTGATAGGCTATTGCTTCTAAAGAAGCCCTAACTAAATGATTTCTATTAACTCCACTAGTTATACCTGTTATTATCCCTCTAGCATTACTATCCCAATATGGGGCCCCAAGACCAGTAAAAGCTGGTACTATGTAAACACCAAGACTATCTTCTACCATTAAAGCACATGATTCACTTTCTTTAGCCGTTGTAATTAAACCTAAACTATCTCTTAACCATTTAATTAAAGACCCACCATAAAAAACACTACCTTCAGCTACATAATCTATAGTCTCATCATACATAACTCCTATTGTTGTTATTAAATCAGGATTAGTATCTTTAACTTGTTTTCCTAAATTTGTTAAGATAAAACAGCCTGTACCGTAAGTTATTTTAGTATCACCTACATTAACACATAAATGGCCAAATAAAGCCGCTTGTTGATCACCAGCTATACCCATAATCGGGATTTCTTTTTTAAAAATAGAATTTTTATCTGTGTAGCCAAATAGGTGTTTTGATGGACACACTTCAGGTAATATGCTTAAAGGAACATCAAACATATCTAATAGTTCTTTATCCCATTTCTTTTCATAAATATTATAAAGCATTGTTCTTGAAGCATTAGTAATATCGGTTTTAAATATTTTACCTGCTGATAAATAGTACATTAAGTAAGTATCTATAGTACCAAATAATAATTCACCTTTGTTTGCCATATCTAAGGCATGAGGAACATTATGTAATAGCCAATATATTTTAGTAGCCGAAAAATAAGGATCAATTAATAGGCCTGTCTTTTCTTTAATTGTTTTTGTTAATCCTTGTTTTTTTAATTTTTCACATAAATAATTAGTCCTTCTACATTGCCATGATATAGCATTATAAATAGGCTTAGCATCTTTTTTAAAAATCACTGTAGTTTCTCTTTGATTGGCAATACCTATAGAAATAATATCATTTCCTAGCTTAGCTAAGATATTTCTAACACTATAATTTAATGCAGCAATTATTTTACTAATATCTTGTTCAACATATCCAGGCTTAGGAAAAATTTGATTATATTCTTTTTGACTGATCGCTAAAACATTGCCTGATAGATCATATGCTATAGCTCTAACTGATGTTGTTCCTTCATCAATAACTAAATAATATTTCATATTAACCTCTATTTTTTAGATCATCAATATACACAATATTATTGCTTTCTAATAATTCTTTAGCTATCTTAATATTATTTTCCGCAATAAATTTATGATATGCTTCAATTTTATTAATATATCGCAAATATTCTTTAAATCTCCTAAATGCTCCTTTACCATAAGTTAAAGAATAAGCATATTCTTGATCGTTATGAATATATTTTCTAATAAATTCTCGTAATAGCTCTGTATTACTTATCTTAAAATAGTAAGGCATAGGTAAAATATTGCCTGTTTGTAGTCTTTCTTCTAATTCTTCATCTTCAAAAAAAGTATTTTGCATTAATATTTCATTATTATCTAAGTCAATATATGTTCTTGTATCTACGTCTTCCATTTCGATTGCATTTACTACTAAAGATAATTTAATCATTGTTATAAAACCTCGTATAAAAATTTTTATAAAATTCTAATGCCAAACTATTAGGCTTTATTTTGTCTAAGGCTTCTTTGATTCCAAACCAACTATAATTATCAACTTCATAATTAAGCTTAACATTTTTATTATTAACTTCTACTAAGACATTAATCATCAATGTGTTACTTTTACTGAAATATTTTGTTTTTAATACTTTTAATTTATTAACATCTAAATCAACTTCTTCTTTTACTTCCCTAATTGCCGCTTCTTCAGCACTTTCACCTCTTTTTAAATATCCTGCAACTAAAATATAGTCATTACCACCATATTGTTTAATTAATAAAACATCATTATCATATTTAATTATCATACTACAAGCTACATTAAAATGGGGGAAATATAGTTGTTTACAATTAGGGCAATAAGGTATTAAGCCTTCATCTTTAATATCTTCTAATATTAATTTAGTGCCACATAAAGGACAATATTTATAATCACCGCTCATAAAATTCTAATATATCCTTATAAACTTCTTCTTTATTTATTTCTTGTAATATTTCATGACGCATTTTTGGTAGTATTATTTTATCGATATTATTATATCCTGCTTTATTTAAAGTCCTAATTGATGATTTAATTCCTTTTTCATAACCTGTACATGGATCATCTTCACCACAGATAAATAAAATCGGATTTTCTTTAGTGCTAATATATAAATTACTTTTATGCATTTGATTAACTAAAGTAAATAAAGTTAAATATCCATTGTTAGTAAAACTAAAACTACAATGCGGATCATTTTGATAATTTTTGACATTTTCCTCATTATAGCTTAGCCAATCTACATTAGTTTTACTATTTTTAACTTTTCTAGCAAAGGCTCCTAAACTTAAATGATAAATTAATTTTGAGCTTTTTCTTTCACCATTACCTAAGCATAATATTTTAGCTAGAATAATACCTAATTTAGTACCTGCTTGATAATTTGGAGCACCTGATAATACGATTTTATTTACTAAATGACTATTTAATTGCATAAAACAGCGAGTTTCAATCGTACCCATACTATGAGCAAATAAATTCAATGTTAAATTACTTTTTTCTTTAATGTAGGTGATTATTTCTAATATATCATTTAATAATGCTTTATCACCGTTAGAGCCAAAATAACCATATGTTATATATTCATTTCTAGATGTTCCATGTCCTCTTTTATCAAATGTGTACACATTATAATTATGAGCGTTTAAAAATTTAGCAAAGTCATCATATCTTTTAGCATGTTCAATCATTCCATGTATTATTAAAATGTTTGCTTTAGCATTGTCTGTTAGGTATTCATTAATTGAAATATCTAAACCATCATAACTGCTTTTTAATGTTTTTTGTTCCATGTTTGCACCTTCTTTTAAATATTATACAACAAAAAAAAGAAGGCATAAAGCCTTCTTAGAAACTATTAAGAGAAATTTGCATCATTATAGATTATAGTTCCATCTTCTAATTGAATATATAAAACACAACCTTTATAGAAATTCTTATCATTCCAATTACATGGAGCAATAGCCATAGTAACTTCTTGGTTCTTATAATCTAATAAGAAGCCATATTGATTAGCATTTGACATGTATAATTCAAATTCAGCATCACCATCAGTTAGATTTAATTTACTATAAAATTGATTTTCATAGAAATTAATTGTAGCTTTTACAACATATACTTCAGTAGTATGATCTACATTAATATCATTCGCAACAACGTCGGCTAAATATGCTAAATCTTTATCTTTTATGAAGTAATCAGTAGGGATTTCATTATCACCATATAAATTTACTAAAACTTCAACATCAACTATACTTGTTTGACCATGAACTGTTGTAGTATCTTTTCTAAAGTGTTCACGACGACCTTGAATAATTACTTCATCACCAATAGATAAAGTAGCAAGAGTAGCTTCTGTAGTTATAATAGCTATCATAGCTTCATCATCCATTAAATAGAAACCAACTCTATTAACTAAAGATGGGCCAACAATACCTCTTACTACAACTGTAGTATCTTCTTCAGCATTAATTGCATCAGTTACTGAAATATAATCAAAATCATCTAATGATCTAATTTTAATTGTATATTCTTTAGTTGTCACTTTGTCATTGTATTTAACTTCTACTTTTACAGCAACATCTTTTGCTGTTGTTGCATCAATATTCATAACAGTTTTATTATCTTTAGTTGTAAATGTTATAGCATTATCTGATGCAGTATAAGTCACGCTAACATTTTCGAATCCTAATGTAGCATTAGATACAACTGCCGGTAATTCTAATGCTGGGTTTGCATAGTATGTATCAACTTTGAAGTTATCTGCTACATAATATTCCATAACCATATCAGTTGTTGTATTTAAATCAAATTTATAATTTTCATCAATTACTTCGATAGGTAAAAAGCGTGGTAATACACCGGCTGATGAAGATTTATAATTTAATACCATTAAATATACTGTACAAACCTTACCATCAAATTCTCTTAACCATGTAAAATCATCACCACTAGCTTGAGTATATGTATATGTACCTGAAGTTTCATCAATATCAAAGAAATAGAAGTTTGTAAAATTATGACCTGGTACTTCTTTAACTAAAGCATTAACTTTAAATATCTTAGAAGTAATATTTTCATCACTTGGATCTATATTAACCAATGTTTTAACTGTGCTTTCCTCTACCCATGATTTATCCCATTCATTGTCACCTTTATCATTTTCTAAAAGTGTACAATTAGCTAATTGGATACAACCATCATAGCCGAATTTTGAAGCACTGCTAGATTCACTATCTAAAATCCAATTGTCACGACTACCTGCAACTTGAATCTTGTTACCAATTTTAACACTTACTGCAACTGCTGCATCATAGATGTAAATAGAACCAGTTTCATCAACTAAAATAAAGCCAATTGGATTATGGTTAGCATTTACTGTAATTGAAGTAACTACACCTTCTAACATAACTTTTGTTCCAACTTCTTGATTTCTTGATTCAGAAATTGTCATTTCTTTATAATCAGCTGGGTCAAATGGTTTTTGATTAGATTCAAATGAAATAATCCAACCTGAATAAATTTCAGGTGTTTTTCCACTATATAATTGAATGTTAGCATATAATACTACCGTGTCACCGGCAACTGGTTTTTCGTCTAAATCAGGATATCTTTTTTCACCATCAGCACCATAAGTACCATAAACCATCATTTGGCCTGTTTCATCTTCAATAGTCATTTGACCATATGCTGGGTTATCGATACTTACAATGGTGGCTTCTACATAAAATCTTTCTTCAGAAGGAGATTCTACATAATCATTACACATTTCAATTAATTCAGCTATTGTATAGTATTCCTTATCAGTAGAGCTACCCTTTTCTGTCCATTTTGCATACAATGTCATATTAGAAGTAACAACATCTGAGCCTAAATTAAATGGCTTAGTTAAAGCACTATCTTGATACCATCCGGCAAATGTATATCCTTCTTTTGTTGGATTTGTAGGAATAGTCATTTCGCCATCTACTACTATTACATCTTCAACACTAGTACCACCATTAGTTTCAAATGTAATTCTATATCTAGTTTCAATATGATTAAACCAAATTATCCAGCCAGATTGAATTTCTGGAGTTTCGCCATATTGTTGAATAGTACCATATAAAATTACTTGGTCACCAGCAACAGGTTTTTCTGTTAATTCTGAATATCTAATTTCTCCATCAGCACTATAAGTACCATAAACTAACATTTCACCTGTTTCATCTTCAATAGTCATTTGACCATATTCTGCATCACTAATTTCTTTAACAGTAGCTATTACATAATATCTGTCATTTGAAGGTGCATCAGTATAATCAGCACACATATCAATTAATTCAGCAACTGTATAAAACTTATCAGCGATGTCAGGTTTTGGATTTGCTTCACTCCATTTTGCATATAATGTAGTGTTGCTGTCAACTGTCTCAGTTTCAAAATCAAATGGATCAGTTAAATCGATATCTTCATACCAACCAACAAATTCATAACCTTCACGTATAGGGTCGGCTGGTCTAGTCACATTACCATCAGTAGTAATTGCACTAATTGAAGAACCTCCATTAACTTCAAAATTTACAGTGTACTTACCTTTTTCTTCTTTACAGGCAATAAGTACAAAGACACTAAAAATCGCAAGTAATAGACTTGCCAAGAGCTTTTTATTTTTCATTTTATCCTCCTAGATTTTTAGCAATCAGTACCTGGTTTTAATTTATCGCGAATTGCGGGGGTCAGCATACCTTTGTTTGCCAATTTAATTTTAACAAATTAAAAATGTGAAAACAATATGTAAGGGTAATTTTAAAGATTAATTTACAATTAACTATTTATTAAATTATTATAATTAAATGTATCATCCATCTTGAAATTTAACTCTTAAATGTTATCATAATACCGCCTTTTGGTAAGTCAGTTAACAAACTTTGGACGGTAAGTAACTGACTTTTTATTTTTGTTAAATTATACTAGA
>CASFCK010000037.1 GCA_949293265.1 uncultured bacterium
AGCTTAATTTACCATTTACAAAGCTTTCTCCAACATAATAAGTATCTTTTAATTCTACTACTTCAATATTTGTTATTACATCTTCAATAACTTCTATTTTATATGTTGTTGTTTTACCTTCATAAGTTATAGTTAAGGTTTTCTTACCAATTGTAGCTGTATCAAAACCTGTAATCATATTAGCTTTTATGCTTACATTTTCGGATTTACCACTTTGATAATTAACTTTAAGTAAGGCACCAGTTAAATCAATCGTAGTACCTACATAGTATTTGTTTTTTAAACTTATTACTTCAATATTTGTTATTACATCTTCAATAACTTCTATTTCATATGTTGTTGTTTTACCTTCATAAGTTATAGTTAAAGTTTTCTTACTAGCTGTAGTTGTGTCAAAACCGCTAACCATATCCTTAGTTAAGGCTACATCATTACTTCTACCACTTAAATATTTTAAGCTTAATTTACCATTTACAAAGCTTAATTCTACTACTTCAATATTTGTTATTACATCTTCAATAACTTCTATTTCATATGTTGTTGTTTTACCTTCATATGTTATAGTTAAAGTCTTTTTACCAACTGTTGATGTATCAAAATCTTTAACCATTTCTGTTGTTAAATCTATCTCTTTTGTAGAATTATCACTGTAATATAATTTTAATTTACCGTTAACAAAAGATTCATCTAAAAAATATTCTTTCTTTAAATCAAGGACTTCAATTTTTTCTATTTCATTTACTACTTCATAACTATGTTTAATTGTAAATCCTTCATAAACAATAGTTAGTTCTTTCTTACCTAAAGTTTTAGTATCAAAACCTAAAACCATATTTGTTGTTATTTTTATATCTTCAGTACTATTATCCGTATATGTAACTGTTAATGTTCCATCGCTAAATTCTTCATTAACTGTATATACTGATTTTAGTTCTTTTACACTTATACTTTTTATACTTGCTGCTAAACGTGTAATATTTAACGTCCATGTTGAATTAAATTCATCATCTTCTGCAAAATATAGATACATATAATATGTGTTTAGACCAACTTCTAGGTCTAACACATTACTAATTTCTTGTTCTAAATTACTATCTTCATAAACTGAAACTAATATATTTTCCGGCAATATTATATCTTCAAGATCAAATGAAGCTATACTATTATCAACGTTAAATGAAACTGATTTATTTTCATTATCGATAATAGCATCATTATGACCATTGATTCCTTCTATTTGCAAGGAAACCTTAGTTTCATCATCATTACAGCCAAATAAAAATATGGCCAACAGAAAAAAACTTAATAATGTAACTACTTTTTTCATATTTTTTCCTCCGAATCATTAATTGTTTACAATTAATGATAACTTTAATAATCCTCTATCTCAAAAACATATTCGTTTCTTTCTACCTAAAAGAAAAAAACGAATATGTTTTTTTTTTTTTAATTTACAAATTAAAAATTATAATTTTAGTAGAAGAAATCAAATTTAGCATTTCTACAATTTAGAACAATAAAAATTATTTGTAATGCTATTAAAAAAAGCTTATAATTACCCTGACACATTATAAATTGTCTAATCTATATTATTACGAGGTCTATATGTTATCTATACTAGAAAAACAAAGAGTTTTTTTTAAGAGTGGTAAAACGATTAATTATCAATTTCGCCTATCTGCATTAAAAAAATTAAGAGAAACTATTATTAATGAACAAAGTACAATCATTAAAGCTTTACAACTAGATTTAAATAAAAGTGAAACTGAAAGCTATATGACTGAGATTGGTTTAGTTATTAGTGACTTAAATTATCAAATTAAACATTTAAAAAAGAATATGAAGAACAAAATGGTAAAAACACCATTAGCACAGTTTAAAAGTAAAAGTTTCACTTCTCCTTATCCTTATGGTAATGTCTTAATTATATCACCTTGGAATTATCCAATCTTACTAACTTTAGAACCATTAGCAGGGGCAATTGCGGCTGGTAATACAGTTATAATTAAGCCATCTGAAGATAGTCCTAATTGTAGTAAAATAATCAAAGAAATAATATCTAATTGTTTTCCTAATGAATATGTTGCGGTAATAGAGGGAGATTATAAAGTGGCTAGTTCTTTATTAAAGGAAAAATGGGATTATATTTTCTTTACAGGCAGTACTAATATCGGTAAAATTGTCTATCAGGCTGCTAGTCAAAATTTGACACCTGTAACATTAGAATTAGGTGGTAAAAGCCCGGTTATAGTCGAAAAAACCGCTAAATTAGATTTGGCGGCTAAAAGAATTGTGTTTGGCAAATTTATTAATTGCGGACAAACTTGTGTAGCTCCTGATTACGTATTAATTGATGCTGAAATTAAAGATAAATTTATTGAATATTTAATTAAATATATTAAGATTTTATATCCTAATTATTTAACTAATACTGATTATGGTAAAATTATTAACGAAAAGCATTTTTATCGTTTGCTAAATTATTTAAATGAAGTAAGCATTATTTATGGTGGTCAAAACAATGTAGATAATTTAAAATTAGAACCTACTATAGTTGAAGTAACTAATTTAGATAAAAAAATTATGAGTGAAGAAATTTTTGGCCCAATATTACCTATTTATGCTTATCAAAATCTTAACGAAATATATGATTTAATTGTCAAAAACAGCGAACCATTAGCACTTTATTTATTTACTGAAAATAAGGCTGTACAAAGCGAAATTTTAAATAATATTCAATTTGGTGGTGGTTGTATAAATGACACGATTATTCATCTTGCTACTAACAATTTAGGCTTTGGGGGAGTTGGCAAATCGGGAATTGGATCTTATCATGGTAAATTAAGCTTTAAGACTTTTTCACATTACCGCTCAATAGTTAAAAAAACTACTTACCTAGATTTACCTTTTAGATATACTCCTTATACTAAACTAAAAAATAAATTAATTAAATTGTTTTTAAAGTAGAAAAGACACGATTTTGTCGTGTCTTTTCTTTATATTCCCTTTTCAGTTGTTATTAAAACTGTAGCTTCAGCCGCTATTGCTTCTCCTCTACCGATAAAACCCATTTTTTCCCAGGTTGTAGCTTTTACTGAAACAGCCTCAATATTAACATTTAAAATATCCGCAATAGATTTTCTAATAGCTTCTTTATAAGGGGCAATTTTAATATTTTCAGCATAAATCATAATATCGGTGTTAACTAAATGATACCCTCTTTTTAAAATTAAATTATAACATTTCTTTAAAATTATTTTAGAATCCATATTTAAGGTGTTTTGACTATCATCAGGATATAATTGGCCTAAATCTCCTAAGGCTAAGCTCCCTAATAAAGCTTCTGCTAGGGCATGTAATACACAATCAGCGTCACTATGGCCTAATAAGCCAAGTTCTGAAGTAAATTCTATCCCGCCTAAAATTAGTTTCCTGTCTTTAACTAGTTTATGAGTGTCCCATGAATGTCCTATTCTATACATAATTATCACCTATTAATATCTTTATAAAATAAATATGGTATATTTCTTGTGATGGCTATCTCTAAGGCTTTTTTACTATTTAAATAGACATCGTTTGGCCTAATCGCATCATTGGAAAATGAAATTCCCATATTTACTTCAAGTTTACAATTTATTGCTCCATAATTTAGATTAGGATTAAAAATTTTACCATTTAATATTGTTTTTTTAAATAGCTCCATTTTTCTTATATCAGTTATTAACATAACAAAATCTAAGCCACTAATTCTATAAATATTATCAGCAAAAACTTTAGTGAATGTCTTAACATATTCTTCCATAACTAATGTTCCGATTTGTCGTTTATATTGATCATTTATACTTGGAATATTCGTCATTCTAAAATAGACTAATTCATAATTTTCGTTATGGTTAGCTAAATCATTAATTTTAACTATCATTTCATTTTCTTCAGCTAATTTATCTAAAATTGTATCTGTGGTCATAAAATTTCTAGTTTCATTAATAACAACATTCGCTATTAACTCTATTTTTTTCGTTCCATCATAAATTATATTTCCGCTTTCTTTGACATAGATCATTTTATAGCCGTTTGAAATTCTATAGATGAATTCATAATTATCATCTTTTACTCGTTCTAGATTATCTTTATATGCATTATAGTCATCTTTATCTATCAGTTTTACATAATCACTATAAGCAAAATCGTTTGACTTTAGGCCTAGTTTATCTACTAAATAATCATTAACATAAATTCTGTTATTTTCTAAGTTTATTAATATCAAGCCCCAAATTGGTGGATTTAATAAATATTTTAAGCGTTCGTTTAATAATTTATCGTTGTTTGTATCAACGTTTTCAATTATTGTTTTATTTTGACCTAAAAATATTCTCCCTACATATTTATCTTTTGAAAATAAGAGTTGTTCTACTAGATTAACTTCTCTTAATTTACCATCATTTAAATAGTATTGAATTTTAAAATCTGCCGTGCGTGGTTCTGTTTCTTTATAATTTAAGTAATAGATAAATTCTTGATTGGAACTAGCTTTGTCATTTATATTTTTAATAGTAATATAATTATCTAAAATTTCATTAAAATTATTAACTTCTTTGTCAATATTCAATGCTTCTTTTAATTCATTTGATATTGCTAAAATATTATTTTTTTTATCTAGATATAGATAATACATATTGTTACCAAATGTTTGAAGAATACTATCATTTAGCTCATTATTAACTATATTACTTAGACCGTTAAATAAAAACATTACTGCTATAAATATAGTTAGTATTAGGTTAGTATAATTATAGATATTCACTAATGAATCAACACTTAATATATTATCTCTAAAAACGCTTAATAAAGCCGTAATAAAGATAAATATAAATGAGAAAATTATTCGCTTTTTTAAAAATTTTTTTCTGATTATGCTATCTCTAACAATTAAAATAGAGAAAAATACCCCTAATAATAAGGGTACTAAAGGACTAAAAGTTAACATGCTTAAACTCCAAATATATATGTGTGATAATATAATAAGATTATTATAGCTGTAATTAAGATTGCAATAATGAATAAAAATATATCATTTTTCTTAAGGTGTTTAAATATTGGTCTATTTTCTTCATTAGCTGTAACAATCATATAAAGAGGATTAAAAATACATTTTAAGATTTTAATTAATATTTTCATCTATTTCACCTGCTTCTTATCCATAAACATATCAATATAACTAATTAATTTATCGCGATCATTTATCTTTATTAAAAAACCTTCTGTAGCTAAAGAAATATGTCCGGTTTCCTCTGAACAAATAATTGATAAACTATCCGTCATTTCAGATATACCTAAAGCGGCACGATGTCTTGAACCTGTTGTTTTATCTATTTCATTATGTTCAGTTAAAACGTAGTAAGCTCCAGCACAGCGGATTTTATTACCTCTGATGATAACAGCCCCATCATGTAATGGAGTGTTAGGTATAAAAATGTTTATTAATAATTCTTTAGATACATCAGCATTTAATTGAATAGCTTTTTCAGCATATTGATCTAAAGAATTATGACGCTCTAAAGTTATTAAAGCACCTATTTTTTTACTAGCTAAATACATAGCTGCATCAGCGATTTGATTTCTTGTGTTATCACTTGAAGAGATAAAGTCTTCTTTTAAGTCTTGTTTATAATTAATGATATTTCGTAAATCAGGGGCTAAGACGAAAACAGCAAAAATAATGCTAATAAATAGAGCTCCCCGGTAAACTGTTTCACTAATACCTAAATCTAAAAATACCGATAAATAATAGATGGCACATACGATACCTATTGTTATTATCATATATAACGCTCTTCTACTATGGGCGATTAAATAGATTAATAGAATAACTACAATAAAAATAAAATAACTATTTAAAACAATTTTTAACCATGTATTGTCATTAAAAAATTGTTGAATATGTTCCCACCATTGCATAATTATCAACCTCAACTTATTATAGCATATTATAAAAATAAATTAAATTTAAAAAGAGTAAAAAAAAACACCATTGGAGGTGAATTTTAGATGAAATATCAAATTAATGGTGCCTCAGGGCAGGATTGAACTGCCGACACCAGGATTTTCAGTCCTGTGCTCTACCAACTGAGCTACCGAGGCAAAATAAAATGGCGGTTCAGACGGGACTCGAACCCGCGATCTCCAGTGTGACAGACTGACATGTTAACCAACTACACTACTGAACCACTTGGTTGCGGGAGAAGGATTTGAACCAACGACCTCCGGGTTATGAGCCCGACGAGCTACCAGACTGCTCTATCCCGCGATATGGCGGAGAAAGAGGGATTCGAACCCCCGCGGGACTTTCATCCCCTGTCGGTTTTCAAGACCGATCCCTTCAACCGGGCTTGGGTATTTCTCCGTATTGCGTATTACATATATGATGGTGGACCCGGCAGGACTCGAACCTGCGACCGACCGGTTATGAGCCGGTGGCTCTAACCAACTGAGCTACGGGTCCAAATGGTAGCGGCGGAGGGATTCGAACCCCCGACCTAGCGGGTATGAACCGCTCGCTCTAGCCAACTGAGCCACACCGCCATGATTCACCGAAGTATTAAATTTAAAGTTGGTGGAGCTAAACGGGATCGAACCGTTGACCTCCTGCTTGCAAAACAGGCGCTCTCCCAGCTGAGCTATAGCCCCATATAATAAAAAAGTGGTACCCCGGGCCGGACTTGAACCGGCACGGCCTCATCGGCCATGGGATTTTAAGTCCCACGTGTCTACCTATTCCACCACCAGGGCATCTACTTATAAATGGTGTCCCGTACAGAACTCGAATCTGTGACCCCTTGATTAAAAGTCAAGTGCTCTACCAACTGAGCTAACGGGACATGAAATGGTGCCGAAAAAAGGAATCGAACCCTCAACCTACTGATTACAAGTCAGTTGCTCTACCA
>CASFCK010000038.1 GCA_949293265.1 uncultured bacterium
TAACATCTTTTTATATCAGATTTCGACCTACTTTCTTAGTGGGTGTTTTGCATTGGTCAAATTGTCAATTTTTCTATTGACAGTTATACCGATTGCTTTCATTTTTCGAATAGATACAACCACAATAATCTTGCCGATAAATTTCATATTTTTTTGAATAGATTATACTTTTTTTATAACCTTCTTCTTTTTTAAAATTTGAATAGAGATATTTTATATCATATTTTTTTTCTAAATTATAACCAATTTCATTTAACCAATCGCTGTTTTTATATGGTGATATTGATAAAGTGGTTGAAAAATAACTAAATCCATGTTCTTTAGCATAACAAGCTGTTTTTTCTAAGCGCTCAGTAAAACACTCGTAACAACGCCTACTGTGTTCACCTAATTGTTCTTTACCTTTTATAGCTAAATTATATAAATCTGGTTCATAAGGTGGGACTATAACTTCTACTTTTAATTGCATTTTATCAATAATTTTAATTTGTTCTTCTAGCCGTAAATAAAATTCTTCTGCTGGGTATATATTATCATTAGTATAAAAAATTGTGACTGTAAAATATTTAGTTAACAGCTCTAATGTATAACTAGAACAAGGCCCACAACAACTATGCAACAATAATTTTGGTTTATTTTCAACAGTTTCTAAGAATCGTTTAAAATCATGATAGTTATCAATCATCAAAATCACCGCCATTCTATCATATTATAACAAAAAAAAGCATAATATGCAAAATGCACTTTATGCTTTATATTAAAAAGAAAGAGGCAAAAATGCCTCTAATTTTGAATTATTTTAAACAATAAATAGATTTTCTACCTGCAAATACTGATACGCTAGCTTCACCACGTTTATTTAATTCATCTTCAATACGAATTAATTGGTTATATTTAGCGATACGATCTGTTCTTGATGCAGAACCAGTCTTAATTTGACCAGCATTAGTACCAACAACGATATCAGCAATAGTTGTATCTTCTGTTTCACCAGAACGATGAGAAACGATAGCTGTATAGCCATGTCTCTTAGCTAATTCAATAGCATCAAATGTTTCAGTTAAAGTACCGATTTGGTTAACTTTAATTAAGATTGCGTTAGCAACACCCATTTCAATACCTTTAGCTAAACGTTTAGTATTAGTTACGAATAAATCATCACCAACTAATTGTACATGATCGCCTAATTTATCAGTTAAATATTTCCAACCTTCCCAGTCGTCTTCTGCTAAACCATCTTCGATAGTTATGATTGGGAATTTTTCAGTTAATGGTACATAATAATTATCTACCATTTCTTTTGAAGTGAATACACCCTTATCTGCTTTTAATGAATATTTACCTGTTTCTTTATCATAGAATTCACTAGCAGCAACGTCGATACCTAAACAAATATCTTCACCTGGTTTATAACCAGCAGCTTTAATAGCTTCTACTACTCTTTCAAATGCTTCAGTGTTAGAACCTAATTTTGGAGCATAACCACCTTCATCACCTACAGCTGTGTTATAACCAGCTTTCTTTAAAATTGTTTTTAAAGCATGGAATACTTCAGCACCCATTCTTACAGCTTCACGTACACTTGGCGCACTAACTGGTAAAATCATGATTTCTTGGAAATCGATACAGAAATCAGCATGAGCACCACCATTTAAAATGTTCATCATAGGTAATGGTAATTGTTTTGCATTAACACCGCCAAAATATCTATAAAGTGGCATACCATAATAATCAGCTGCAGCTCTAGCACATGCAATAGATACACCTAAAATAGCATTGGCACCTAAAACACCTTTATTTTCAGTACCATCTAATTCAATCATAGTTTTATCAATTAAAACTTGATCACGGCAATCCATACCTAATAATTTAGGGCAAATAATGCTGTTTACATTTTCTACAGCTTTTAATGTACCTTTACCACCGAAGCGGCTCTTATCACCATCTCTTAATTCTACAGCTTCATGTTCACCTGTAGAAGCTCCACTCGGAACTAAAGCACGGCCAAAAAAGCCAGATTCTGTTGTTACTTCAACTTCAACAGTTGGGTTTCCTCTTGAGTCAATAACCTCGCGAGCATAAATATCTTTAATAAATGGCATAAATCTTATCTCCTATTCCTTATATTATTAATATAATGCACATTCGAGCGTATTATAACATAATTTAAAAAATTATTAAATTGTTTTTATTTTATAAATCAACTTTTTTGTTGAAAACGTTTTTAATGCCTGTTTTAAATTAAGAATAAATCACTTTGCAATATTCCAATTAGCATTCTAAGTGTTTAGTATATTATCTTTACTAAAGTATTAATTCTATGCAAAAGTAAAATATTTTTGTTTCTACCTTAGGTAAAGTTAACTCTTTTAATTTTATTACCAAAGCAATAATCTTTAAGTTCTTTAACAATAAAATCCTCAGCAAATATTACAACTTTTAATCTTTCGTATGATTATCCTATTTGAAAGTCCTTCTATTTGCGGATAAGTGAATTTAAAAAAGCTACCCTAAAATCTAGGATAGCCTTTAGCCTTTTTAATCAGCATATCTATCATATTTTTCTATAACAACAACTTTACACTTTTCATTCATATTTAATAATTTTATATATTTATATTCATGTTCGCCATTTTGCATCAAAACAGATTGACGATAATAAATTTTAGAATTAGCTAAATCAATATAAAAATGAGCATCATCATTTTTATCATATGAGAAAGTGGTAGTATTTTGTCTTCCTGTTACGATATATATTGTTTCAAGTTCACTATTTAATTCTTCGTCAAATAAATAATTAGTAACTACATCATTTTCAACATAAACGCCTCTTAACAATTCATTACTTAAATATATTTCTTTAGGCTTATATCGATAATTGCCTTCACAAGATTTACTATTAGATATTAAAATAGGATATGAAAAATCATATAGCGCATAAACTAAATAAGGATGATAATATATTTGATTTGCACATCTTAAATAAGCTCCAGGTGATGCAATATTATTAATATCACAGTCCACAAAAGGAGCTGCATAATTGTAGAGATTAATGCCTAAATAATATGTTGTTAAAATACTATTTATATAAAAATAATTAGCAATTTGATCTTCTTCAGTTGGGGCAGAAAATGTCGCTAACTCACATTTATAAAATGCTTGCCCATACAAGAAAATTCTAAAATTAAACTTAGCTGAATCAAACATAACTTTATTAAAACCTAAAGAATAAATAAAAGCTTGTCTATCAAAACATAATTCACTAATATCCATATTTGAAAAAGCATATGGCATAACAAGTAAAGGTACTTCATCACAATTCCTACCAACTGAACTATAATAGTCTTTAACTTTTTTTGAACTATCGGCTTCTTCAACTAACACCTTATACTTTCCGTTTAAATCCACAAATGCCCCATAACCTATACCGACAACTAAAATGTCATCAATAATACTTTTTATTTTTATTTCACTTCTTTTTTCTTGATTCATCCTTAATTCTTCATCACAACCAACAACCCAAAAACAAGGATTATAAAAAGCATAATCACTATCCATATAGGAAATGACATTAAAATAATCCGCATCTGCATTAGTAGCTATGAAATTCATATCTGATTGTACTAAACCATTTTCATCTTCATATAAACCAATTTTACCAAATCTTCTACCAAAAAATTGTACGTTTTCGCTAAAGTTTTCTTCATTAAACATTAAAGCATTTACTGGAAATTTCTCTGGATTAATCATATCAATAGGATAACAAGAATGATATATCGGCCGATTAGGATCATATATATCTGCCGTTTTGTAATCGTAATAAGGAGCATCTATGGCTTTTCTCTCGTAATTTTTTTCATTTGGTACAACATATTCATAAATGATATGGTCTATAGTTAATCTATCACCATTCTGATATGTTTTTTTCTCTTCATTTTTACAGCTTATTATTAATAACATAACCAATGATAAACTTATTAAATTAAATATCTTTTTCATCGTTAATTCCACCTCACTAAGGACAATTCTACATCATTATTGTAATAGAAATTTTTTGCTCTACAAACAATATAGACTAATTCGTCATCACCAATTGGCTCATACAAATACGCATTATAATTATTACTATCTTCATTTATGTTTAATGAATCATTGTCATAACCTATTAAGCCGCACATATCATTATATATATAAATTTCTGTATCACCATATGAATCCGTTCCTATAGTATATATATTATACACACCATAATGCTGATAACTTAAGCATTTAATATTTGGGGTACTCGATACTGTATAAGAATATGACATATATTGTGGGTACGTAAAATGTCCAATAGTATCTCGTTCAATGGAAAAATCACCTGTTTCATTTGTGTAAAAGCCTCCTACTAAAAAATACATTCTATTTGCTTCTACATTAATCAACAAATGATTTAAACTACCATGCCTAGAATCTGAAGAGTACAACGTTCTACCATTAATATCAACTAATTTTAAATATGAATATTGAGGTACATTATATAAATAGGTTCCGCTTTTAGTACTACTTACCAGGTATACTTGTTCAAAATTGTTTTCCATTATATTAAATTCAATCTCTGATTTAGAAGTGAAATCATTAATTTCAAATAACATGTCATTATTTTCATAACATACTACATAATTATAATCATAAAAGCTATAATTATAAATCACATCATTTGAAGTTAGTTTGGTACTATCATCATAAACATTAAAAGAAAATTTTAGATGAGTTTGTCGAGGAGTTTGCATAATTTGAGTTGATTCTGACGTTGACGCATCACCTACTCGCCCATTATAACATGCGTTTGTAACTTCTATAATATATTCATAGTTCCACACATTATTTTCTCTTAAATAATTTAAATAATCAAATATATTAAATAGTGCACTTTCAGCATTCTTGCCTGTTAAAGCAAGAGAAATGTTTTTGTTTTCTACTCCTTTATCTATGTTAGTGACACCATATTGATTTGCCAACTCACCGGAAGATAAATACGGATAAATCAAGTCCCAAAAGGAAGTGAATATATCTATAATATCAGCTGCCAAAGATACTCCTAAAATAGAACAAATGTTTGAAATAGTTCCCAAATAGCCATTAATAGCCTCATTGGCTAAATCTTGTTCACTAATAATCTCATTTATATCTAGTCCATACCTTATTTCATACAAACAATTAAAACAATCTTCTTCATCAAGATAATCATTTATAATTCCGAAATTATCTAATACTATATATTTAGGTGTGGCTCTATATCCTATGTTCAATTTCAAGTTATCATTCTTTAGCACAGTTTCCGCTTGAATATTATTAATATTAAAACTACCATAATTAGCAGCCCTTATTCCTATATAGACTTCATTAATGAGCGGCTCTATATAGATGCCAAAATTGGATTCTGTAGTAGGCTTCGCGCTAGCGCTATAATCTAATATATTTAAAGATGTGCTGTTAGTTCTTGTAACATCTATATCAACAACATATACTTGTGAAACGTAAATAGGTATATGATTATACACAGTACTATAGGTATCCATAAAAATATAGTATTCGTCACCACAATACGATTTGATACACTCTCTAAAAAAATAATCTTTTGGTATTATTTTAACTATATCATCGTCAGTTTTGTCTGCATATTCATAATATGTAGGGTTCTTATAATTATCTAAATATTCGTCACTTGAAGCCATATTTATATCACTGCCTACTCCTTCAGTTTGAAAACTATTGGGTGATATAAGTGGGTGTAATCTCCTGTTTTTATCTAAATACTCATACAATGTGTTATATAATGCATAATACTTATCATCACTTTCATCTAAACACAATATTTCTTTACCACTTAATATCTTTTTGACTTTTTGATTATCTAAATAAAGATTAAAAGTGACATCTTCAAATTCAGTATATCCAAACATTTGATATTCCAAATCTAATTTAAATAGAATTAAATTTAAGTCTTCTTTTATGATGACTCGATATTGATAGACGTTATTACCCTGATTCAATTTATAATATTTACCATCTAACAAATCATAAGACAAAGCTTTACCATTATAGTTAATATTAATGTAATCACTTGTAACATCTACATGTATATCACTATTATTAGAAATAATATTAGTGAATGACATTAAATAAAGTGAAAAAAATGCCATCAATAAGATCGAGTATAGACGTTTCATTTTAACTTCATCCTCGTATAATAGTAAGTGTAAGAATTGGTTACTCTTACACTTCTAAGATTCTAGATATTTTTTATCTTGATTCTAGTAAACAAGAATAATAGCTCCT
>CASFCK010000039.1 GCA_949293265.1 uncultured bacterium
CAGGTATTAAAGAAACAATTAAATGGAACTTAGATAATCAAGATTGGATCAATCATATTATATCTGGTGAATATTTAAGATTTATGGAGAAAAATTATAATGGAAAGTAATTCTAATGTTCTAGAAGAACAAAGGGATTCAGCAAATCCAAATAATGACAACAAAATAACTAGAAATGTTGTCATGGTGGCATTAAGTAACATTTTATCAATTCTAGCTGGTGTGTTTTCCGGCTTTATTTTACCAAAAATAATGGGTGTTACTGACTATGGTTATTATAAAATATTTACTCTATATTTAACATATGTTGGTTTATTCCATTTCGGATTTATTGATGGTATTTATTTAATATACGCTGGTAAGAATTATAACAATCTAGATAAAAATAAATTTAGATATTTTTCTAAATTCTTATTAATATTCCAATCTATAATACTAGTTATAATAACTGGTATATCCTTATTCTTTGTTAGTTCTTATTATGGTTTTATATTTGTTTTTATAGGTATTAGTTTATTTATTAGAAACGCAACATCATATTATCAATTTATATCACAAATAACTTATAGATTTAAAGAACTAGCAATAAGAAACACGTTGTTATCAGCATTAACAATTCTATCAGTCCTAGGTTTATTCTTAATATATAAATATACTAATATTGGTAATGTTTCCTACCAAATATATGTCATAATTTATACAGTAATAAATTTATTATTACTATTATGGTATATGTTTACTTATCGTGATATAACCTTTGGTAAAATAGATAAAGAGAAAGTAAATAAAGAATTATTAATTCAATTATTTAAAGTTGGAATTCCACTATTGTTATCTAACTTAGTTGGTAATTTATTATTAACAATTGATAGGCAATTTGTATCTTTACTATTTGATACAGATACATATAGTGTTTATGCCTTTGCTTACAATATGCTAAATTTAATTACAACGGCTATAGCTGCTATATCTACTGTTTTATATCCATCGTTAAAAACAAAAACAGAAAATGAATTAAAAGACAATTATAGTAAGTTAAATGGGATTATAATAATTATCGTATCAGTATGTATGTTAGCATACTTTCCACTAGTTATAGTTGTTAATTGGCTCTTACCGGAATATAATAATTCATTACCAATTTTTCAAGTTATTTTTCCTAGTTTGATATTTAACACTTCAATATCAGTTGTAATGTCAAACTACTATAAATCTTTAAACTTGATTAAATCATATTTTATTAAATCTATAATAGCTTTAGTACTAGCTACAATCGCTAATACAATTGCTTACCTATGTTTCAAAACAACCATATCAATATCTGCAGCTTCAGTTATTGTGGCAATAATATGGTATATTATGATGGAAATAACATTGATAAGAAAATGGCATGTAAGTTTTAAAAGAAACTTCATATTTACGGTTTTAATTTTAGTTTCCTTTTATCTTACAACATATTTAATTCCAAATATTTATGTTGCCGGATTTAGTTATTTAACTTGCTTAATATTACTTATAGTTCTATTTGAAAGAAACAATTTTATTTCTTTAATAACGAGACGAATTTTATAAATTTAGCTTAATATAAAACAAACCCCATAATTATGGCTTAATTATGGGGCTTTTCTTATATAATAATATTTCAAATTAAATATAATATATATTATAATCATTTAAATAATCATAATTTATAATATTCTTAAATTCTTCTTCCGTTCCTTTAAAATAGATATTTTTCATATTTGGACAATTACTAAACGGATTAACCTTAATCTCTTTAATCGTATTAGATAATGTAATACTAGATAAAATATCACAATTAATAAATAATATGTCGTTTATAGAGCTTAATCCATTAATTTCTACTTCAGTTAAATAAGGACATTGTATAAATAAATTATCACCTACTTCTAAACTATTACTATTAAATACAACCTTCTTAACATGATTATTAGCAAATACTACATCACCTACAGTTTTAACAGATTCTGGGAATATTAATTCCTGATATCCCCCGTGATTTGCAGCAAAAGCATAACTTCCAACTTCTTCTAAATTTTTAGGTATATTAATCTTATTAAGCTCTATACAATCACGAAATGCTCCTTCACCTATTCTTGTAATTGTATCCGGTAAAACAACTTCTTTGATCCTTGTCATACTATTAAATGCATTATCATACACCTCGTTTCCACCTAAAATTGTAATCTTTTCTAAAGTAGCAGGAATAGAGTTTGTTCTATCATCATAAGATTTATTACCAAATATATATGTGAAGTTTTTATAAGTGGCATTTTCTTTATCACCTATAAAAGGTAATGTTACTTCTTTAATAATTGTATTACCTTTTAGAATTCCCTTAGAAATATTATCTGCTTTTTCAATGACAAGACTTTCTAATTGCAAATAAGTTGAAGATATATAAACTGTACTAGCATTAGTAATAGTTAGTTTTTTTAATGTTTCAGGAACACCATTATAGAACAATTTAGATGAATCATATTGAGGAACAACTAATTCTTCTAAATTAATTTTTCCATTTATTCCAGACTGATTTTCTATATCAATACTATTAGGAATAGTTATTTTTTTAATATTAGACATATCAGAAAAGAAATTATCAGCATATTTTGTAGTTCCTTCTCTAAATGCTATTTCTATAGCATTTTTATCAATCTTATCAATAGCTAAATTATTAAGATAAATTATGTTATTTTCTACCTCAAATAAATTAGTATTATCTAAAGATCCAAAAGATGACATTTTAAATGAAAAATCATTACTATAAACTATTTCTTGTAAATTACAACCAGCAAAAGTTTCATATCCTATTTCTTCCAAATTGTTTGGTAATATAATTACCTCTAAATTTTGGCAATTATAAAATGCGTTATCATCTATTAAGTTAACACTTGGTATAGAAACTTCTTTTAAATTTAAACAATAACTAAAAGCATATTCATAAATTGAAGTTAATGAATTTGAAAAATTAACATATTCTAAATTTGCACAATTATAAAATGCGTAACTTTTTATTGTAATTAAATTATCCGGTAACGTTATAGCCCTTAAACTTTGACAATTATAAAACATGTCATAAGGAATTGTTTCTAAATTACTAGGTAAGACAACAATCTCTAAATTAACACAATCTGCAAAAACAGATGTGCCAATATTTTCTACGCTATTAGGAATAGTAATATTTTCTAATTCTAAACAATTATCGAAACATTCTTCTTCAATTTTTGTTATATTATTTGGAATGGTAATACTCTTAATATTTGTTTTACTAAAAGCTTTTTCTCCTAATATATTAACAGTGCTTGGAATAGTTGTAATAAAATTGTCTGCTCTTACAAGTGTATTATTATCATTCTTTATTAAACAACCAGCTGTTGTTTGATAATATGAATTATTAAGATCTACATTAATTTTAATATTCCTATCTAAAGAAATAAAATTATCAGCAATATTAAATAAATTTATTCCTAAATTTAGTTCTTTTATTGCATTATTGTTAAAACAATTTTCCCCTATTTCTGCTAAACTAATAGGTAAATTAATATTAGCTAATTTTTCACAACCATTAAGGCAATTATTGCCAATTGATTTTAAAGTTTCAGGTAAAACTATTTCTTCTAAATTAGTTAAGTTGTTTAACGAATCATTTGGCATGTTTTCACTTGTTGAATTTATAATTAGTTTTTTAGGGTTTGCGCCATAAGTTTTATATTCTAAAACTGTCATTTCTTCAATTGTTGCATTGAAAAAAGCTTTGTCATCAACTTTAATATTTTCATTAATATTAACCTTTTTTAATGACTCACAATTTTTAAATGCATACCCTTGCATTTCATTTAGACTAGTAGGGAAAACGACTTCTTCTAACTTTTTACAATCTTCAAACGCATCAAAACCAATTGTTTCTGTTCCTTCAGCTAATATAACTTTCTTTAAATTTGGTAATATATAAAAGCCAAAACTATTTTCTATAATTTTACTATTTGTTATTTCTATTTCTTTTAAATATTCATGGCTTTCTTCTGCAAATTCCGAAAATAAATTTCTAGCATCTAAATATGGGATACTTAATTTTTCTAAATTAGGTGTTTCTCTTAATAAATTTATTCCACTAAAATCAGTAATATTTTTACTAAATACTATTTCCTTTAAACTTAGACAATTTTCAAATAATCTTTCTCCTATCCGATTAATACTATCAGGCATAACAATCTTTTTAACATCACGATCAGAAAATGCATGATTAAAGACACCACTAACCTTAATACCATCAATATTATCTAAAATAATAGCCTCTTCCACATCAAACTCAATATCCATTACTATATAAGTCTTATCCTCAAATTCTTTGAAAGAAGAATATTCCTTTTGATAATCGTTATAAAAATATTCAATCCCATCAACTTCAATATAATCACCAGATTGAATAGGGTTATCAACATTACCTCCATTACCACCTGGTATATTTTGATATGGTGGTAGTTTATCACCACGACAAAAATAACCTGTATCACCATCTATTGTAATTGTGATCATATCGGTTTCTATTTTGCCACTAACTTCTTGTTTTATGTCATTATAATCTATTATTAAATAAATATTATCACCATCAATACTATAAGTGCCATAAAAAGTATCATTATTAAACATAATTAATTCATTATTTTCTTTCAATTCTAAATAACTATCTTGTTTATAATTATCATGATACAAATAATACCTACCATAAAAATCACTTGGGTTTTTATCACTATTTCCAAATAAACTACATGAATTTAATAAAAATATAATTAGCAATAAAAAGCCAACTTTTAGGTATTTGCCCATATATTTTCCTAGTATAATTAAATTGTACTTTTAATTATACTATCTCCTTTCTTAGATTTTTATAGTTATGAGTACAACATAACTTATATAGCATCATTAAATGATGTTATAATTTAGTAAAACACTGTAGTCTATTTCACAATCTACTTCTACTGAATATTATTGATAGCCTTAGAACCATTAATATTTTTTAATTTGAGCCACTTACCTGGCTTCTTTATATTTAATATTAATACCTTTTTAGATTTAAAATAATGTAGTTACCATCTATCTAAATAACATTATATAATGTTATTACTGCTGGTTCAATATTTTAACATTGTAGAGTTAACTTTTTTAAATATTATTAATATCATAAACGCTACAAATTTCACTTTCATCAATCCCAAAAAGTATTGTTCTACCCGTTTATCTTGATTAGAAAAGCAGATAAAGTGTCAAAGTTTTTCATAACACCCTTTTCTAACAGATTTAACTTCTATATCGCTAAATTTAGACTTATATTTTAAAACTTTATCAATTCGTCATTTGTCATAATAATACTTTCACTGACATAAAGCTTATAAAATAATTATAACTCTTTTAATAAGAGATCATTAATATGTTAAACTAGTAGAAGACTATTCTTTAATATGTCTAATTATAGAGGCGTCTTCCAAATGGCTTATGCATTTAACTATCACATTACTATATTTGATGCTATTATAAAAGTGGACTTATAAGTAATAAAAAATATTGTATATTGTAGTAGTAGCTGCAGTATATAGTATAATAATGATAGTAATATTGAAAGTGAGGAAAATTATGAAAAAGCATTTAAGTCCACTTGAAAAAGAATTTTTAATTAGAACGTATCTAGCTAATGATAATACTGTTAGCCTTAAAGATTTTTGTAGAGTTAATAAAATTACTGATACCACTTTTAGGAAATGGCTTAATGTGTATTCTAATGAGGGTATTGAAGGATTAGCGAGAGCTGATAAAAATAAGTATCCAATATTAACCGGTGGTGAAGCTGAAAATACAGAAAATTTAAAAAGAGAAATTTTGAAATTA
>CASFCK010000040.1 GCA_949293265.1 uncultured bacterium
GTATTAAATTAGATGATACTATAACCCTTAAAGAAGGCTTAAATGTTTATTATTTAAGATTATCTTTAATTGAAGATAATGATGTAGTAACAGATTATACCTTAAATATTACAAGACGAATAAACACAAAATATGTTGTGGATATAGAAATAATAGAATTACAAAAAGAATATCAGTTTAACGAAGACTTTAAAGATGGTTTATTACTAGTTAAATATAATGATAATACTACAAAGACAATTACATTAACTATAGATATGGTTTCTAATTTTAAAACTAATAAAGTTGGTAATAGAACACTTTCGATAAAATATGAAGATAAAGAAATTCAATATGATATCAATATATTAGTTCCGCCATATGATGTTAATGATTTAAATAGTTTGAGTTATTACACACCATATGTAATGCGTTTATTTGGCTGGGGATTATTAATATTTGTTGTTGCAGGATTATTGTTCTGTTTAGTTGGTGATGGTATAGCTTCATTCACCACCAAAACAAAGATTAATAATATATTATTTTGGGGCTTAGTTACGGCTGTTTGGGGTTCATTCTTATTATCTGGTATTTTTTTATCGGGTAATATGTATTTAAGATATCACCAAGCTATTTTAACTGGTGATAATCCAAAAATATATATTTGGAGTATAGTTTTAATTTTAGGTATATTTATAACAATTTTAACAAATTTTATAGTTAGAGTTAGCGAAAAAATAAATTATAAAAAAGTTATAGGTAAGATAATACTAGCTTTATCATTTATGATAATATTAGTAGGCTTAATAGGAATGCTAACCTGTATGTAAAGTTGTAGTTTGTCTACAACTTTTTTCTATGATTCTAGAAGTGAAATAATGAAAAATCTTAAATTATTATTAAAAAAAGATAAATAAAGTTTTACTGTAAAAAAAACATTAAAGTATATGAGGATAGATTGGAATTAGTAAGAATAGTAAAGATGAATATGTGTTAAGATACGTCTTAAAAGCCATTTAAAATAAGATCTTAAATATATTAAAAAACTTTTCTAATCAATGACATTAACTTAATACATTGATATTTAAGTAGTTCATTTTTTAAATTTTACCTTACTTTTATTAATTAAATATTCCAATTGTTTCATTTTTTCTTTATTCGTACCATTTTGTGACTCTTCTAATTCTTTAAGGCTTTCTCTATATACTTTTTTATTCCATAAATGGATAAGAATAAGTATAACCATAATTATTACATATGCTGCACCTATTATAATGGCATATTTAAAATATTTAAGTTTTAAAAAACCAATAAAAAAAATCAATGATACTATAGTAAATAATATACTTCCTATTATAAAACAATAAGTTGCATATATTTTGCTTTGGTATAATCGATATTTAATCCCTTTTTTAATCAATTTTATCACCATTTATATTATTATTTACTCTTCGTTTAATATCTTCTAATTCTCCATTAAGCATTTTAATTTCTCGAATTGAAAGACCAATAATTAAAATCATAAAAAAAACCAAGCACCTAAAGTTCCGAAAAATAAAGCATAAAACACTTCTCTACCACTAAGAGAAAGACTTATAGAATAAATAGCAAGAGCAGTAATTATAGTTACAGATACTACATCCCAAAAAATTATGTGTGTCTTTTGTGCATTTATATTTCGGACTACATCTTGTTTAATACTTTTCATTACAAAACCTCCAACATATCTATTTAAAAGGACATAAATTCCCTTTAATAGTATGTTATAAAAAATAAAATTTTCAATCTATCGTAAACTTGTAAAGAAGTTGTAAAAAACTAGTAAATTTATACTATTAAGCTTTTAATAGTAATAAATATAAGCTTAGATTTCATAATAAATTTACTATATAGTAATAGTTTATATTTATCAAATGAAGTATAAAAAGCCAATCTTCCCGCACTTTAAAGTCCGTAGTTTAAGACATACAAACATAACTAAAAGAAGAAATAACAACGCAAATGGTAATACATATGAATATATTTGTAGAAGATTAATTAAATTTAATAATGTAAAATACACATATGATCTTGAAGGAAAAAGAATAAAGAAAGATAATAATGGTAACATTACTAATTATTATTATAGCGGTGATAGATTAATAACAAAAATAAATAACTCTTATAGATTAGACTTTACATATGATGAAAACGGTCAATTAATAGGATTTATTCATGATTCTAATAAATATCTATACATTAGAGATGTCTTACAAAACATTTTAGGTATCATTGACATTAATGGTAATGTAGTAGTAAAATATGACTGCGATGCGTTTGGGAAAACAAATAATATTACAGGTTCTAAAGCAAGCACAATCGGTAAATATAATCCATTTAGATATAAAGGATATTATTATGATGAAGAATCATCAATGTATTACTGCAAATCTAGATACTACGTACCTGAATGGTGTAGATGGTTAAATGCTGATAGCTTATCATTCTTAGAACCAACTATTCCAAATCAAATGAACTTATTCACATATTGTTCAAATAATCCAATAGCTAATATTGATTCAAATGGTAAATTTGGCTTTTTGGCAACATTATTAATTAGTGTCACGGTTAATGTAGTTATAAACTTAGTAACAGAAGTAATAGAAGATGTTTCATCAGATGGTAAACTTGGTGGAGATAAGGATGGAATGGATTATTTGGGTGCTCTTGCTGGTGGTGCTATTAGTGGTTTAGGTGTAGGTGCTGGAACCACAATGTTAACAGGTGGTTTAGGCTCTATGGTAGATTCATATATTAGTGGTGAGTCTGATTCGGTTGAAGATGGTTTAGTTTCATTTTCTACGGGTGCTATGTCATCATTAATTGGCTTTGGCATGGGTAAAGGGATAACTAAAAAGATAGCAAATACTAAATTAAACAAAATTTTATCTGGTAGTAACAATAAAATTAACAAAAGAATTACTGAATTATTCAAAGCAGGTAAATTTCATCCTAATGTGCATCCTGGTAAAATTGGTGTTATTGGAAGAACTAAGTTATATGAAAAATTATATAATGGTCTAAATTATAATGGTTTAGAAACGATTATTTCTGGAATCGCAGGTATATTATTGAGTCCTTTATTTTGATGAGAGGTAAGCAAAGTGATTGTATATTTAATATTGTATATTTTAAATTTAATTTTATTTATAATATCAATAATTCTTAGCATTTATTATGGTATAAATTATGGTAATAATAGTTCAATATACGTGATATTTGTGCTAATTTCATGTCTTTCTTTAATGTTTACTTGTTTATTTATGGTATTAAATTATGAAAAATATTCAGGAAAAGCATTAGGTGAATTTCCTCGTAAAAGATTTGAAACATCGCTTAAACATCTTGGCCAAGATAATAAAAAAATTGATTTAATATATGAGAATTTTGGCTATAGATTAAAAATAGGTGATTTTGAATATAAGTTTGATTTGAAAACTTGTGGTTATAAAAAGTCATTTATAATAGCTTTTATAATTAGAATTCTTAGACGTGATACTGTTAGTGAAAAATTACCATTATATAATTTATATAGAAAAACTTTAAAAATTAAAATGTTTAATAATATAACAATATGTTTTGAAAAAAACAATAAGAAGAATGAATATTCAATTGTTAAAAATGGAATTTCTAAATACTCTTTTTTAGCCCAAATTATGACGTTTTTAGAAATACCATTTAAGCACAAACACTTTGAAGGTGGACATTCAATATTTGAAACTATTAGACTAGATTAAATTATATATCTCTAATTAGTAAACGAGATTGGCAATATAAAGCATACCATTTTAGATATAAAATAAATGGTTCTCTAAATTTTGAGTAGTATTTGTACTTTTTGAGCTTAAACTAAAAAGTAGTATAGCTATAAACAGAAAGTAGTATTTCTTTAAATTTTGAATACTATAATACTGAATGAAATGGGCAGTTTAATACTGCCCATTTTGTGCGTGTGCCGGGCATTAACATTAATCTAGTAGGTGAAAGTCCTACCACGGGTATTTACCGCCAAGTGTAGTGAACCCCAAGCTGTTAATAGTAATGTTAAGGGTGAAGGAAGGGGCTAACAAAATCTTCGAGCTTACGAACAGAAACTTGATATTAGGCTAAATGGTGGATAAGGTTGCGTAACAAACTGAAGTCCTAAAGGTAAACGTAAAACCAAGACAGTAAATCAAGAAGTTGTGAAGAATAAAGAGATTAATATCTTACCCCGGGAGGTCCTCTAAAACGATAAATCTAGACACTTTAAAACAGTTATAGTAAATCGGAGCGAAAAAGGCTAATTTAGAGGAAGAGAGCTCTGTGTCGTAGTAGATAGAGATATCAAAGGACCTAATGTTTATATAGTGTTAATCGCTATAAGCAAAGTTCAAGTAACCTGAAATTGAGGATAAGTTTAGAACTAAGAAACGTAATCTTAGATAACAAAGGGCAATGAGGTGCTCTTGAATATATTTTACAAATGGAAGGATGGACAGCAAGTGAGATTAATTGATGAAATATTAAATGAAGAAAATATATCTCTAGCAATTAAGAGAGTTGTGGCAAATAAAGGGGCTAGTGGAATAGACAAAATGACTGTTTATGAAATTAAAAGTTATTGGCAAGAACACGGGCAAGATATTATTAAGCAAATACTTGATAAGAAGTATAGACCACAACCAGTAAGAAGAGTTTATATACCTAAAGCAAATGGTAAGAAAAGACCACTTGGTATACCAACAGTAATAGATAGAGTAATACAACAAGCAATAGCTCAAAGAATAACTCCAATATATGAGAATATCTTCAGTAACTACTCATATGGTTTTAGACCAAATAGAGATTGTCATATGGCAATTAATAAAGTATTAGAATATCTAAATGAAGGTTATGAATGGGTAATAGACTTAGATATAGAGAAATATTTTGATACAGTTAATCACGATAAACTAATCTCAATACTTAGGGAACAAGTAAATGATAGTCATACAGTTCACATAATTAGAAAGTTCCTACAAGCAGGGATAATGGAAAATGGACTAATAAGTCCTTCAACAATAGGAACACCACAAGGCGGACCATTATCACCAATTTTATCTAATATCTATTTAGATAAGTTTGATAAAGAACTAGAAGCAAGGGGACTACATTTTGTTAGATATGCTGATGATTGTAATATATTTGTCAAAAGTGAAGTGGCAGCTAATAGAGTGATGAAATCAGTTACTTGGTGGTTAGAAAGAAAATTGTATCTTAAGGTATCAGCAACTAAAACCAAAATAGTAAGGCCAAATAAAAGTAATTTTCTAGGATTTACATTTTATAAAACAATAGATAAATGGGAATGTAAACCTAGTAATGACCGCATACAAAGATTATATGATAAACTTAAAATAGTCCTAAGAAGAGGTAAAGCAATAGCTAAACCCTTAAGTGAGACTTTTATTAAAGTTAATCAAATAGTCAAAGGATGGATAAATTACTTTAGAATTGGAAAAATGAAAATAAAAATAGCTAGGTTTGGTGAATGGCTAAGACACAAAATAAGAGTTATAATAGTCAAACAATGGAAGAAGCCACTTAGAATATATAAAAACCTAGAGAAATTAAATAATAAATATAAGAATAATTTTCCATCTGAGGATTTATTTAAAGTGGCAAATTCAAGATTAGGCTTATATAAACAATGTGGCTTAAGCATAGTTAATTATATATTATCGCCAAAGATACTAGAAACGCCAAATGTTAAAAGAGGTAGACCAGGACTGGTCAACCCCTTAAATTACTACCTAAGTAGTTTGTGAATAATATAAATGTAGCGCCGTATACGAGACCCGTAGTGCAACGGGAGGGACAAAAGTTAAAGCTTTTTCTCTACCCTATTCTTCATTATGCATTTTTTATTAATTTTTTAGTTATTTATTTTTAGTATATTTACCCCTAGATTTACCTACGGTTTTATTAGTTTGTTTTTTTCTCATATAATACTGACGCATTGTCATTGACACAATACATTATCCTATTTCTCATTCTAACAAAGTTAGTTGAACCAAAGCCAATTTCAATGATGTTTTTTATAGTTCTATTAACTCTTTCTATAGGCCCGTTTGATATTCTATAGCCGTTAATTCTATTAAATGAATTTATAATTTCATTATGCCAATTTTGTAATAATTTCCAAAATGGTATATATTCTTTAATGTTAGAACTTTTAAATTTTATTATTAATTCATCTAACCATTTCTCGGCATTATCGATAGTGGCTGTTGAATTAAAGACACGATATTCTTCTTTTAGTTCATAGGCTAATTTTAGTTCTGGCGATATATCAAGCATATAACTAATAATTTGTCTAGGATTTAAATATTGGCCTGTTTTAGATGTTTTTATAGTGTTATAGCTTAGCTTTGACGTGTCAATTAATAAAAATTTCCAATATTTCTTTAAAAGCCAATATAGATAATGATTTTCTCCCTTTAAAAAAATATAATGATTCATTATTCGTATTCTTATTTTTTGAAAACATTCTGTAAGATTTTTAATGACATGAAAAGAATCAGCTGATATTTTGGCATTAGGAAAGTATCTTTTCGCAACAATGCGATAAGTTTCATACAAGTCGATAGAAATGTATGTAACGGCATTTTTTTCCTCTTTAGGGATTTTTCTAAAGTAATCACCTAAATCATTTAATCGTCTTGAATCTAAAATATCTAAAATTCTTTTTTGTTGGGGGAGAGTAAATAACAAAGCAGTAGCTATATTTACTTAGTTTTCTTGAATAAACTTCATCAAAACAAACAACAGTAGTTAATTTATTCCTACTAATATTAACTTTTTTATCAAATAGATACATTACATATGTTGGAGAAACATGGTATTTTTTAGCAATAGAAGAATAAGTGGCCGTTTCTGATTTGAATTCAAAAAGTATTTTCATTTCCTTTTGAATAGATACATTAAAATTTGGTGTATTAAATGGAGAAGGCTCTTGAAAATAAGCTGGTTTTTCACAATCGTAGCATATGTATTGTCTACGGTGCCATATTATATCAATGTTATCTTCTAAAGCTGAAGCATACTTTATTTTAATATTCTTAGTTCCAACATTCTTTATATTAGTACCATTACATCTTGGGCAAGTAATACCCAAGTCTTTATTTAAGTAAAGATGTATGGTATGATTATTATTGGTTGGATTAAATACCTCATATGTTTTACTTAAATCTACATTGAGATGATCTAATCCATACCTTTTAATGGATTCATAGTCCAAGTAAAAAAACCTCCTTTGATGCATAAATTAGAGCAATTTATTATACATCAAAAGGGGGTCTTTTTTTCTACATTTACATACTACTAATAATTTAAAGCTATATATACAACTATTAATTTAGAGAAGGGGGTATATACTACTCATAATTTAATATACTAAATAAATTTGAGCTAAGCTTAAAAGTTTAGCTCATTTTTTGCTATCATGATAATAGGTAAATATTAATCTTCCAAATAGCGTAACTTTAACCATTATATTTATCTACTTTGGAGACATCATATCAAAGATAGAACCTTTAACTTTAATCAACTATCAAGACGTTATGCATATGTAGCAGATGGTGGAAGTTTAATTTATGATTATGGCTTTGGTGATTCTTGGACTATTATGGCAAGAGTTTATATTGATTCTTATAGTGATAAACAATATATTTTTGATTGTTATGACTATAATGATACCTCTAATAGTATTTCTTTATATAGAGATAGCCAAACTGCAAATGAATTATGTTTAGATTTCTTTGGGCAACGTATCAGCACAAGATTATCATTAGATAATGATACATGGCACGTTATAGCCCTATCATATAAAGAAGTTAAAAATAATGATTCACTAGATACTAAAACAATAACTTATAGAGTTTATATTGATGGTAAAACATACGAATATGGTTCTGACACATCAAACCATCTAAATCATCCAAGAATGCTTATTGGTAGATCAATTTCATATGTAAAAGAAGTATCTAATTTTGGTGAATATGATAATTATATGCCTTTATGTGGTCAAATCGAAATGTTAGGTATTAGATATTCATATTGTGAAACATCAACTTTAAACAATATGGCTAATGAATTAAATGCTCTTACTAAAATTAATTTATATGATGATTTTGGTATGTTAAAGAAAAAAGAATTTATTAATAAAGATAAAGAAATATTATCTAATTCATATACCTATAAAACAAGAAGTAATACCAAATATATATCAAAACAAGTAGCTAAAGAAGTAATTAAAACTAACGGTTCAACATTAACTACAAGAAATTACACACTAGATAAGCTTGGTAATGTAACAGGTATATCAGATAGTTACTTTGGTAATAAAACATATGGTTATAATATAAATGGTTTTTTAACTAAAGTAGGTGATGTGGATTATTCGTATGATAATAATGGCAATATTTTAAAAATATTTAAAACAACCACTACAACGACTAAATATTTTGAAACATATATTGGGCCAAATGGAGAAGTAATTAAAAAACCTGTAATTAATAAAGAAACTAAGACAGATGTGTATAGTTCGTATACTTATGATTCAACTATTAAAGATAGGTTAGTTAAAGTAAATGATAAAACTATTACTGTGTATTTCGGCGATTGTAGGCCACCCATCTCGGCGATTGTAGGCCACCCATCTCGGCAATTGTAGGCCACTATTTCTAAACTTTATTGACATATAAA
>CASFCK010000041.1 GCA_949293265.1 uncultured bacterium
TAGGAGCTATTATTCTTGTTTACTAGAATCAAGATAAAAAATATCTAGAATCTTAGAAGTGTAAGAGTAACCAATTCTTACACTTACTATTATACGAGGGGGTACTATGATGTGTAAAAGAATAAAATATATCATATTGTTTTTATTTATAATAATTTTAATAGGATGTTCACCAACAAAAGTAGATAAGACTTATGAAGTTAATTTCTACGTTGATGGTGAAATAGTTTCTAATATAAAAATAGCAGGCGACTTAGTTTTTTATAACGGAAGCAAACTCGATAAGGATGGCTATGAATTTAAAGGCTGGTCTCTTGTAGAGGACGGAAATGAACTTTATACAGATAATTTTGTGACATCTGACACAAATTTATATGCTATTTTTGTACCAAAAGAATATAAGATAAATTATCAATTTGATTATGATAATGTGATTTTAAATAATCCTGACACCTATACTAGTGCTGATTTAAATAGTGATGGTTATTTAAAATTAGAGGAGCCAAAATTAACAGATTATGAATTTGTAGGTTGGCGTTTTAAAGGGGACTTAGTTTATGATGGTCTTATTAGAATACCTGATTTAGAAGATGTTGAAATTGAAGGTGTTTTTAGGCCTATTAGCTATAAGATAACCTATGATGCAGGATTAGGTAATATTACATCTGGTGCTAAAAAAAGCTACACAGTTGAAGATGTAGTTGCCTTTGATGAGCCTACCCTAAAAGGTTATCAGTTTGAGGGTTGGTATTTAGAAAAAGATTATAAAACTAAAGTTACAAATACTGAAGGTTTAAGTGGCGATATTACTCTTTATGCTAAATATTCAGCAAGGAAATATTATATTAACTTGGCAGAAAAAGAAGGCGTAAATTATGAGATAAACAAGATAGAAGTGTCATATGGTTCGTCCTTTAATCTACCAGTTGTTGAGAAGAAAAATTATATATTTAAAGGCTATGTAACAGAAGATAATAAGTTAATAACTGATGAATTAGGTAATTCTTTAGTTAATTATTGTTTTGAAAAAGATGTTACAGTTTACCCTACATTTTACCCTGCTTCATTTACTTTAACGATAAAATACAATGAAAATGAGGGAGATATAGTAGGGAGTGGAGAATATCTTTATAATTCTTTAGTTCAATTAGTAGCAACACCTAAAGATGAATATAGTTTTGTCGGTTGGTATTTAGTCAGTTTAGATAATGTTACTTTAAATAATTTGTTATCAAGCGACTTAGACTATCAGTGTAAAATTGAAGGCGAAATGATTGTAGAGGCTAGATTCACTAAATATTCTTTGACAGTTTCAATGGAAGAGGAATATGGCGGTGAGTTGCTTACAAAATATGATGGACAATTTGTTACTGCAGGGAAAGAAATAGAATTAGAAATAAAGATTAACGAAGGCTACTGTTTTTTAGGATGGTATAACAACGGTAGATTAATATCAAATGAGCCAAAAACTATATTTATAATGACAAAAGAAAATTGCAATATAGTTTCAAAATTTGCTACTATGAGTTCTCAAATTCAAATTTATACTTCAATAAATGAGGGAGGTTCCATAATAGGACTTTCAACAAGTTGTTATGTTGGTCAAAAAATAACAGCTGAGTTAAAATTATCTCCTAATTATACGTTCTTAGGTTGGTACGATTTTTATGAAGATAAAATAATATCAACAGATTTGCTTTTGGAAGTAACGGTTGCTAATACAGCGCAATATATTATTGCTAAAATCGAAGGCTATTATATTCATTTGTCTTCTAATTCTAATAATAGTTATGTGTCTAGTTATGTAACTCTTGATTATAATGGTGGTACTGGTTCAGATGTTAATACAATTCTTTTCAGACCAAATTATACTAGTTTAACGTATCCTAATATTACTAATCCAAAACGTGAAGGATATGTATTTAGAGGTTGGTTTAAAGATAAAGAGGCAACTATACCATTTGATTTTTGCGAAGATCTTAGTGAAAATATTACAGTTTATGCAGGTTGGTTAGAAGAAAAGGATAGTTATTGGACTTATGAAACCATGAAAGATTTAGATTATTATAATGGTGAGACACTTGAAAGTTTCTCAAACAAAAAAGAGATGACAATTTATACACAAGTTTTACAAGATGCAAAGTATAGTATATTTTTGAAACCATATACCTCTATTGAACCAATTAGCTTTAGCTATTCTGTTTATGTACATTGCGCAGATGGTACTAAAAAAACGATTGATACTGGGTATAGTTATTTATTTGATGGAATTAGTATTAAATTTGAAGCTTGTTGTGGTGATTTAATAGAACTTTATGTTAAATATAGTGGTGGAGACACACTTCTGAAAATATTTTACGATACTTCAGAAAATAGTTTTGTACCAGGATATAGAGGTAAAAGCTTTGCTACAACTTCTAGTATAATGCTTAAGGGCGGTACTCAAACTACCATCTATACTGATGGAGAAAAGGAAACTGTTTTTGTTGGTTGGTATGAAGATGGCAAACTAATCTCCACAGAAAAAACTATTAAAGTTACAATTGAAAATGAAGATAGAAATATAGAGGCAAGATATGTAAATTTCGAATATAAGGCAAATGATGATCATTATGGAAATGTTACTTCTAATTATGTGCGATATGAATTAGGCAGAGAAGTAACTTTAACAGCTAGAGCAAAAGAGAACTATATGTTTGTTGGATGGTATAAAAATGATGAATTATATAGTAGAAATAAAGAAATAATAGTAACTGTAGAAGAAAAAAATGTATATTATTTAGCTAAATTTATAGAATATCCAATTTTAGTTAACAATAGTATTCCTGAAAGTGGAAATATTATAAGTTCGATTGACAATGAAGATGAATATTTACCAACTTATTATGATGATGAAATAACTTATAATATAGATTTAAAACCTGGTTACACTTTTATAGGTTGGTATTTAGCTGGGGAATTGATTTCTACGGATTTAAAAGTTACCATTTGTTTAAAAGATTATAAGCAAACATTAGAAGCTAAAGTTGAAAGATATAAATTTGGTATTTCATCGAATATTGAAGATGGTATTGATATAATTGGTGATGTTTTTATTCCTATTCATTATATGTATGGTGATAAAGAAATATATACTGATTATGTTAAGCCAAATGAAAAGCTTAATATTTATTACCCTGATTCATTAGATAATAGAACCATTTTTGCAGGTTGGTATAGTGATAAAGAACTAACTAACATATTTAATTTTAATGATTTTATTAGTAAAGAAACATATATTTATGCTAAGGGAGAAGATGTCAATTCATATATTGAAGACAATAATCAATATGTTAAGTCTATCAATTTAATAAATATTTATAAATATAGAGATGGTGAGTATTATGTTATTGGAGCTAGTGCATCTGGCCAAAATGAATATAGTAGTTATACAGTTTTCCCAATATTAGCAGATGGGCGCTTACATATTCGAATTTTTGAACAAAATGAATCTATGAATGCTGGTATAATCTCTTATGAGACTTATATTAATGGTGAACTATATGAAAACGAGAATTCAAATAATATTACAATAGAAGCTAAATATGGGGATATTGTTGTAATTAAGCATAAATATTATTCTATTGGTGGGTTAAGTGTAAATTATAGAATTATATTTAACATAATAGATAGTTTTCCTGCAAGTGATACTCCACCACTTGAAAGTGAAGTTAAATATAGTAGCGGAATAGTCTCTGAAAACACTCAAGTAGAATTAGTTGCTAAAGAAATAGACGGCTATTACTTTGTTGGTTGGTATGAAGAAGATACATTATTAACAACTGAGAATACATATATCATAATTACTGAAAGGAAGAATTATAATATAACTGCTAAATATGAAAAGTATGATATTTGAATGTTGTTCTTAGTCAAAAATATACTTTAAAATATAAATAATCATAAGTAGCATATAAAAGTGCTACTTTTTAATATAGTAATATATTATTAATTTTAAAAGTTATTTAATTAAAGAACGATTTATAATATAATTGCTCCGGAGGACAATAATATGCAAGTTAAAAATCTAGATTTTACACTAGTTAATGGTGTTAAAATTCCCGCTATAGGTTTTGGTACCTGGCAAGTAAAAGACGGAACCGAAGCTTATAACAGTGTTAAATGGGCTCTTGAGGCAGGTTATAGACATATAGATACAGCTTATGTTTACGGTAATGAAGATAGTGTTGGTAAAGCAATAAAGGATTCAGGTATTAAAAGAGAAGAATTATTTATCACAACAAAAGTACCAGCAGATGTTAAAGATTATGAAGGTACTATTAAACATTTTTATGAATCTTTAAAGTTATTACAATTAGATTATATCGATCTTTATTTAATCCATGCTCCATGGCCTTGGTCAAATGTTGGTCAAAATTGTGATAAAGGTAACATTGAAGTTTGGCAAGCTATGATAAGTCTTTATGATAAAGGACTAATTAAAGCGATTGGAGTTTCTAATTTTAGTATAGATAATATTAAAAATATAGTTGTAGCTACCAATTTTAAACCAATGGTTAATCAAATAAGATATTTTATTGGTAATACGCAAAAAGAATTGACTAAATATTGTCAAGATAATGATATATTAGTTGAAGCTTATAGTCCGTTCGCAACTGGTGAATTATTAGATAACCCTAAATTAAAAGAAATGGCTATAAAATATAATACAACTATTCCTAAAATTTGTTTAAGATTTTGTATTCAAAATAATACATTACCTTTACCAAAATCAGTTCATAAAGAAAGAATATATGATAATTTAGATTTTGATTTTGTAATTAGTGAAAGTGATATGGATTATTTAAATAGTTTAGATAAATTAGCTTCAACTAGACCATTAAGATATTAAAAAAACTATGATTTATAGTGAACCCCATAAGTTGGACTAGTAGAAAATACTAGAAAGACTTATGGGGTTTTCATTATGAAATTAAAGTTGGAAGATAAAATAAAAATAATT
>CASFCK010000042.1 GCA_949293265.1 uncultured bacterium
ATAGTTAGCATCACTATAGACAGTAACACTTATATTATTCTCGACAACGATATCTGATATTGTAAAATTTTCTATATCGTTATCTACCATTAAGCTAATGGCCATATTTTCAGTATCTATTACTGCATCTTGATAACCATTTATTTCTTTGATTTGAAGAATAGTTTCTTTACTACAACCAAACAAAAATAACAACAAAACTAATATAACTAAGCTTAAACCTTTTTTCATTCTTTTTTTCTCCACTTCTGCTCTATTATCTTTATTCAAGTATACCCCCCACTTTTGTCAAGCACATATTAATACCTTTCAACCCAAGTTGTTTTCTTACGAGAAATACCTGACCAATTAATTAATATACCATCGTTATCAAATGTTAAAGTATATATATTTCCTTCTTCAACATCACCTTTAAAGCCGATTCGCCAATAGTTATAACTATAAGTAAACACATTCCTAGATTTTTTATTTGGCTTTAAATTTCTAAAACAGCTTAAAACCTCGCTTTTTGTCATTCCTTTTTTTATTGTAGCTATACCATATTCTATTTTTTCTACTCGTTTAGAAATTATTACATTATGTATTTTGCAAATAATACCTTTAAGTGTTAATAATACAATAATTAGTATTGCAAAACAAATAAATATATTAATAAAGTAATTAGTAGTCTCGTTATCAGAAACCTGAAACCAATCCATTATATAAATCATATTCTCTTATCCCCCTAATCTAGTAGTTGCTATTTCTTGGTTATATGCACAAATTTCATTTTTATCATATATTACTAGATTTATATGATTCTCATTTGTTTCTAATTCAAGTTTGTAGCCTCTATTTAATAATTCTACATAAAAATTGCTCGTAATTTCAAAACTACTATCATCTAGAGCTCTTGTAAATTTTATTTTAGTAATATTTGTAAATACATTTTCAATAGTTAATTCTTCACCTTCACTAAGATCGATGTATTCAAGCCCACTTATATCTAAAATATAATGTTCATCATAACCTTTTAAATAAATTGATGATAAAACATTTCCTGTAAAAAATACTTCATTTTCATCTTCTACAATTAAATTAACATATTCAGAGTAACCTTTATTTTTTGTTAATATGGTAAATTTTCGTTTCCATTCATTAGGCTTAACATTAAATTTTATTGTAGCTGTAGGATAATTATCCCTAACAACATTTTCAAAATAACTGTAATTGACATATTTATCAATATGACCATCTTTATAAATTATATTTATAAGATCATCATCTAGTGGCTTATTTCCATCTTCACTAAATTTTAAACTATTAGCTTCTAACGGATTAGTTACATAGACAATTTCATCCCTTCCATATGCAACTTCTGCTTTATAGACTTTAATTTTAAAGACATATTTATAGTCATATGAGTTATATTCTAAATTTAACTCATTCCATCCCCTATCTACATAGACATCATCATTTGAAAAAGAATAAGTTATTTCCCTTTCAAAATCAAACCAAACATTAATAGATAATGTTTTTATTCTGTCATCATAGCCTAAAATTACAACATCATTATAAACATCATTATAGTAGTTGTTATAAGTTATAACATTAATTTGTAATTCACTTGTTACAGTTGGTGTTTCTCCTTTTACAAAATATTGAATAGGAATAATTACATCAGCATAACTATTAAAAATTAAATATCCTAAATGAAGACCTGGTGTCATATCTTCTAATAAAAACTCATAAGGTGTATTATAATCACTATTAAAATAATATCTTGATTCTTGATATCTAAATACAGCCTCTAATTTTGGCTCATTAGCTTGAGAAGAATTTGTTTTGTCATAACATGTAACATGTGTTTCATCTTGTTCAAAAACATAAATTTGATTTATTAAATCAGCATAATTAAATGATACGATATTAAAAGCATTGTCACCTTCATATACAAAGTATTCAAAATAGGTTTTGGTATTCTCATAAATAATTGTACCAATTTGTAAACCCGGCTTATGATTATAATTTAAAATAATATTTTCTTTTGTTAAAACTACATCTTTATTTCCTTCCATGGAATAATAGATACTACTATGATCCTTAAGTATAGTTTCAATCATTTCTTCTTCAGTTAAATCACTACTAAATACTGTGTTTTCTAAATAAGGACTTAAATAAGAAATTATATTAATATAATCATAGGTTCTACCTATTTGTTTTACTTCTTCATCAGTCATATTAGTAAAATCTAAATCAGCTAAAGTAAGATACCTAGCTAATATTTCATCTATAGGATTAGAATTACCTGTTATATCTAAAAATACTAATAATTGGCTAGTAAGTTCTTTTAATTCTTCGTCATTTAAAGCTACACTTATTAAAGGTTTAACCCAATTTATGATATCTTGAAAACATCTAAAATCTTGATAACTAGCTGTCATTAATTCATTTAAATTATTAACTACATCAATATCTAAATTAATTAATATTTTCGCTACTTCTTCATCATATTTAATTATTGATTTAAATATTTCAATAAATAAATAATTTACAGAACTTTCATAAAAACAATTAAAATATCCTTCTTTATAAATAACATCTAAAACTTTATCTAAACCAAATAAAGTTTCATCAAATGAAGCAATTGTTGGTAGTAATTGACCTAAATTATTAATTATTTCAATTTTAATATTTGTTGTATCAATCATACTCATAGTACCAAATAATAATTCAAGTCCTTTATTAATTAAATCATTACTTAATTGTTCATCTGCATAATTTAATGTATAAATCAAGCCATATGCAAAATTAACAAATTGTTTTACATCTTGATTAGTAAGAATGCTTTTATAGTTGTTTGTAACTAATTCAATTGAACCAGAATCAACATTATTCATTGCTAAATATTTTAATAATTCAGCCTTATTTAAATAGTATATTTTTAATAAATCTTCTCCCACAATATTAAAACTACTTGATTCTTGTTCTTCATCACTTGTTTTATATGTATCTATTAAATGTTTAACTAATGGAGTTATATTATTAGGTCCTATTAAAGTAATAATATCTAATAAATCTTGTAATAAAGCATTGGTTTTTTCTTCTGTAAAGAAAGATAATGTTAATTCTAATACCTTATCATAATCAGATGTATCTATTGATGTATCATTAGCTAATTTACAAAAATGATTTATAAATTCTTTTGGCGTTCTATTTAAAATAGTAACAAAACCATCAACTTCAGTTTTAGTTATACCACATTCACTTAGTATTTTTTGATATTCTTCCACTTTCTTTGGCGAAGATTTAAAATAGTCTAAGCAATATTCATAAATATTATCAAATCCTTCAAAATTACCATTATATATAGATGTAAAAGTATAAATACTAGCCATAAATCTAATTGTATCATCAGTACTAATATTTGATTTTGTTGGTTGTTTATAAATAGGGTCTATTTGATAACCTATAACATTGATGCTCATTTTAATTTTAAAGTTATCATATGTAATAATAACTTCTTTTTCTCCTACTGTAGTCGTATCAAAGCCTGATAACATATCACTTGTTACATCATAGCTCTTCTTTGTGCCATTAGAATAAATTAATACTAATTTTGCTGTATTAAAACCTTCATTTAATTTATATATTTTAGTATATTCATCTAATATCACATTTTCTAAAACAATTTTTTCAATAACTTCAATAATATGTGTTATAGTTTTACCTTCATAAGTTATAGTTAAGGTTTTTGTGCCAACTGTAGTTGTGTCAAAACCTGATACCATATCTAAAGTCAAGGTTATATCTTTACTACTATTATTAGCATAATTAACTGTTAAAATACCATCTTTAAATTCATCATTAAGATAATATTTATTATTTATTTCTTTAATAATTATACTTAATACTTCATTTTCGACATTATATTTATGTTTAACCACAAATCCCTTATAAGTTATAGATAATTCAAAATCAGTACCTACCTGACTAGTACTAAAGTTACTTATCATATCACTTGTTAAACTTACTTCTTCTACCTTACCACTTAAATAACTAACTTTAAGTTTAGAATTAGTTAAATTTAATTCTTGACCAAATTTATAATTGTTAATTAAATTTAAAACTTCAATATTAGTTATTTTATCGTTAACAACTTCAATTTCACACGTTGTAGTTTTACCTTCATATGTTATAGTTAAGGTCTTTTTACCTACTGTAGTTGTGTCAAAACCAGTGATCATATCTAAAGTTAAGGTAATATTTTCACTACTATTGTCATCATAAATTAAGGTTAATAAACCATTATTGAATTTGTCATTTATATAATAAGTATCATTTATTTTTTTAACTTCAATTCTAACTAAACTTTTAACCACTTCAATTTCATACGTTGTGGTTTTACCTTCATATGTTATAGTTAAGGTCTTTTTACCTACTGTAGTTGTGTCAAAACCTGTGATCATATCTAAAGTTAAGGTAATATTTTCACTACTATCATCACTATAATTTAGTTTTAATACACCATTGATAAAATTAGTATTTAGTTTATATTCTTTTTGTAATTCAACTACTTCTATATTTAATAGTTCTTTAACGTATTCTTTTCTTGTTATATTTAAGATATAATCTGTTACTACATCATTATCTTCAATTAAAGATAATCTTAAATAATAAACATTTAAGCCTTCTTTAAGGGTTATAGTATCATCTAATTTAATAC
>CASFCK010000043.1 GCA_949293265.1 uncultured bacterium
ATTAAAAGGATTGACACCTATAAAATATAGACATCAATCCACAAATAATGTAATATTAAATTAATTTTACTTTAGTCCAACTTTAAGGGTTCACCTTATAATTGACTAGTTTTTTTTATTCAAACATATGTTAATATTATTTATTTTGTTTATTTAAAGAATCTCTAATTTCACGTAATAATAACACTTCTTCGCTTGGTGTTGGAGCAGGTGCAGGAGCAGCTGGCTTTTGAGCCTCTTCTTTCTTAGCTAATTCCTTGCGCTTATTATTTAATGTTGTAAATACTTTTAAAATAATGAATAAAATAACTGCAATTAAAATAAAGTTGATGATTGCGTTAATCAAAATTCCCCAATTAATAACATTAACAACATCAGCGTTATATGTAACACCCCAATATTCAATAGTGTTAACAGTGTCATCTGTAGCCAGTGCTGCATCATGATTTAAAACAGTAACAAATCCGTCTAAACCTGCAGGTACTGCTAGTGTAACGATTGGCATTAAAATGTTATTAACAATAGCATTTACAATTGCAGTAAAAGCACTAGCAATAACAACACCGACAGCCATATCAATTACATTACCACGAGAAATAAATTTTTTAAATTCTTGCCATAATTTTTTCATAATTTTCCTCCATCTTTTGAATTGTATCATTTTTTTGATTTAAAATCTATATATTCCATTAACTTTTTATTACACCTAATACCGTTTTCATCCGCTGGATAAGCAATATTAAATACATGTTGAGCTTGTTTGTCTGTTTCAAAATATAATTCAACATTTTTATTTAATGATTTTAAATAATTATATAATTTTATGGTTTGATTTTTAAACGCTTTATCGCCTTGACTAGAAATCAATAAAATTGGTGGTAATTCTGTTTGTTCTTTTATATATAATTTTGGTTCTAATGTTGTTGCTAAAATCTTTGATTGTTTATAATCTTTACCATATAATAGTCTTTTAATTCCTGGCTCTGCTATTAATTTGGTTACAATTGGATTAAATTTAAGTTTAACCATATCTAAAATATAACATACATTGTGATTAAGGATAATGCTTTTGAAGTTCAAATTGAAGTTTTCTATATTGTATAATTTTGTCAATTTGGCATTGTTATTAATGACATAGGCCAAAATAGCTAATACAGCTCCAGCACTATCACCAGTCAAAATATATTTATCAAATTTATATTTTCTTTCTATATGCTTTAAATAACAAAATATATCTTCTATTTGGTCTTTCAATAAATAATTTCCATCTACTAAAGAATATGTTAAAGTAGTAACAAAATAACCTTCCTTAGCTAAGTGATAATTGAAATTATTATTTGTTTCTTTATCACCATATACAAAACCACCACCATGAATATCGATGATACAAGCCTTAAATTGATTTATATTTTCATGCTTATAAATATTATAATATTGATAATCTTTATTACCATATTTGAATGTTTCTTTGATAATATTACTTGGTAAGATTTCTATGGCAAATCTTTTATTATCACTCTTAGCCATTTCTTTTTTTATAATATCATATATACACTTAAAAAGATTATAGAACAATATTAACACCTCATTTAATAAAAATATAATTTCCTCATAGTCTTATTGTTGATCTTTCATGCTTGATTAATATTAAACTAAACAAATCACAATTAAAGAAGGAACGTTATCCCTTTATAATTAATTATTAATTAATGATAACATAAATATGACTTATTTTATAGTACCTACAAAAACTTATATTCTAAATTATTTATCCTTACTAAATTTAAAAAATGTCCGATTTCTCGGACAATTATCTTTAATTTCGATACAGTTTAATTGTATCAAAATGTTAGTTATAAGATGTCTTTGTGCTATCGCTTTGATACAAAACGACACCCCTACTAGAGAAATGATACCCTTACTAGTAAAACGATACCCTTAGAAAGTGATGATTCTAACAAAGCTTTTTATTTCTTTCATTTAATTTGTTTAAGAATATAGTTCTTATCTAACCAAAAACAATGTTTGGTATAGCGAGTTAAGCCAGTAAGTTTATCAGCAACGGGTAATTCTAAGCCTCTTTGAGTTTTGTTAATTCCTTTTTGATCGTGAGGTCGAACATGGCAGACGCCATTGAAAGTAGAACCTACAAAATTGGTAAAGTATTTCCCATTGATAATTTGTTTAATAATTTCACCTTTGGTTATTACTTTCTTAGTCTGTTCAAATACCGGTTTAACATATTTTTCTATGTCTTGATAAGGCATATTCCAAAGTTTTACATTACTTAATCTATATTCCCCATTTGTTTTTTGGAAAATAACAAAAAGAAACTTCGTAGAATAAAATTTATTAAATATGTCACTATCTTCCCAATCTTGGTTAACAATGTCTTTATAAACAAAATGCGGAAAAGACATGTGTTCTCTAATTGTTCCGTTCTCCTCTACTCTAATTGTTTTTAACTCGATGTTTGCTTTTTTAAATTCATCGGAATCATTAATGTTGCCATTAATTCCAAGCATCTTAGCGCAAAGCAAATTAAACCTTGATTTAGCAGTTTTACTTATCCCAAATTGATTTAATAGTTCTGCTTCTGTTTTGCCAAAATAATTACATAATCTAAGCCGGATTAAATATTCAAAGGAATGATTTTTAATTTCATCGTAGCTCACTATTTCGTCATAAGTTTTATTTTGGAAAACCTTATCTACGAAACTATTCATATAAGATGCTTTAAGACAATAGGCTCTTTGCCTTGCTAATATAGGTGAGTTCGGTTGCTTCCTATAACTTGAAGCAGCGTCTGCTCCCTTTGTACAAGCGCCCAAATACATAGTGTCGGCTTCTGATATATTTTGCGCTTCACCATGTACTATTTTGTCATGAATTATCTCCCAATCAGATTTAATGATTTCTAAATCCTTTGGTAAAAAATTATGTAAAACTGATTCTAAAATCATGTAATTAGAATCATTACGTTCATATTCATAAAGATAAAACATTATTAAGAGCAACTTATTCTTAACCCAAAAAGAACTATGTTCGAAATCAACATTGGCTTCTTCGGAATAATTAATGATGTTAAGCACCAATCGCTCCTTCATAGCAAGGTGATTGTTTTTGAGTTTTTTAAGACCGGTAACCTTAAGTTCAACTCCTAAATTATTAAAGTCAGCCTCAGCTCTTGAATTTACTGGGTAACGAAAAATACCTTCTTCTACAATTTGACCTATAGAGCCTTTAGCCTTCTTATCCAAACTGCGATTATTCACGTTAAATTCACCAATACGATGATGATTGGCTTTTTTTGCTGTTTCTAGGATTTGCTCTATACTACTATAAAGATTGAGAATTGTTTCATGATTTATGCTCACGTTTTTCACCACTTTTTTTAAATTTTATCAAATAATGAAATCATTTACTAGAATTTGAAACGTTTTCATTTGATAAAACATTCGATATTTTCTTGATCGAGAGACCATTTTATGGTAAAATTTCAGTTGTATAAATTAGAAATGAGTGATTTAAGTGATGAAAAAAACTGCTATTGAGTTATTTGCAGGTGTCGGTGGTTTCCGTGTAGGACTTAACGACATTAAAAATATAGATAGTAATGGTCTCGCAATAGAAAACGGGCCATGGTCTTTCGTATGGGCAAATCAATGGGAACCTGCCACAAAGTCTCAAGAAGCATTTGATTGCTACAATACCCATTTTAACGATGATAATAATTCTAACGTTGATATAGCTAAAGTTGATAAAAAGAATATCCCTAATCATGCACTTCTTTGTGGCGGCTTTCCATGCCAAGACTATTCAGTGGCAAGAAGTCTTTCTCAAGAAAAAGGCATAGAGGGCAAAAAAGGTGTTCTTTGGTGGCAAATTAGAGATATTCTTAAAGCTAAACACACACCTTTTGTTTTGCTAGAAAACGTCGATAGATTATTGAAATCTCCGTCTAAGCAAAGAGGTAGAGATTTTGGCATAATGCTTAAATGTTTAAACGACCTCGGCTATGCCGTTGAATGGAGAGTAATCAACGCTGCCGATTATGGGCATCCTCAAAGAAGACGACGCACTTACATCTTTGCTTATAGCAAAAAAACAAATTATTACAAAAAAACTAAAAAACTATCACCTTGCTCTATCATTTTCGAAGATGGCGTATTTGCTAAAGCATTTCCCATAGTGAAACACGAAAAAAACATCAAAGAAATTAAATTGGATAAA
>CASFCK010000044.1 GCA_949293265.1 uncultured bacterium
ATACTTTAATATTTAAAGATCTAATACTATTTATTCAAAGCTTTAATACTTCTAATTTGTAGTTTTAACCTTAAAATAATACTAAGATTTTAAAGAACCATTTTTATTGATTTAATACTTTTTATTATTTAACGCTTATTGTATTCTTTAAAGTTTTAAATAGCCTTTTTTAATGCCATTATTTCATCCCATACACTATCTACTATTTCAATCCCTGATGATTTGTTTGCCTCTCTTCTTTTTATAGTGTTTTCACCAGGATAAGAAACTCTCTTACCTGCAAATGGCTTAGCACTAGAAAAATCACTTAAAACATCATCAATTAATTTATTAGTCATATCTTTAGTATTAGCTTTATTAGGATCAATTGCGATAAATATTTGTGATAATCCAACTTCATCACCAAAGCTTTTTATTTTAGCAACGCTATTGCCAGCTGTTAAAACAGTAGCCATTAAATCTAAAACTAACGATAGACCTGAACCTTTCCAATACCCTATTGGTAATAAACAACCAGATTTAATTATTTCTTCTGGGTCGTTAGTTATATTTCCTTTAGTATCATAACCGCCTGGAACATCTAATTTTTTACCTTCTAAATTAGTTTGTGCTACTTTACCATATGAATATTGACTAATCGCAAAATCTAAAACAACATGGGCTTTATTTTCTCTTGGTATTCCAATAACAAGAGGGTTATTTCCTAATTTAGGCTCGCTTGCGTTATACGCAACCATATTAGCTGTCGTATTTGAAAAACAAATTCCTATTAAATTGTTTTCACAAGCTAAATACCCATATGTTCCACCTCTCATCCAGTGATTTGTATTAGCTAAAGCTACCATGCTAATGCCATAAATTTTCGCTAATTCACAAGCTTTTTGCATAGCTATATAGGCATTAATAGGTCCAATTCCTCTCTTGCCATCCATTCTAACCATACCATTAAATGTGAAGGTTGTTTCAGGAACTATGTCAATATCAATTTCTCCTTTATCAATATAACTAATAAAACGAGGAAATCTATTAACACCATGTGATAGTACACCATCTAAAGTGTTATCGGCAAAAATCTTAGCTAAGATATTTGCTCTATCTTCACTTAATTTACGACTAATTAGTATTTCTTTAAAAGTATTATATAATATTTCATATTTTATTTTCATAATTTACTCCTTTTTATAAATGATAAATGATACTCCACCAAAATCTTCATTATATATTTTTAATTTTAATTCAAAAAAGTCTAATGTTTTTTGAACTATACTCATTCCTAAACCAAATTCTCCTTTAGAACCTTTTTCATATGGCTTAAAGTTAGTATTTATAAACTTTTCTTCTATTGGTTCACCATCATTATAAATTGTAACTTTATCTTTCTTAGTTTCAATTTTAATTATTTTTTTTGCATATCTTAATGCATTATCGACAATATTATCGATAACGGTAATAAAATTTTCACGATAACCCAAAAAAATACAAGGACTTAAATTCAAACTAAATTCAATATTCGAATTATATTTATGATTATTAACAACTTCCTTACAAACATCTGCTAAATCAACATTTTCAAAAGGTAAATCTTTATTTAAATATTCTAATCTATTATATTGTAATAATTGATTAACTTTAGATTTTAATATATCCGCTTGTTTAATGATTAAATTAGCCTCAGATTTATCTACAACCCCATCAACAATAGCTTCAGCATAGTTTTTAATAACCGCAATTGGTGTTTTAAAATCATGACTTACATTTTGTAACATTTCTCTTTTTGTCGTTTCTGAATCTTTAATTTCAAGTCTCATATTTTCAATTGATTCTGATAACTCTCTTATTTCATCATCACCATTATCTAAATATTCTATTTCATATTTATCTTTATTCATACTAGTAATATGGTCTTGTAATTTTTTAATTCTTTTTACTAATCTAGATACCCAAAACGACATAAACACTGCTAATATTATTAGAGCTACCGTTATAACAATAATAATATTTAAAACTACTCTTTTAATAAAATTATTACTATAAGTATCATTTACTAATATTATTATAAAATTATTAGTAATAACATCTATATCACAAACATAATAAAACTCGTTTCGTCCTATCTTAAATATATTATTACCTATTTTAGCTTCTAATAATAATTTAGATATTTCTGATTGTGGTAATAAAGATTCATCAACTTGGATCAAATCACTATTCGTGGCAATAAAATTATCATTAAAAAACTTGCCTTGAATAATTCCTAAATTATAAGTAGCTTCATCTTCTAATCTTATAATATCTCCATTACGCCATTCAAATGATGTTATTCTAACATAATTGTTAAGTCTATAATATGTTTCTTCTCTAGCTATGATATCTAATGCTAAGGCTAACATAACAATAATTATAACAAACAAAAACAAAACACAGGAAAATAACATTAATATTATTTTACCTGAAATACTTCTTCTAATTTTTCTTTGTTCTACCATAATAATCGATAACCATAACCATAAATAGTTTCAACATTAATTTTAGGCATTTTAGATCTAAGCCTTCTTAATAAATCATCAACAACCCGATCAGACCCAAAATATTCATCACCCCAAACATGTTCTATTATTTGTTCACGTGATAAAGCCTTATTCTTGTTTTGTATTAAAAAACACAATAAATCATATTCTTTTGAAGTCAAAACGATTACTTCATCGTTTTCAAATACTCTTCTTTTATCTAGATCAATCGCATAATCACCATATTTAATTAGATTTAACGCTATTTCTTTATAACATCTGTCTAATATTTTTTTTATTCTTAACATTAGTTCTCGCATATTATATGGTTTAGCTAAATAATCATCAGATCCTAATTCTAAACCCATAATCTTATCAATATCTTGATCACGAGCTGATGTAAATATAATTGGAACACTATGGTTTATTTCCCTAATTTTTTTTATTAAATCGTAACCAGAAACAATTCCTGGTAACATAATATCTAAAATCCACAAATGATATTCTTTATTTATTTCTTTACTAGCATCTTCGCCATTATAATAAATTTTATAAGAATAACCTTCGTTTTCTAAATATTTCCCCAATAATGTAGCCAAATTTTTTTCGTCTTCTACAATAGCTATATTATACATTTAAATCACGTATAATAAATATGGCGTTATTAATACCATATTTATTAATTCCCCTTTCTTTTAATTTAATAGGTTATATCATCTATACAATAGGTAATATAATTGCACTGTGGATCATTTGCTGTTTTAATAAGGCTCCATTAGGAGAACTTTTAGATGTGATTATAACCACAGTTCTTTTGTCTAATTTTAATTTAGTTAATTAGATTTTTAACTCTTTATCTTGCGCGTTAATAATTGACTTAAGAAACTAACTGCGGGAAGAGCTAGTGCACAATATTATATTTTAGAAGGTACAAATGATATTTTTTGTAGGCGTTGATATTGCCAAGTTTAAACATGACTGTTTCATATATGATGAAACGGTTAATCCTATGAAAGATTCTTTTTCTTTCACTAATGATTTAGTAGGTTTTTCTACTCTATTGTTAATTTTTAATTTCTTAAAAGATAAAGGAAAAATAAAAACAATTTTTTAATCTACTGGTCATTATCACACCCTTTAAATATATTATACAATATAAAAGTGATAAAGGACAACTATTTAGTTGTCCTTTATCTGGGAGAGTTATAGTTTGCTTATGAAAAAGATATCTATCATTATATTAAGGGAGAGTGATAGATAAATGTAATCTTTCGATTACGTATGTATTCTATCATATTTATTAATAATAAATGTGTAAAAATTATGTGAAATTATGTGATTAAATTGATTTATTTTAAAATTTATTTACATTTTTGCCTACTGTAATTTACTATAATAAATAATATATTATGTCTAAATTAACACATATTAATTGTTTTTTTTATAATTTTGTTTACTTTTTTTATTAAATAATTCGCTTATTTATGCTGTTTTTTCTTTGTTTGCTTTATTTAAATTTAAAATATATATTA
>CASFCK010000045.1 GCA_949293265.1 uncultured bacterium
ACATCTTTTTATATCAGATTTCGACCTACTTTCTTAGTGGGTGTTTTGCATTGGTCAAATTGTCAATTTTTCTATTGACAGTTATACCGATTGCTTTTTAATTTCTCCTTATGTGCTTAAGCCTTAATTTATAAACATTACATAGAGGTGAAACCATGAATTTATGGTTATTACTTATACCAGTAGCAGCAGCTTTTTTAGATCCATTAACAAGTAGTATTGCTAATAGAATATATGATAAAAAAGAAGTTAAAAAACGTCTAATAATTAATAAGTTAAGGTTTGTAGATTTAAATGTGAAATCTTAACTTTTAAAGTTGTATGTTTTTAATGTTTAAAACAACTAGAATTAGTATTTACTTTTTGTAATATAATAGGTATAATAATAGGTAGAAAGGTAGTGGTTTTTATGTTAATAAATGATAATAAATTAGTGTCTATTACAGAAATTAATCGTAATTTTTCTAAGATTGCAAAAAGCACTAAGGAATCAAACGAACCTGTTATTATTATGAAAAATAATAAACCTGATATGGTTTTAATCAATTATGATGTGTTTAAGAAAATGGTTAGTTTATATAATAAAGAAAATACAATTAAAATAGCTAATGATATAATGGATGAATATGCAGATGTATTTGAGGAACTAGCTAAATGATATATATTAATGTGAATTTAGTTTTAGAATTACATAAGTTATCGATTAATAGATTTGGTGGTCAACATGGTTTAAGGGAGCCTAAACTATTGGACTCAGCTATTATGGCACCTTTTGCAACTTTTGATGGAGAAGACCTATACCCTACAGATTTGGAAAAAGCAATTAGAATGTCATATTTATTAGTTATGAATCACCCGTTTATAGATGGTAATAAGAGAATTGGGTTCTTCGTGTTGGTTTATCTTTTAAGACAATTAAATCTTAAATTATCTTTAGATAATACTGCAATCATAAAACTATTTTTAAATTTAGCAGCAAGTGAAATATCTTATAAAAAATTTAAGAATGAAATATCAAAAAATCTTAAATATATTGAGGATTAATATAAAAACTATATTCATATTTATTGGACATTGATGAAAAAGAATACAATTTATTCACTATATAGAACTAAAAAACCAGCTTTTTAAGGCTGGTTTTATCACCTTTAATGGCGCTTGGGATGGCGATCAATCCCACAATCTTTCGCTTAGGAGGTAATTTTTATCTTTTTATATTTTAAAAAATGTTGTAATTAAGCCATTTTTATTAAAGATATCTTTTATATTTTTTAATATTTTTCGTAGATTTTATACCTTTAAATGGTAAAAGGTGGTAAAAAGTTGGAAAGATTTTGGGTGGAAAATTTAGGGTTATTTTTATTCTTAAAAATGTTTTAATTTGTCATAATCATTTTTGATTATGTCGTCACAAGTGTCGATATATTGTTGCTTTATTATAGATTTAAAAATTTCATAAATGCCATTGTAATAATCCAATTTTTTTAAATATTGACAAATAAAATTATAGCAGTAGTCATTTTTATCTTTATAATTTGACAGCTTATTTTTGAAATCATTATAGATTACTGTATCGACTGAATTTTCTCCATCACGCATATAAGGATTTGCGTCAGTCAAAAACATAACTAAGTTTTCATTTTTATTCTCGTCATTTAAAGCATCTAAAATTATATACATTAATTGATATATTATAAATGAAGACATACTTTTAATTATCCTCGTACAATTTTCTTTAAGATTTAAATCATTAAATTTTATATTTTATTTTTAATCTATAGGTCTAAACTATTTTTGTTTAATAAAAATTCTATAATGCCAATGACTGTAATTCCTTCCTCGTTAACCCAATGTTTTTTGGTGTCTTTAGTAATAATTATTTTTTTAAAATTATCATTAACTTTTAATAATGGCCTTTCTTCTTGAATTGTTTTTTCTCTAGTTGGAAGTGAAAGAGTAGATTGAATATAGTATCTTTTACTAAATTGATTACAAACGAAATCTATTTCAATTTGTTTCCTAACATCTAATTCTCTAATTGATACTACTCCAACATCTACGTTGTAACCTCTATATAGAAGCTCATTATAAATAATGTTTTCCATAATATGTGTTTCCTCTTGTTGTCTAAAGTTTAATCTAGAGTTTCTAATACCTATATCTGTAAAGTAAAATTTGTATGGTGTTTGAATGTATTTTTTACCTTTTATATCATATCTTTCGGCCTTTTGAATTAAAAATGCATCTTCTAGATATTTAACATATGAAGATATGGTGTTTATAGAGATATCTTTGACACCATTACTAATAAATGTGTTTAATAATTTATTTGGGTTAGTAAGTGAGCCTATTGATGAAGCTAAAATGTTAATTATTGAATCTAAAATATCAACACGTTTGACTTGGTTTCTTTCTACTATATCAGCTATATAGGTTTTTTCTAATAATTGTTTTAGATATTGAGTTTTTTCAGACTCCGAATTACATGCTAAAATGCGTGGCATTCCACCATAAGTTATATATTGTTCAAAAGCTTCCTCTATATTGTCTTCAGAAGTAGAAGTAAATTCAGAAAAAGATAGAGGATATACTCTAATTTCGTCGCCCCTACCTCTAAATTCAGTTACGATGTCAGAAGAAAGAAATTTAGAGTTGCTGCCAGTAACATAAATATCGAGATTGTTAATATGTAAAAAACCATTTAATACAGATTCAAAATCTTCAACTTTTTGAACTTCATCTAATAATAAATAATAGATATCTTTGTCAACAATTAAATTTCTAACATATTCGTCTAACGCATCTGGATTCAAAAGTTTTCTATTTTTTCTTTCATCTAAATCAATTTTTATAATGTGATTTTCTTTTATCCCAAGGCCTAATAAATATTCTTTATAAATAGGGTCTAATAGGAAAGATTTACCACATCTACGTATTCCGGTAATTATTTTAATTAGACCGTTTTCTTTTTTACTAATTATTTTATTTAGATAATTATCCCTTATGATTCTTTTCAATATAGTCACCCCCGCTGAATATTTTTGCCGTTTACGGCAATTATTTTCATTACAAAGGTAAAAAAATATATTATAAATTATTTGAAATTGATGATGTCTTTAATCGTAAAAGCATACCGATAAAAAGTTGGAAAGATTTTGGGTGGAAAATTTAGAATTATTTTTAATCTTAAAAATGTTTTAATTTGTTATAGTTATTTTTGATTTTTATTTTTTTAATCATTGAACTAGTTAACAAAAGGCAACTCATTGTTTAGCTACTAAAAATATAAATTATTGTATTTGTGATACATATATACTTTTAATAATAAAATAAGCGGGACTATTTCCCGCTATTGGTGGATCATGACAAAAGCCAGCCCAAAAATGTCATTGACATTGAAATGGATGAAAAAACATTCTTTTCTTTGTGTTTGTTTTAAATAAAAAATGATTTTAACATTTGATAATATATCTAACACCTCGGTATTTAGCAGGAGAAAATAGTCGAATTAATTGCATATTTATTATTTAATATAGTCGAATTAGTTGCAATTGATTAAAAATGTGTTAGAATATTACTGGGTGATTATTGTGTTAAAACGTAAAATATACGATGAATTATTAAAATGGAAAAAGAATAAAGTTGAAGAGTGTTTACTAATTAAGGGCCCTAGACAATGTGGCAAGACTTATATAATTAAAGAATTTGGTAAAAGAGAATATAAAAGCTTTATTTATTTGAATTTTATTGAAAATCCAAAAATGAAAGATATATTTAGCGATAGTTTAACAGCAGAAGATATTTATAAAAAAATGTCTTATTTTATTCCTGGAATTAAATTTATAGAAAAAAATACGCTTATATGTTTAGATGAAATAGAAGAATGTGCTAATGCTAGGACAGCACTGAAGTTTTTGGCTATAGATAATAAATATGATGTCATAGCTACCGGTTCTTTATTAGGCTTGCATTATAAAGAAATTAAATCTATTCCGGTTGGATATGAAAAACACATTAATATG
>CASFCK010000046.1 GCA_949293265.1 uncultured bacterium
TTAGCAAAATATCCAAATACACCAATATTTGATATATCGCGTGGTATGGTTAATTTAGCGGCTGGTATAAGTGAGATTATAATTTGGTGTAATTTTACACATGATAAAGAAAATGAAGTTGTTTTAGGTGAATTTAGAAGTAGAGGAATATCAATTGTTGAAATTGCTAAAAAATATGGTGGTGGAGGACATCCTCAAGCTTGTGGAGCTAGCTTAAAAGATTTTGATGAAGCAAATAAAGTAATAGCTGATTTTAAAGAATTAGCTAAAAAATATAAAGGAGAAAATATATGACAATTTATGAACAAATATTAGCTAAAATTAAGCAATACGATACAATTATAATTCATGGACATGTTAGACCAGATGGTGATTGTATAGGTTCGCAATTAGGTTTAAGAGAGGCATTGAGATTAAATTTCCCTAATAAAAAAGTCTATGCTGTTGGTGAAATGGCAAGCTATGTTAAATTTTTAGGTGAAGTTGATGTCATAGAAGATAATGTATATGACAATGCTTTAGCTATATGTGTTGACTGTGGAAATAGTGAAAGATTATTAGACCAAAGATTTAAATTAGCAAAAGAGATTATTAAAATTGATCACCATATACCAGTAGACAATTATGGTGATATAGAATGGGTTTGTGAAGAAAAACCATCTTGTACACAAATGATATATGAATTCTTAACTAATGCTAATTTAAAACTTAATAAAGATGCTGCAATATGTTTATATACAGGTCTTGTAACCGATACAGGTAGGTTTAGATTTGACAGCGTAACATCAGAAACTTTTATTTGTGCAGCTGAATTACTTAAATATGGTGTTGATATTGCTAAAATAGATGGATATTTAAGTATAGAATCTTTAGATGTAATTAAGTTTAAAGGTTATGTTCTATCCCACTTTAAACTAACTAAATCTGGATTTGCTTATATAAAAGTAACAAAAGAAATAGTTGAAAAATATGGTATTAGCTACGAAGATGCAGCTAATCAAGTTAATGTTATTTCTACTATTCCTGGCTATCCTGTTTGGGCATTAATAATTGAATATCCTGCTGAAATTAGAGTTAGATTAAGATCAAGAGGGCCAGATGTAGATAAGTTAGCTAATGCCTATAAAGGTGGAGGACACGCTAAAGCTAGTGGTTGTAAACTAGCAGACTGGTCTGAATTAACTAAATTTGTAAAAGAAGCTAACAAGCTTGTTAAGGAATATAAAAAGGCCCTTTAGTAAAAGCCTTTTTAGGCAAAAAAATAGCATTTTAATAATAAAATGCTTGCAATTACGGAGTTTTTTTAGTAGAATATAGCACGGACACAAAGGTGTCTAAAAATATCTTTTTCAAATTAACATCCCAAAGCCCCGTAAGGGGCACCCTAGGACTATAGCCAAGTGGTAAGGCAAGGGACTTTGACTCCCTCATGCGCTAGTTCGAATCTAGCTAGTCCTGCCAATTTTTTGATAATAAATTGCTTAAAAACTAGCAAGAAAATATAAAAATGATTCAAAACAGCATGAAGGAAAGTTGTAGTCCCTCATGCTATTTTTTTTAATTTCTTGATTGGATTACACTTTCTATTGATTTGTTCTAAATGTTTAGAATTAAAATCAATATATCTTTGAGTCATTTCAAAAGATGTATGACCTAATAATAAACGTACAGTATTTAAATCTGCACCATTTAAAATTAAATGGGTAGCATATGTATGTCTTAATTTATGTGGACTTAGTATTTTTATATCTAAGTCCCTTTTTATTTTGTAAAAGTAAAAATCAATTAAAGAAGTACTAGCTTGCTTATTTTCATTTGATTTAGTAAACAGAAATTCTTGATCTTTAAATTTTGACATATTATCAATGATTAATTGTTTAGTTTCATCGATGATAAAAATATCTCTAGGATAACCATTTTTGGTATGTGGAAGATGAATAATATTATTTTTAAGATCAATACTTTTAATAGTTATATTAATCAATTCTGTTCTTCTAATACCAGTAGTGAGAAAAAGCATAAAAGCTAATTTCATTTGATTATCGTTAGAATTATTTAAATATTCTAAAATCTTTTGAATATCATATTCTTCAATAATTTCTATTTGTGGTTTTGTTTCTTTAATATGAGGAAGAATAAAATTAGGTGAAGAAATAAAATCACATTCTACAAGATAATTAACAACAGTTTTAAGACCAGTAAGATATTTCTTAATGGTATTGTTTGATAATCCTTGTTGTTGATAGAAATTAATTAGATTTAAAATGATTTCACTAGTTATTTGATGGAAAGAATTAACATTAAAAAGATTTAATTGTTTTAATAATCTAGCTAAAAGATATTTATAAAAATCAAATGTTCCATTTCTTTTACTGACTTTAACATTTTTCAACCATAAATTAAAACCATTTTGAAGTTGAATGTCTTTAGTTTTTTGAGTTAAAAATTTAATAAGTTCATTTTCATCAATCATATATATTTTTCTCCTTATGTAAATATATATGCATGAGTTAACAACTTTCCTATTATGTGGCTTTATAAATACCACACTTATATTATAGCAAAAAAATAAAAAATTAACAAATTAAGTTCTTTGACAACTAAATATTAATGAATATAGAAATATAAATTAAAGCGTTGGCAAACGATTAAATTGCGAGGTAGTGTGGTACGTACCTAAAGTTGATGGAAGTGAGACAAAATAACCAGCTACTAATATGGCTAAGATATTAGAGTTAAAAGTTCTATTAAAGTAATTTTCCAATTAATTGGAAAAATAAAAATTAAGAAAGGAGGTAAAAGTTGGCTAATTTATTAAGAAGGATTAAAGCAGGATTATTAAGATTACCTTTATTTGTTTTTAGTAAAAGAAGAAAGCATCCCATGTATGTATATAAGCTAAAGAAAGATAAATTTAAAGGATTATTATTAACACATCAAAAAATAACAAAAGGTAAAAAGAATATGAAGTTAAATAAGAATCCGAATTTATCTGATAATAAAAAAGCATATATTCAAAAGTATGCTTATTTGGATGATGAATCTTCGTTTGGTAATCTTTTAAGAAATTATCAATTTGATAAAAGTGATAAAGCAAAAATAAGATATTTAAAAAGGATTAATAAAAAAAGGTAGTTGTCGACACACGTTAATACGTATAACAATGACAACTGCCTCTTGTGCTTTAATTGTAGCATTAAGAAATAAATTAGTCAATAGGATGGTATGAAGAATATTTTAGGGTATAAGAAAACAAATTTAGATTCTTATTGGAATAGCAATATTGAATATGATCGGTTAGGTGAATCTAAACTAATCTTAGATAATGAAAGAGAATTTTATAATAATTATAAAGTTATAGAAGATAAAATTTATAAATCTTTATTAGATGGAACATATGATAAGGATAAAGCAATTAATGGAATTCAAAGATTAATTTATACTTATATTAAGAGTGGCAAAAATAAATATTTACCAGTTTTAACTAAAAAAGAAAGAGAACAAGTTGCCAATTCAATGTTAGAAGATCTTAATGATGATTTAAGTTCTGAATTACCTATGTTTGCCAAATCATTAAAAGCAAAGAAGAAATTAACTCCTCAAATGCAAAGAAGATTAGAAAAAATAGTTAAATGTTAAATAGCAATCGGTATAACTGTCAATAGAAAAATTGACAATTTGACCAATGCAAAACACCCACTAAGAAAGTAGGTCGAAATCTGATATAAAAAGATGTT
>CASFCK010000047.1 GCA_949293265.1 uncultured bacterium
CCATTGATCACCAGGCATCTTATTTAGTAGTGAGCCCTTCATATGAACAACCTCATCGTGAGAAAATGGCAATATAAACTGCTCGTTATAATAATACATCATTGAAAAAGTCAACTGGTTATGATGATATTTTCTATAGATAGGATCTAGTTTAAAATATTTTAACGTATCATTCATCCAGCCCATATCCCATTTAAAGTTAAATCCCAAACCACCAATACTAGCAGGCTTTGTAACATTAGGATAGCTAGAGGAATCCTCAGCCATTAACAAAACTCTATCATCCTCTTTAAAAATATGAGTTGATAGCCTTTGTAAAAAATCACATGCACCATGATTAATACCGCGATTTTGATTACCTAAATAATATATTAAATTGCTAACCGCATCTACTCTAAATCCATCAATATGAAAATACTTCATATAAAATAAAGCATTTGAAAATAAATATGATCTAGTAATACCTTTTCCTAAATCTAAATTAGCTGTACCCCATTCCTTATTTTCTCTATCCTCTTCTTTAGGATATTCATAAAGAGTTGTACCATCAAACATATATAGGCCATGGGCATCCTTACAAATATGACCTGGAACCCAATCCATAATTACGCCAATTCCATTTTGATGTAATAAATCTACAAAATACATAAAATCCTTAGGAACACCATAACGTGGTGTTACTGCATAATAGGAGGTTCCCTGATAGCCCCATGAAGCATCAAGAGGATGTTCATAAACAGGCATCACCTCAACGTGAGTATAGCCATAATCCTTAAGATATTCAACTAGCATAGGAGCTATTTCATTAAACATATAAAATTCTCCATTAGGACTCTTTCTGCGCCATGATCCTAAGTGCATTTCATAAATAAGCATTGGCTTATCATAAACCTTAGGATGTGTATACATCCACACATCATCATTCCATTTATAGCCATCTATATCATAGACCTTAGAATCGGTAGATGGTCTAATTTGGCTGTAAAAGGCATAAGGGTCTGCCTTATAAATCTTATCATTGCTTTTGGTTGTAATTAAATACTTATACCTTTGCCACTCATAATCTCCTTCTAATTTAGCATACCATATTCCTTTTTCATCAATGCAATAAAGCTCCTGCTGGTTCATAGTAAAATTATTCCACTCTCCAACAATTTCCACACGCTTAGCATTAGGAGCGTATAAGCAAAATTCACAAGCAATATTTTTACCGTTTTCATCCTTTATAAGATGACTACCAAAAACCTTGTACGCATCTAAGCATAGGCCTTGGTCAAAATAATACAAAAAATCTTTGTTTATTCTTTCCCTAATTGCCATATAATATTCTCCTTTTAAAATAGTTTATCCTTATAGGTTAATTATATAATATTATAAGTATTTTCTCAACAGATAATATTTAAGCTTTTAAGACTAAAAGAAAAAGGAAGTATATAAAACAACATTTTAAATAGTACCCAAAGTCAAGGACACAAATAAAAAAGGTGTATTATTTAATTGAAGTATTCAATCCCCTAGGGGATTCGTGATTAAAATTTAATCATAATGAAGCTGATTGTACAGTTGTACTTTCAGCTTTTATTATTTTATTAAGTAAAGGTTGTCCACCTTCAAGAAGATATATTCTATATTCAACTGGAGTCATTTTATTTAAATCCCATTGATATCTATAATTATTATAGTAATCCATATAATCATCAATTTCTTGTTTTAATTCCTCAAAATCTATACATTCTTTTAAATGTAATTCATCTTTCATGTGTCCAAAGAATGATTCTTGAGGAGCGTTATCCCAACAATTTCCTCGTCTTGACATTGATTGAATTATATTTAAATCTTTTAATAACTTTTGATATGCTATAGCTGTATAGTGACATCCTTGATCTGAGTGAAGTGTTGTATTTTCAGTTATAGGAACTTTCTTGTCAGTCATTAATTGATTAACTGTATCTAAAACAAATTGTTCTTCTAATGATAAAGACAATTTGTAAGATAATATTTCTGTTGTCACTGAATCTTTTATGGTAGATAAATATGCTACATCTCTATTTGGTCCATAGAAGATGTATGTTATATCTGTAAGTAACTTTTCACCAGGATTGCCATTATAAAATTCTCTATTTAGTTTATTATCATGATAATTATTTGTCTTTAATGCTTTTGCTAACCTTCTATATGGATTTGCTTTACGAATTGGACATTTCAATTTGAATTTACGCATTAAACGTCTTATTTTCTTAAGATTCATTATAATACCATAATGACGTTCCAATGTCATTTTTATAGCTCTAGCACCTTTATGTCTATTTTTAAACTTATATGCTTGCATGATTAGTTCGAAATCTCCTTTATCCTTTTCTTCCCTTAATAGATATTTAGAAGAAGTTAAATTCTTTACATAATTATAGTATCCTGATCTAGACACTCTAGCTATTTCACACATCCATTTGATATTTAATTTTTCTTTATGTTTAAGTTTTAATTTATATATCATTTTGAAGATTTCTTTTTCTTTGATTTTGATGCTGCCCACATCGCCTCCCTTTCTAGTCTTTTCAGGTCCAATAAGAATTCAACCTTTGCTTTTAATAATTCGATTTCAGCTTTTTGTTTAGCTATAATTTCCTCTTGAGATAATTCTCTAGTAGATGGTCTACCCATATTTGGATTATCAACTCTAGTATCTTTAAATCCTTCTGGACGAATAGATTGCTTTCTAACTCTTTCTGATATTGCCTGTATTCGTTTCCTACCTAAAACTTTACAATCAAATCCCATTTCCGTCAAAATTTGAGATGGAAGTTTTCCTGTATTGTATTCTAAAAGAAATACTTCTCTGAATTCTTCAGTATATGTTATTGCTTTCTCACTAACATTTTTAACATATTTATTTTGCCTTAATTGTTCAACTTGCTCAGGTGTAAAATATTTTTTTACCATAATAAATCATCTCTTTTCTTATTATTAATATTATACAACGACAAAAAGACCCTACAAAGTAGAATCTACACCTTTTTTGGTGTGTCTACTTTATAGGATCTATTTTATTTAAATACTTCCCTTTATATTTACATTTTCAATTTCTAAATAAGTATATCCCCTTGATAAAAGATATCGTTTTAATTTAGCTATATCCTTTATATTAGATAAATCATACTTGCCTTTTACTTTATTTACTAAATCATTCAATCCTTCATAATATAAGCTATCATCTATATTATCTAGGGCATTATTAATATCTTCTATATTAAATTTTAAAGCTAAAAGCTTTTCTTTAATTAATAATCTCCCATTTCCTTTTTTAATCAAGGTTAATATTCGATTATTTATATTATTAACATCATTAATTATTTTTATTTTTAAAAGTCTAGAAATTATTTCATCTATAGTAGCTGGACTTGCATTTTTAGTTTTTAAATAATTTCTAATCATATTTAGACTTTTACCATAATTAATAGCGTAATTTAAAGCTTGATTATAAAGCTTAGTAACATCCTCTTCAATCATAGCTAATGGTATTACGGCCTCATCTATAACATTATTAGGCATTAGCTTATACTTAATAATAACATCCTCAGAAAAAACGTAATCGCCACTATCTGTTTTTACAATATAGGTATTATTATTCTTTTTTTTAAGCTCTTTTAT
>CASFCK010000048.1 GCA_949293265.1 uncultured bacterium
AGTAATAAATAATATTACAATAACTAATACTAAAGTAAATATAACAAACGGTAATAAAATAGAAGAAAAGACCTATGAAGCAAATTTAGTTAAAACGGACCTAGATAACATAATAAATGTTATAAATAAAATAATGACAAAATTAAAAGATAATATAGAAATTTGTTTCAATTATGGCTTAGTTGAAGGAAAGTTTATTATCGACAAGAATCTTAATATTAGTGGAAGCATTACATTTAATACAATAGTTATAGATTTATATTATATAGATAATATTCTTTATTTAAATTGTGGTAATGTTGGTGTTAGTGGAAGCATTAATGATATCATCAATATTATTAATGATTTAAGTATTATTAATTTAGACTTAGATTTAAATAATATAATTGATTCAATAACAACATCTACAAATAAATTAAATATAGGATTACTAGGCCTAGATTTAGAAATAGATGTTAATGAAGGAATTTATATATTAGAAAAAACAAACCAAATTAATGTAAGTATAAATAATACTAAAGATTACCCTGCTGTCATTAAAGATATTAATTATGTTAATATTAATGATCTTTTAACATATCTTCCTATTATTAAAGATTTGTTATTATTTGATACATATAGTTTTAGTGTTAATTCAAATATTAATGATTTAGATGTTAAAGCATTAATAAATATTAATAAAGAATTAAACATTTATGCTAATATATATATTAATGAACTAATTAATTTTGAAGTCACTTATTTTAATGATGAAGTGATTATTAAGTTCAATAATAACATTATTAGTATTAATCTTAAGGAATTATTAAGTGCTGATCTGGCTTTAGATATTAATAGTTTATTATATTCTTTATCTTTTGCTGATGGTGTATTAACTTTAGGTTTAAATATTTTTGATAACATTATTAATATAACTATTGATAACAAATTAAATATTAGTATAAGTGATTTTAAGATAAAAAATATTTTAATTAATAACACTACTATTACTACTAGTATGAGTGATATTGAAATTCCTACTATCACTGAAGAAGTAACACTTAATCATAATAATTTAATGTTTATTAAGAATAATATATCTAATTTAGTAGAATTATTCTCTAACACTTTAAATATTAAATTTAATACTAAATTAGTAGCTAATACAACTAAATTTAGTATTAATGTTGATCTGAATGTTAATTTTAAAGATGCTGTTGTTAGTGGTAAAATTGATTTTATTACCAATTCTAATTTATGTCATAGTATTTTAGTGTATTATGAAAATAATATAATTAAGTTGGCATATGGCAATATAGGCATTTCTTTAAGCATTTCTGAAATTGACACATTATTGAGTAAAGCTTTAGAAATGTTTGATTTGCAATTTAGTAATGATTTAAATATTAATATATACGACATTATTAATTCAATAAATATTTTAGTTGCTGATGGAATAAATCTTAATTTAGAATTACCAATGCTTGGTAAGATTGGTATAAATATCAATAATAATATAATAACTATAAGTGATCTATTTATTGAAAATATTAAGCTAGAAAACAATTTTGCTACATTAAATAATGGTAGCATTGTAAATAATATGCCAAATATTAATTATTTAGATTATAATGCTTTAAATGTAATATTAGATTTAGTAGATCATTTGTTAAAAGTCACAAAAGAAAATGGTATAACTTTAAATTTAAATGGTAATGTTAAATTAAATGGAACTATTTATAATGTAGTTGGTAATATCAATTTAACTAATAACTTCGAAATAAAGGCTGTTATAAATGTCGATGATGTTCACTACTTAGAGTTTTATCGTAAATATGTTGAAGCTAATATAATGTATTATGTTATTTATGATAATTTAGCTTTAAATGATGGCAATGAGAATAAAACATTGAATTTTATGGCGACAGAAAAGGATATTTCTGAACTTATTGATACGATATCTAGCATGTTGAACTTCGATTTTTCTGATATTGAAAATGGAATTGAAGATATAAAAGGATTTAATATTGTTGATATTATTGATAAGGTTGATTTTGCTAAATTAATTGAAAAAATTATATTTTCAGAAGATTTAGAAAATAAATTACTAGAAATAGTTATTAATAGTGATAATGATTTGATTAATGTTGGAATAGTAATTGATCATAACAATAATCTTAACAGTATTGAAATAGGCAATTTAGGTTTAAGTGATTTGACAATTGAATCGGTAACTATATCTTTAGTTGGTTTATTTAATGATGAAATTATTGTACCAGAAGTTTCTTATTACGATCTAAATATGCTTAACCCACTTGTAAAAACAGCATTTAATACAGCTTTATTAACAGATTTTAATATTTTAGGCACATTTAAAATAAATGCTACAATTGCTACAATACCTATTAATATGACAATACCTATAGAAATTAAAGTTAAGCGGATTGATGGCTCTGTTTATCCTTTAATTTATGCTAAATTTAGTGATATTCCGGTTATATTATTTGCCAATAATGATGTTCCATATCTTGTTGGTGATTTAAACGGTGGGGAAGATAGAACGCTTGAAATTTTTTATAAAGATGGTTTTGTTTATATGTATCGTCATGAAAAGGTAAAGGTAGGTAGTATTTTTCAATCAAAGCGGGATTATAAGAAGATGTTAAAAGTCAAAGATGAAGATTTTATTAATAATATATTATATTATTTATTAGATTTTGGTTTTGGTTTTAGTGATACAATCATGAGTGCTATTTATGATGGATTAACAATCAATCAAAATATGGATTATACTAATGTCATAACTAATTTAGAATTAACTGAAAGTAACACTTATAATGTCGGCTTAAATTTGGCCGAAATTACTGATAATGAAATGTTAGATTCAGTTGGATTAGAAGTAATTCCTACAACTATAGGAGATAATAACTATCTAAGTCAATTAAAGTTTAATATATTTATGCAACTAGTAGAGAATCTAGCTGTAATCACAATAGCTACTGATGATTTAAGCTTAATTAACATCGGAACAGAGGTTGATTTATCTAATTTATATTCATTTGTTGAAGGTTATTCATACGGAGTAAATGAATTTTATGAATCTAATAGCGGTGATGATTTTAAATTTGTAGAAACAATTATCCCCTCAACTCCTACCCTTACTTTATATCTAGATAATAAAAAAAACTATATCAATGTTTAAATATAACACTAGATTTTTGATAGTGATTAACTATCGATATCTAGTGTTTTTTTACAACTTTTTTACAATCTCTTTACAAGTTTATGGTTTTTTCATAGTTTTAAAAAAGCTATAATGACGATGAAAAAGCAATCGGTATAACTGTCAATAGAAAAATTGACAATTTGACCAATGCAAAACACCCACTAAGAAAGTAGGTCGAAATCTGATATAAAAAGATGT
>CASFCK010000049.1 GCA_949293265.1 uncultured bacterium
ATTAAAAGGATTGACACCTATAAAATATAGACATCAATCCACAAATAATGTAATATTAAATTAATTTTACTTTAGTCCAACTTTAAGGGTTCACCTTATTATGCTTAATATAACACCTTTAGTGTTATTTAATTCTTTTAAAAAGATATTTTTTATTACAAGGTAAGCGATAAATGTAGCTATAAAACCAAAAATAAAATGTAATATCAGATCCCATGAAGGAATTAAATGATAAAAATCGAACATGTCACCACAATAAACAGCTATTAAGATGAATGATAAAATTATAATTCTTACTAATGGTAAAACTTCAATATTAAATCTATTTTTTAAATAAGGAAATATTAAAATAATAAAAGCTGATAATATAGCATAAAGTATATACATATACCATCTAATAGTATTATCGTTTGAAACATTATAAAAAATAGCTAATGGAAATAAAATAATATAAATACCTGCAAAAATTATGCTTACCATTTTGTTTTTTTTATCTAGTGTCAAAGTATCACCTCGCGTATAATTATAACTGATTGAAACAAATAATTGTGAAAAGTATATGAACTTAGATAAGTTCTCCTATTACGACATCTTTATTAGATTCTACTAAAATAACTTTATGAATTTGTTTTATTAAATCTAAGTTTGTTTTAACTTTAACCATTATAAAGTTAGAAGTATGACCTATTAAATAAAGTCCTTCTCTTCTTTCGAATAAGACCTCTTCAATATTACCTAGGTTTGTTTTGTAATAGTTTTCTCTTAATGTTAATGATAGTTCATTTAAATCTTTAGCCCTGTTTTTTTTAACGATACCATTTACTTGTGGCATTAAACTAGCTTTAGTTCCATTTCTTTTAGAATAAGGAAATACATGTAAATATGAAAAATTAATCTCTTTAATAAAGTTTTTACTTTCAATATATAATTCATCTGTTTCATTTGGAAACCCTACTATGACATCGGTAGTTAAGGAAATATTTGGTCTAATATTTCTGATTTTAGCTATCTTGTTTTTAAAATAGGCTTTATCATAAGGCCTATTCATTAATTTTAATATTGTGTCTGAACCTGATTGAAGTGGTAAATGAAAATGGCTAGCTATAATTTGACTATTTTCTAAAAGATAGAGCAATTTATCATCGATTTCATTAATCTCTATTGAAGATAATCTTAATCTTTGTAGTTTAGTTTCATTTATTATTCGTTCAATTAAATCACTTAATTTTAAACCATTATCATTATATTTACCAGTATGAATACCAGATAATACAACTTCATTAAAACCATTGTTTACGATAGCATTAATCTCTTTAATCACCATATCAGCTGGCTTAGATCTAATAGGACCTCTTGCATAAGGTATTATGCAGTATGCACAAAATTGATTGCATCCATCTTCAATTTTGACAAAAGCTCTTGCATGATCATAGGTTGAAACTAATAAATTATCATATTTATGCAATTGCATAATATCTAAAATTGCAATTTTCTTTTCTTTTTCTTTTTTATATTCATTTAATAGCTCAATTATTTTATCTTTATTGCCGTTACCTATGACAATATCAGCATCAATATTAGTATTTTTACTAGTTTGAATATAGCATCCCATCACGATCACAATAGCAAAAGGATTCAATTTACGACATTTACTAACCATCTGTCTTGATTTTTGATCAGCTGTATTAGTTACAGTACAGGTGTTAATTATAAAAATATCACAATTTTCTGAGACGTCTACTATTTCATAACCTTCTTTTTTTAATAATTCTTCTATGGCATTTGATTCATATATGTTAACTTTACATCCTAGCGTTATCAATCCAACTTTATTCATTTACGATAATTCCCTTTCATAAGATAATATACTTAATACATAAAAAGAAGCAGTTTCTGTTCTTAATATTCTTTTGCCTAGACTAATAAAATATACATTAGATAATTCACTTAGATACTCTACTTCTTCCTGATCGATTCCACCTTCAGGACCTATTAAAAATGCTAATTTTGAGCCTTTATTTAACGATTGTATTTTTTCTTTAAATCCTTGATGATTACCTAATTTACTTTGTTCTTCATAACAAACAAAAACATAGTCATAAACTGAAAAATCAATTTGATTTAATTTAATAAATGAATTAATTTCAGGAACAATATTACGCATTGATTGTTCGCTTGCTTCTTTAGCTATTTTTTTAAATCTTTCAATTTTAGAATTTTGTCTTTTTTCATCAATTTTAAATTGGGTTCTTTTCATTATACAAGGAATAAATTCAAATGCACCTAGTTCGGTTCCATGTTTAATTATTTCTTCAAATTTATCACCTTTAGGATATCCTTGAATAATAGTGATATATTGATCTATTTCTGTATCTAAAGTTATTTTTTCTATAATGTTATATGACAAATTTTTATCACTTATATTTGTAATTTGAACAATATAATTGACTTTATCTACGCAAACTATAAACCTATTATTAATCTTAAATCTTAATACTTTATTACATTGATAGATTAAATCTTGAGGTAGTGTCTGATTATTAAAATAGGTTTTTTCAATTATAAATTTTTGCATAATTAACTCCTTAAAAAACATCTAAAGAAATTCAAAATCTAAACAATTTTTAAATATGTTTTAATTAAACTTATTCTATAAAAAAAACTATATCAATCGATATAGTGAAATATAAAAAAATGGCGCCCACACTCGGACTCGAACCAAGGACCCTCTGATTAACAGTCAGATGCTCTAACCAACTGAGCTACGTAGGCGTATCATTATTATAACAAAATATAAAATAATTGTAAATATAAAATTAAAAGAGACAGCCTGGCAGCTTCCTACTCTTGCACATAGTACTACCATCGGCGTTAAAGTGCTTAACTTCTGTGTTCGGGATGGGAACATCCACGTGTCACCACGCTTCCACACCCAGCCTATCTACCACATCGTCTATATGGGAACTTACTAATTGGGAAATCTTATCTTAGAGGAGGCTTCGCGCTTAGATGCTTTCAGCGTTTATCCTTTCCATACTTAGCTACCCAGCTGTGGCCCTGGCAGGCCAACTGGTGCACCAGTGGTATGTCCATCCCGGTCCTCTCGTACTAAGGACAGCTCTCTTCAAATTTCCAACGCCCACGACAGATAGGGACCAAACTGTCTCACGACGTTTTGAACCCAGCTCGCGTGCCGCTTTAATGGGCGAACAGCCCAACCCTTGGAAGCTTCTCCACCTCCAGGA
>CASFCK010000050.1 GCA_949293265.1 uncultured bacterium
AATCATATTCATTCAAACTAGAGGATCAAATTGTAGTTTGTGAGATTAAAAATGATGGTAAGCTTAAAACAAATTTAGAACTATTAATTGAAAGAATTAATAAAATTCAATCAGAAATAAAAAATGTTCCTCAAAATGATTTAGATGAGGAGGCCTTTAATGAGGCTATTATTAATCAAGAGAGGGCTTTATTAGAGGATTTAAATAGAAAAGGAGTGAGAAAAAATGCAAGATCCAATAGCTAAGTTAATAGGTTCGTGGTTATTAAATACAACAATTTATTCGATTATAGTAAGAATTATCTTATCTGTGATTATAGGTGCTATTTTTGGCTATGAAAGAGCTAGAAGAGGACATGTTGCTGGCCTTAGAACTTATATTATGATAGTATTAAGTACAACAATAGCTTCAATTTGTGATTCAATAATAGCTTCTAAATTTTATGCACTCTCCTTTGCAAGTATAATTGCTATATCCTTAATAGGTGCTAACTCAATAACTATTTCTTCTAAAAATAGAATTAAAGGACTAACCACCACAATTGGTTTATTTTCTGTAGCTATTTTAGGAGTTTCTTTAGGCAGCGGCTATTATACGATTAGTATTATTGGAGCAGTATTAGCAATGATTTGTATGGCTCTTTTAGGTAAAATAGAGGTTGTTTTAAAGGAAAAGTCTATGCATATGCAAATACATTTAGAGCTTACTAAAAGTATGTATTTAGCAAATTTTACTACCACTATTAGAAAACTTGGTATGAGAATTTCAGAGTTGGAGATTCAAAAGGCTTATTTAAATACTAGTCTAGCTGTATATACTATTTCTATAGAACTTAATAATAAGGATGTTTTAACCTATAAAAAGCATAAGGACATAGTAGAGGCTTTAATGAGCCTAGATTATGTTTCATATGTAGAAGAAATAATGTAATATAAATAATTTTGTAGTATAATATAAATTAGAAGAGGGTGATTAACTATTATTAATCAAGTACTTAATTATAAAAAAATAAAAAAAGTTAATTATGACAAAAGTAAAAATCCTCAAATTTGTGATTTTTTAAAATCTGAGGATGATATTAATTATTTGAAATAAATATCGCCGTATATTTATTTCACAAGGTTAGGATTAAAATCAACCTTATGTTTTTCTAAAGTGAATATAACATTAACAAGTTTTCTAGCAACATGAGATAAGGCAACTCTATGATGCTTACCCTCATTTCTTTTCTTCCAATAGAAATCAGAAATTGAAGGATTATAGATATAAAATGTTTCAGCAGCATTCATCAAATACTTTCTTAAATAGGATGAACCGTGCTTGACCATTTTACCATTTCCATTATGTTCTCCAGAATCATTCTTACTAGGCTCTAAACCAGCATAAGCTAAGATTTGATTACGAGTAATAAAAGCATCAAAATTACCAATTTCACTAGCTATACCCGCAGCTGTTAAGATACCAATGCCTTTAATGGTATGAATCTTATAATCCAAGGAAAGATATACTTCACTGATTTTATTTTCTAACTTTTCAATTTCGTTATCAATAAATAGATAAGTAGTTAAAGATGTTTTTAATGCATATTCTAAAGCTTCAGAAGAATGACCTATAGTATTTATGGCAGCATCTTTAATTTGGCATATTTTTTGATAAGAAATTGGATGTTTTAATTCGGCTTTCATCTTACTATATTTGTTAGAATCTAGCTTAGACATCTTTTTAGGTGTCATATAATGAGTTAAAAGATAAAATGCAGATTTATTTAAACCATTATCAAATAATGGCTTAAATTCAGGGAAAATTTGATCTAGATAGCTAGTTGTTTGATTTAAGAACCTAGTTCTATCAGTAATTAAAGTTTCTCTTAATCTACATAATGACTTTAGATTATTAATATGATAAAATGAATTTACATAGGGTTCGTAATCTATGGTCATTAAATAGTTGGTTATGAGTTTAGAATCTTTCTTATCTGTTTTGGTTCTTCTTAAAGTCTGTGTGGTGGCAAACTTGTGAACTAAAAGAGGATTAAACTCAACATAATCAAAACCATTAGCTTCTAGCATGAGCTTCAGGTTGAAATGATAATGTCCAGTAGATTCAAATCCTATTTTTATTTGTCCTTTAGTCTTTAAGCTTTTAAGGATAGATAGAAAAAATTCAAACCCATCCTTATCATTTTTAAAAGAGAAAGGTTCTCTTATTACACAACCTGAATCATCGGCAATGAAGCAGTCGTGTTTGAATTTGGCAATATCAATGCCTACAAAATATGTCATTCAGACACCTCCAATAAAAATAAATAATTGTGCACTGTTCTAATCCACAGGAAGTTCTTCAATCAATTAGTCACGTTCATCATAAAAGGTCTCTCAGAGCCTTAATTAACCTAATTAAAATTAGAAAAAAGACTGTGGTAATAATCACCTTCAAAAGGTCTAAATATAAAATTAGCCTTAGTTGTACAGATAAAGATCCACAGTGCATTTATATTATAACATCCCTAATAGATGGATGATATAATCTATTAAATTGTAAGAAAGGAGTAA
>CASFCK010000051.1 GCA_949293265.1 uncultured bacterium
TTGAGCAAGTCCTATTTGACTTCCTAAAGCATCTAGGTCTGGTCTAGTGTGTCTAAAAATAACTATTTTTTCATATTTTTTTATTAAATTCCATATATCAGTATATATCATACGCTTGTAACTTGTAATAAATACGGTTTATTTAACCATATTTATTAATTCCCCTTTATATATTTGCATTAATTATTTAATGATGCTAACACATAAACATCTTCATTTATATTTAATCCTAATTTAATTATATCATGAATTAAATACTAGAAGCTATTATTCTTGTTTACTAGAATCAAGATAAAAAATATCTAGAATCTTAGAAGTGTAAGAGTAACCAATTCTTACACTCACTATTATACGAGAGAAGGGTATTTAAAAAATATATCCAAGTTAATATAGTATGGGCAATTTAAAAAAATCCTGGTGTTTTATAATATTTAATATCAGAATTTTACAATATAAAAGTCAAATAATAAGGAATATTAATAATATTATTACTAAAACCTATATTTTTACTAGATAACTTAATAGCTTTAGAAACATTATATTTAGCATTAGTTATAACTTCTTTTAAAGACTTAGCTCTACCATCAGTAGCTTTAACTTCAAGTGGAATTATATTATTATCTAATTCTATAACAAAATCTAATTCTAAACCGCTATTTTTAGAATAATAGTATAACTTTTTATTATTTTTAACTAACATATCAGCTACTATATTTTCATAAATAGCACCTTTATAAATTCCTAAATCACCATTTAAAATTGATGATGCTGTCCCCTCTGGAAACATAGAAATTAAAAGGCCAGTATCATTAAAATATATTTTAAATTGCTCATCTATTTTATAAGCATCAAGTGGCATATCTAAAGTATTTAAATTGTTGCATATAGAAACTATACCAGCATCACAAAGCCAAATTAAAGCATCATAATATTCTTTAATTCTAGCGTCTTTTTTAATCAAGCTAAATTGAAATTTTTTATTTTCTTTAGCTAATTGACTAGGAATAGTATTATAAACAGCCAATATTTTGGCAAGTTCAGTCTTATTAACATATGGTTTATTGTCACGTCCAAGGTGTTTGCCAAAATCATCTTTATATTCTTCTAAAATGTTTTGTTGAAGTTTATGAACAAGGCTCATATCTGATGTCTTTAAAAAAACATCAACAATTTCTGGCATTCCCCCAACTACAATATATTCTTTAAAATATTTAAGCATCAATTCATGCATAGTATTATCAATAGGGCTTAATTGTGACATATTTTTCACTAATAACTCAATTATTTCTTTACTAATACCTCTAGCTAATAAATATTCTTCAAAATCTAAAGATTTCATATTAATGAAATATTCAAAACCTGTTGGAATAGAAACTAACTCATTTTTATTATATCCTCTAATTCCGAGTAATGATCCTGTAGCTATTATGTCAAATCTACCATCTAACATAAAACTTTTAATTGAAGTTCTCGCATTAGGACATTCTTGAATCTCATCAAACACCATAACTGTTTCGTATGGGATAAAACTTTTTTTAGAGAAATAGGCAGTTAAAAGTACAAGTAATTTATCAACGTCTAAATCACTAATATTAAATATGTTTTTAGCAGCTAAATCAGTCATAAAATTAATATAAATTACATTTTTAAATTTTCTTTTTGCATAGTCTAAAGCAATTGTCGTTTTACCAATTTGTCTAGCCCCTCTTATAACTAAAGCCTTTTTTTTAATATTTCTTAAAGAAAACCACTCATCCATCTCTTTAATTACTTTTCTAACAAACAAAATTATATCACCTCACACTTTTATGCCCGAATTTTCAATATCATTTTACACTTTTATGCCCGAATTTTCAATATCATTTTACACTTTTATGCCCGAATTTAAAACTGATATTAGGAAAATGTGATGATATTATTTTAAATAAAGTTAAATTATATGCTGGTAATAAAATGTTAAAAATCGCTAATACAAATTAAAAAAATAGTAAAAAAGGGAATTTTTAAAATCCTCCTTTATATTTTTTAGCTAATTCTTTAAAATCAGCTATTACTTTATTCGCTTCATCAAAATCTTTTAAGCTAGCTCCACAAGCTTGAGGATGTCCTCCTCCACCATATTTTTTAGCAATTTCAACAATTGATATTCCTCTACTTCTAAATTCACCTAAAACAACTTCATTTTCTTTATCATATGTAAAATTACACCAAATTATAATCTCACTTATACCAGCCGCTAAATTAACCATACCACGCGATATATCAAATATTGGTGTATTTGGATATTTTGCTAA
>CASFCK010000052.1 GCA_949293265.1 uncultured bacterium
GCTAAGGCATCTAAAATAAAAATAGAACCAATTCAAGGTAAGGATGTAGTTAAGCTATTAGATTATAATGGTAAGCTAAAAAAATGGTTAAGCTTTATGATAATTCCTCTTGCTATAAAAAAACATGCCCTTTTAAAAGCAAGTATGCTTCAAGATATTCAAAAGGGCTTACCTTGTGAAATTGATTCTATTAACAAGGTGATTTCTGATATGGGTAAAAAATGTAATATTGCTACACCATATAATGATAAGGTAGTAGAAATCGTTAAAAAGATGGAGGCTAAACAATTAAAGCCTGATTTCAATAATGTATTATTATTTAGCGATATAAAATAAAAAATTGCAGGTTAAACCTGCAATTTCAGACTGTTGACTAAATACTACTTTTAGAGAAATCTAGAGGTAGTATTTTTTCTTGTTGGTAATAATTTCATAATTTTTGTATTTATTTAAAATAAAAAAGCAATACAGCATGATATGATATCTCCAAAGTAGACAAAAAAAATAATTAAAGAGTTTAAACCTCCAAATTATTGTAAGTCTACTTTGGAGGTGTTTTTTTATGGGAAGGAAATCAAAATATAGCAAAGAGTTAAAATTAGAAATAATTAAAAGATATTTAAATGGTGAATCTGCAAGTGCATTAGCAAATGAATATGGCATGACTAAACGTGGCGAAACTTTGGTATTCGAATGGGTACATAGGTATGAAGTGTTATAGGTGAAACTGCATTTGAAACGTCTAATACTAACAAATCATATTCTAAGGAGTTTAAAGAGCTAGTAATCAAAGAATATTTATCAGGGGGAATATCATTTTGTGATTTAGCTAATAAATATAATATTTCAAAACATACAATTGTAAGGGGATGGGTTTTAAATTATAATAATGGTATAGAAATTAAGGATTATAATCCAAAAAGTGAGGTCTATACCATGAAAGCTAGAAAGACTACATTGGAAGAACGAATTGAAATAGTTAGATATGTATTAACACATGACAATAACTATAAAGAAGCCGCAGATAAATATTCTGTTCCATATGCAAGTGTATATCAATGGGTTAAGAAATATAATGAACTTGGTGAAGAAGGTCTTTCAGATAGACGTGGTAGACCTTCTACTGCTGAACCTATTAAAGAATTAACTGCTGAAGAAAAACAAGCCATTGAAATTGAAAAGCTTAAGAAAGAATTAGAACGTTCTAAGATGGTTATTGAAGTATTAAAAAAAAACATCGAAATACAGGAACGAATGGAAAGAGATTCTCGCTTGTTAAACAAGAAGACAAATATGAAACGATAAATGAATTTAAAGATAAACCAGGATTTACTATAGATTTTTTGTGTAAAATCCTCGAAATACCACGTTCTAGCTATTATAAATGGGTTAATAGAGAGATTCCTGAAAAAGAAATACAAGATAATGTATTAGCTCAATTAATAATTGAATATAATGAGGCTTATAATGGAATTTTAGGCTATAGACGTATGACACTTTTTATAAATCAATTAAATCATAAATCTTATAGTGAAAAGTATATTCATAGATTAATGAAAGAATTACGAATAAAAGCAAGAATAAGACAAAAACATAGTAACCATGTAAAATCAAATCCTGAACAGGTTGGAGAAAATGTATTACATAGAGATTTTAAAGCTAATTGGAAGAATCAAAAGTGGTGTACAGACGTTACTGAATTTAAAGTTGTTGGTCAAAAACAAAAACTATATTTATCAGCTATAATTGATCTATATGATAGATCTATTGTTTCATATGTTTTAAGTAATCACAATAATAACAAATTAGTCTTTGATACATTTGATTTAGCAATGAAAGAATATCCAAACGCAAAACCAATATTTCATAGTGACAGAGGATTCCAATATACATCTAAACTATTCAAACTAAAATTAGATGAGGCTGGAATGATACAGTCTATGTCTAGAGTTGGTAGATGTATTGATAATGGACCTATGGAAGGTTTTTGGGGCACATTAAAATCAGAAATGTTTTATGGTATTAAATGGAATGATGAAACAAAGCTTCGTGAAGCTATAAATAAATATATTAATTTTTACAATAATGAGAGGTTTCAAGCAAATTTAAAAGGCATGACCCCAAATCAATTTGGAAATCATGCCAACCCTAATTTATTACCTTTAGTTATTTAATTATTTTTAAACTTTGGACTGTCTACTTGACAAACCCCAGTTCAGTTTATGAAAAAAATATACTTTACTATTTTATTAATAATTCTAATATTATGCTTTCCTTTAAATATTAGTGCTAATATGGCAGCACCTGAATCAAATGATTTAGCCACCCAAATTACTTTTCAAAAGAATGATGATTTAGTAGTAACAAGTGAAATAATAGATATTCATTTTAAAGAGACTATTGCTAATATTGATGTTAAGTATAAAATGAAAAACATTAATAATAGCCAAGTAACAACACCATCTATGTTTATTTCTCCTAATATAGATGGCGAGGCTATCACAATTTATGCTAATGATAAGAAATTAGATTACACTGCTAAAGAATATTATGCTTCGTACGAATATTTAAATACAAATGATTGGCAATATGTTATTTTAGAGCCTGAGCATTCTAATTCTCTTGAGGTTTCAGTTAATACCATTACCTTTAATTTAAACTTTGAACCATTAGAAGAATATGAGGTTAGAGTTAATTATAATTATCGATTAGGTGGTAGAGCAAATCGAGATGATGACTTAAAATATGCCACCTTAGAATATTTTTTAACTCCAGCTGCAATGTGGAAGGATTTTCAAAATTTAGAAATTAATCTATATCTTGATGAAAGTTTACCAAAGCTTGATTATTCTAGTCTAAAATTTGAAAATTTAGGTGATAGGCATTATCAGTATAAGGCAAATGAATTACC
>CASFCK010000053.1 GCA_949293265.1 uncultured bacterium
TTATTTATATAAAAATTTAAAACCATAAGGAGCTAAAATGAAGCAAAAATATTATGCTTTGATGGATGATGAAAATAAATTGATTTTAACATCATGGGATGAAGCCAAAGAATATATTGCTAAAATGAATAAACCTAAATATAAATCTTTTCAATCTATCGAAGAAGCCCAAGCCTTTTTAGATGGCACAGAATTAGAAATTTTAAAACCAGCAGTATTTATTGATGGTTCTTATGATCCAGCTACTGGCTGCTATAGCTTTGGGGGAGTATTTATGTATGATAATCAAATTATCAGCTTTAATAAAAAATATCTTCCCGATGAATATTCAAGCATGCGTAATGTTGCAGGAGAGATTAAAGGAGCCGGTTATGCCATAAATTATGCTGTTAATCGTGGGATTAAGGAACTTCATATTTACTATGATTATATAGGTATAGAAAAGTGGTATACCAAACAGTGGAAGGCTAGTAGCAAAATAGCTTTAGAGTATGTTAATTTTTTAGAAAAAGTTAGAGATAAAATTAATATTTATTTTCATAAAATAAAAAGCCATACCAATAATTATTATAATGATATGGCTGATAAGTTAGCAAAAGAGGCTTTAGGAATTTAGGCACTACACCAAAATAAGGGGGTGTGGGGGAAAATAGCAACACCAAAATAGGTGGTTACCTCATACCAATATCGGTGGGTGGTCGATACGTACCAAAATAGGTGGTATATAAATAAGAGCACTGAAAGTCATTTGATTTTCAGTGCCTTTTTTAGCTTAGTATAATCTTTTTAATAACAATTATTTTGAAAATTTTGTAGGCTCATTTTTATTTAAACAAAACATTAGCCTATTTCGAAATCTATTAAAGTTTGAATAACCGTAACCATCATAAAGAAGTCTTTTAATTCTACCATTTAAAGACTCCATAGGACCATTTGACATTCGTTTGCCATCAACTATTAAGAAAGAATTTATTATTTCATATTTCCAACGAGCTAATAGAAAACCAAAGTCCCTCATTTCTTCATAATGAGCTTTTTTGAATCTTTCAATAAAATCATCAATTTTATATAGAGCTTCTTCATATGTTCCGCAAAGATTAAATTCTCTATATTCTTCCTTTAACGAATAAGAGTCAGCTAAATTCTGATCGATTGAAAGGAGTTTATTTAAAACATCGTGTTTAGTCCAAAGATATGAGTAATGTGAATTAGGTTTTCGTTCATATTTGATATTATTGAAGTCTTGGACAAAATAATAATGAAATGTTTTTAAAAGCCAATAATAGCCGTTTCTATCATCGTCCTTATGTTCGACAAACCTTTTTTGGACATGAAGCCTAATTTTGTCCATAGCATCATTTAAGTGTTTAATGACATGAAATGAATCAACACAAATAGTGGCATTAGGAAATGCTTTTTCAGCTACTATTTTATATGTTTCCCACATATCTATATTAACATATAGAACTTTTAATCTTTCTTTTATAGAAATCCTAGAAAAGTAATCTGTTAGACAATCTTTTAATCTAGCATCTAAAATATCAAGAACAGTAGATGATATAGGATCCAATATAACAAAAGCATATTTGGTTTTAGTAAGCTTTTTAGAATAGATTTCATCAAAACACAAAACTTTAGTTAAGTTGTGTCTAGGTATATTAACATGTTCATCAAAACATCTAATGACAGAAGTATGAGGGATAAATAACTCGTTAGAGATATCTTTAAATGTTTTACGATTCTTCCTTAGGTTTTCTAAAATATATAATTCTCCTAATGTCGAGATATTTTTAGAACCGGATACAATTGGATTAAATTGCATAAAATAATGTCCACATTCATTACATTTAAATTTAATGGAATGTAGAAGAATTATACATATCCTATTCTCAATGACAGGATGATAAATTCTTTTTAATACCCTAGCATGAATAATTGAATGTGTAGATTTACAATAGGGGCAATCTCTCATACTAGGATTTATAAATAAATTAATGGTGATTTCATTGTTTGACATATCTACATGAACAGTAGTACGTTCATAATCTATATCAAATTGAGATAAGTGTACTAATTTTAATAATTCTATGTTATCATTATACATGTGACCTCCTGTTGATTATACTCAGCAATATAATCATAACACGAGGTCATCTTTTTTATCATAAAAAGCTATACCAATATCGGTGGGTGGTTGAATAAACTTAACCAACCTATTTTGGTATAAAAGATATTAACCACCTATATTGGTATTTTACT
>CASFCK010000054.1 GCA_949293265.1 uncultured bacterium
ATATAGGCTTAATGTATCCAAGCGATTATGGCTATGCAGCAGGAAGTAGTTGTTTGTCAACCGCACTTTTTAGCTATAGTAGTAGTTGTAAAAACAGTGATTACTTATCAATAGGAGTAACAGAATGGTTACAGGCTCCTTTTGCCAATGATAGTATTAATGCGGCCCTTTTGATCGATACTGGCTATGTCGATAAGAGCTACTACGGGGCCCTCTCCTACGCCGTCCGCCCAGTCTTATATCTCACATCCGAAACACAAATCACAGGAGGAGATGGTTCATTAAATAGTCCATATGAGTTATCTTAGTACTGGACAGTTTTGAATAATGGGATGAAAATAAAGGGAAAAGTGAATATAAATGTTCGTTCAATAGTCAAAAAATATATAGATTTTAGGGTAAGTAAATCTATGTATTTTTACATATCAAAAACAGTAACAAAGTTACTTTGAAAAAATATAAACTAATAGTAAATTAGGAATCATATAATGTAAAAGTAATAGGAAGTCTAAATCTTCTTGGACAATTAATAGCCATCTTAAATAATGTTAAACCAGCTCTAAATCTAGATATGACTCTATATATGTTATTAGTTTTTTTATTTCTTCTGGTAATAGTAAAACCAATATTTTTATAAGATTTAGAATTCTTAGAAATATCAGTACCTAAACAAGTAAGATAAAGTTGAATAATACAAAGCATAGAATATAAATTACGAAAAGCATGTAAAGATTTAATACTAGACTCTTCTAAATAAAAGCCATTAGTCTTTTGAGATTTAAACACAAACTCAATAGAACCAAATCTATAACCATATCTAGCTTTAGCTAGTTTAGGGTCACCATTAGTAATTAAAAGCCAAGCCTCTTTGTGGTCTTTACTCTTACAGTAAGCTAAATTATAAACATATTTATTTCTGGTAAATTCTAAATCAGTATATAATTTAGAAGCATGAACAAGGTGTGGAAGTTTAATAATAGGGAGCCAAATTTTATGTTTTTCAGGATATTTTTGATAAAAAACTTTCAGATTCTGTTTGCATCTAAAAACAAAAGTGTCACCTAAAGAATTAATATATTTCATTAAAGGAAAAATATTACCAAACCATCTGTCAGCTAAGAAAATAATATTGGCGGAAGGAAAGAAATTTTTAATCAAATTATGGCAATATAAAATGCCTTTTTTAATATTTAGCATTTTAAAAGCATCCCCGTGATAACCATTATTAGAGCCATTAAAGACTTCAAAATAAATAGGGATGCCTTGTTTACCAATACGAAGAGTAAGCATAAAAACAGTAAAATTAGTTTTGTCAAACATATGGTCAAAAGAAATATGAAAATTATTATCATCATGAGCAAGTTTAAATCTAGATAAAACATCATAAATAACACTATCAAAAATAGAGTGAATATTGTAATGAGGGTTGTGAAGGAAACGATAAATTCTTTTAGTATGAGAATCTAATTTGATATTACCATTAAAGCTAGAAAATAAAGATAAAGCAATTTTAGAATAAGTAATAGATTCTGCATCTATAATAGAATATAAAAATTTTGGCATAAAATTTAAAAGAGTTTTAGAACTAGAAAAATTTTTAAAAAAATCATAAAAACCATTTACAACATCATTAATTTTATTATATACTTTATTCATGAAACAGCCTCCTTTTGTATTCTTACAACTTTATAATATCAAAATTAGGCTGTTTCATCAAATATGAGAGTTAAAACAAGGAAAATGTACAAAAGCCCTTGTTTTTATTATATAAAAACTGTCCAGTAATAAGTACCAAATTTCACTATAAAAACACGTTAGAAATAAACCCTAACGTGTTTTAAAATTATTTAATAATAAACTCACCATTTTTAACATCAATAACAACCTCAGAATTAAACTTGATATCTTCATTAATAATAGCTCTCGCAATCAAAGTTTCGATATTTCTACTTACATATCTCTTAATTGGCCTAGCTCCATATTTTTCATCATATGAATTATCAATAATAAACTCTTTAGCCTTATCAGTTACTTTAATAGTTAATTTTTTATCACTTAATCTATTTTCAATCTCTTTAATAATTTTATCTAATATTTCATAAACAACATCCTTAGAAAGAGAATTAAATATAATAATTTCATCAATACGGTTAATAAACTCAGGCTTAAATGTCCTTCTAAGCTCACTCATAACCATCTCATCACTATCTTCATGACCCTCTAATATATAATCACTACCTAAATTAGAAGTCATAATAATA
>CASFCK010000055.1 GCA_949293265.1 uncultured bacterium
ACTTTTAATATTGATAATCCTAATGGTTATTTAATTGATGCGAATTTATATTGTCTTAATGATGAAACTTATGACAATTATTATCATATTATGGAAAATAGTTTAACTATTACACTACCAATTTTATATTCTGAATATCGTTTAGATTTATCTCAAGAAGGCTATGATGTAGGAACGATTTCTTTTAGTTATTATGAAGGTATTGAAATTATAGATGAAGCGCTTGAAATAGGTATTTCTTCTATTGATATGGCTTTAAGTGTAGGCGATGTTGATCCAAATGATATGGCTATTTCAATTATTAATAATGATAATCCAGAAGAAGTTATTCCTCTTGAAGTAGCTTTAGATGGATATCTATATGTCAGTTACTACGAACTCGAACCTGATGAAAATAGCTATACTTTAGTAATAAACGATGCGAATCGTCCATCTTTATCTTATTTTAGCTATGATTTTACAACAATTCCAATTCCTCGATATGAGATAAGCATTGATGAATCTAGTTTTGATATTGAAAGCCAAAATTATGTTTTAACTTTTAATATTGATAATCCTAATGGTTATTTAATTGATGCGAATTTATATTGTCTTAATGATGAAACTTATGACAATTATTATCATATTATGGAAAATTTCTGAATATCGTTTAGATTTATCTCAAGAAGGCTATGATGTAGGATCGATTTCTTTTAGTTATTATAGACCTATGGAACTTATCTTAGATACTTTAAATATAACTTCTACAAGTTTTGAAGCAGAAGTTGAACTTGGCGATATTCAACTCGACACTTTTTCTGCATTTTTAATACCAGAAGATAATCAAGATAATGAACTAGAACTTGAAATTATTCCATTAGATAATTCATCTCGCATTCTTTTAAGTATTGGAGATTTAATGAATGATACTTCCTATACTTTACAATTACGAGATAGTTATAGAAGTACAACAGTTTATTTAAATTATGCATTTAATACACTTGCCTAATTTCATATATAGCTAGAAAGGAATTTATTTATGAAAAAGATTAAAGATAACAAGACTTTAAGGATTGTAGTCCATTCTATAGTAATTTTTATTATTTTAGTTTATTATGCACTTTTAATTTTTGGTTATTCTTATTGGAGAAATAATTTGTGGTATCAAATCTTAAATCCTTTTGTTGAATTTCCTCTTGAAACTAGTGATATAAATTACGTTGGCTACATTATTTCCCGAATTATATCTCTCTGTTTTGCAGTTTGTACTATTACACATATTGTTCGTTTAGTGTTAAAACTAATTGTTCTTAAGCTTAAAAGAGGGCAGTCTTTAGCTAGTTTGCTCTCTAGTTTTGCTAAATATCTAGGTGCAATTATTTTAATCTTTGCTATTTTAGGAACACTAGGTGTTGATACATCGATCTTATTAGCTAGTGCAGGAATTTTATCTTTAATTGTTGGTCTTGGTGCACAGCCATTAATTGAAGATATTTTCGCTGGAATCTTTATAGTATTTGAACATACCTTTGAAATCGGAGACATTATTGTTGTTGATGGATTTAGAGGAACTGTTAAAGAAATGGGGATTCGAACAACAAAAATCGAAGATGCTGGAGGAGATGTTAAAGTAATTAACAATTCAGATATATGTACTTTAATTAATATGACTTCTAAGTTATCAACTGCAGTTTGTGATATTTCGATTAGTTACAATGAAGATATAGAGAAAGTGGAAAGAGTTTTAAATGAAAACTTAGGAAAAATTAAAGATAAATATAAGTCAATAGTAAATGGACCGACTTATGTAGGTGTTCAATCATTATCCGACAGTGCAGTTGTAATAAGAGTTGTTTCCGAATGTAATGAAACAATGCGCTATCAAGTGCAACGTGACATTAATCGAGAAATTAAAATCATCTTTGATAAAAATAACATCTCAATTCCTTATCCTCAAATTGTTGTGCACGATGCAAAAGATAAATAGTTTAAGAAATTTATATATAAAAGACGTTAATCTTCAAATGCGGTATAAAATCAGCCATATGTAGAAAGTATAGGTTTGATAAGCTAAATTAAACTATTCAAACCTTTTCGCATACTAAAAGATATGTCCTCAAGTATTACTATATTTATAATACTTGAGGACATTTTTAATATTTTTATTAATATATCTTTGATTTGTAATAATGTAAGCGTGAAAAATAAGTAAGCGTGAAAAATAAGACGTATTAATATTTAGCCTCCTTATTAATATAATATAATTAGAAAATATTAATACGAGGAGTTTTATATATGACAAAATATTCAAGAGTGTTGAGCTTAACTTTATTTAAGTATATATATAAATATTTATAATCAAAATAAATGAATAAACGTCCTTAATTATTATGATTGTTAGTAAATCATAG